>NZ_MXQD01000030.1:0-146486 GCF_002165585.1 Paenibacillus sp. MY03 | reverse complement strand
CCCCGGTGCGGAATGGACATCGCCAAGCAGAAGTTGTCGCTCACGCCGACAACCTATCAACTAAACACAAAAACCCCTCACCTATGTCGGCGCCACCGACATTCGGCCTCCAAAACCCATGATTACTCGAAATTATGTCGGTGAGACCGGCATACTGAGCTCCAAATGCACCATTTTCTGCAAATAAGTCGATGAGACCGATTTACGGAGCTCCAAACACACCATTTCTCTTAAATAAGTCGGCGAGACCGACATAGTGAACTCCAAAAGCACCATTTCCCACAAATAAGTCGGCGCCACCGACTTACTGAGCACCAACCGCACCATTTCTCCTAAATAAGTCGGTGAGATCGACGTAATGCGCACCAACCGCATCATTTTCCGCAATTAAGTCGGTTCAACCGACTTACTGAGCACCAACCGCACCATTTCTCCTAAATAAGTCGGTGAGATCGACGTAATGCGCACCAACCGCATCATTTTCCGCAATTAAGTCGGTTCAACCGACTTACTGAGCACCAACCGCACCATTTCTCCTAAATAAGTCGGTGAGATCGACGTAATGCGCACCAACCGCATCATTTTCCGCAATTAAGTCGGTTCAACCGACTTACTGAGCACCAACCGCACCATTTCTCCTAAATAAGTCGGTGAGATCGACGTAATGCGCACCAACCGCATCATTTTCCGCAATTAAGTCGGTTCAACCGACTTACTGAGCTTCAACCGCACCATTTCTCCTAAATAAGTCGGTGAGATCGACGTAATGCGCACCAACCGCATCATTTTCCGCAATTAAGTCGGCGCCACCGACTTACTGAGCTTCAACCGCACCATTTTCTGCAAATAAGTCGGCGCCACCGACATACTGTCCGGACGGCACGAAGGTGACGTTAGAGGAGTATATAATGACTCGTAAAGGCCGGTTGATTGATAACGCACAAGCACCTCATACCATAGACATCACATTCCGGGGAGGAAGCGCCGAATTAATATTTAGAAGATACGAATTGCCTGCCGATCCTGAGAAAAGCCAGTTTGATCCCATTGACGTAATGGTCGGCTACAAATGGGTAGACGAGTCGGTAGCGCAGGAATTTTCTTTTGCGGTAAGGAGCAAGGCTTGGTATTTTAAACTTCCCCCTAATGAACGAGGTCAAAGCCCATGCATGCCTCAAGAGCCCAATTGCGATACGGACTTCGGCATGTTACATTAGCGAGTAGTTGAACTTTACATAGATGGAGGGACTGGGATGGAACAGGAAGTACGGATTGAACGACTCGGTTCGGATCGCTTTGATGAGAGCATGGAGCTGTCGCAATTTGCGTTTCAATATGTACGCTCGGAGCAAGAGCTGGAAGCAGCGAGGGAAAGAGTGGAAGACCAGCCCTCAGACCGCTGGGCCGTTTACGTTGACGATGCCATTGCCGCACAGGCAACGGTGCTGGAGCTGCATACCTATATAGCAGGCAAGCCATTCGCGATGGGAGGACTCGCAGGTGTCGCGACTTGGCCGGAGTATCGTCGGCAGGGCTTCGTCGGCAAGCTGCTGCTGCATTCGCTGGAAGCGATGAAGGAGAAGGGGCAGACGATTTCCTTTCTGCATCCGTTCGAATTCGGCTTCTACCGGAAGTTCGGCTGGGAGATATACACGGAGTACAAGTCATACACATTGCTGCCGAACCAGCTGCCGCCACGTCTCGTAAGTCCCGGACGGGTGGAACGCGTGAACGGCAACGAGCTCCTTTACGAGGTGTATGAGTGCTACGCTGCCCGATACAACGGCTCGCTCAAGCGAGACGAGAAGTGGTGGAAGCACCGGATCAACGTTCAGAATCCAACCAAAAGAGTTATCTATCGAGATGGAGCCGACAGCGTTCAAGGGTATCTCATCTATTCGGTCGCGAACAAGGAGCTGAAGATCAAAGAGCTGATCTGCTTAAACGACGAAGCGAGAGATGCGCTATGGAGTTTTATTGCCCAGCATGACTCCATGATCGACAAAGTGACGCTGCAAGCACCGATCGACGACCATTTGATCGATCTGCTGCCCAATCCGAGGATCAAGCAGGAGGTTGTGCCGTATTTTATGGCGCGGATCGTGGACCTGAGGGGATTCGTCGAACAATATCCGTTCGTGCCGGGCGAAGAGTCGATACGGGTGACGCTGGAGATCACGGACAAGCAGGCTTCTTGGAACGAAGGGACCTTCGAGCTTGTCATCGACGAGACAGGACAGGCGACACTGAACGATGCGACAAGAGGCGAAGCAGAGGGAATGGTAGGGGAACAATCGGAAAAGGGCCTGATCAGGATCGGAATCGGAGCTCTTGCGATGCTGCTGTTAAGCTACCGAACTGGGGCGGAATTATCGGGTTCCAAGCGCATACATGGATCGGCAGATACAATAAATCGCTTACAAGCCAGAATACCCGAACGAACAACGTATCTTCCGGATTATTTCTGAAGATTGAGAACTTTCCGTATTCGGAAGATGAGTGGAATAGTGGGATTTATCGCCTCCTGACGAGCCTTGACAGCCCCTACCCCCTCTGCTAATATTGCAATAATATATTTGAGAGGCACTGAAAATAAGGGAGGAAATTACTCGTGTGGGAAACGAAATTCGCTAAAGAAGGGCTTACGTTCGACGACGTATTGCTTGTTCCGCGCAAATCAGAGGTACTGCCTAGAGAAGTCAACATCTCCGCTCGGTTAAGCGCAGGAATCAAGCTTAACATCCCGCTCATCAGCGCAGGCATGGATACCGTTACGGAAGCTGCTTTGGCGATTGCGATCGCTCGTGAAGGCGGAATCGGTATTATTCATAAGAATATGTCCGTAGCACAGCAAGCGGAAGAGGTAGATCGCGTTAAGCGCTCGGAGAGCGGCGTTATCACGAATCCGTTCTCTCTGACTCCCGATCATCATGTGTACGATGCGGAGGAGCTTATGGGCAAATACCGGATCTCCGGCGTGCCGATCGTCGATGCAGACAAGAAGCTTGTCGGCATTTTGACGAACAGGGATCTGCGCTTTGTTCATGATTATTCCATCAAGATCAGCGATGTGATGACCCGCGAGAACCTTGTGACAGCGCCAGTCGGAACAACACTGCAAGAGGCGGAAGGCATTCTGCAGAAGCATAAGATCGAGAAGCTTCCTCTCGTGGACGAGGAGAACACGCTGAAGGGTCTTATTACGATTAAGGATATCGAGAAGGCGATCCAGTTCCCTAACGCGGCGAAAGATTCGCATGGCAGATTGCTGTGCGGCGCAGCTGTCGGTATCTCCAAGGACACGATGGATCGCGCAGAAGCGCTTGTGAACGCGGGCATCGACGTTCTCGTAGTCGACTCGGCTCACGGCCATCATATTAATATTCTTGAAGCGGTACGCAAGCTGCGTGCCCAATACCCGGATCTGACGATCATTGCGGGTAACGTGGCCACTGGCGAAGCGACTCGCGACCTGATCGAAGCCGGCGCATCCGTGGTCAAGGTTGGCATCGGGCCGGGCTCCATCTGTACGACTCGCGTCATCGCGGGTATCGGCGTACCTCAAATTACGGCGATCTATGATTGCGCGACAGTGGCTCGCGAATACAACGTTCCGATTATCGCGGACGGCGGCATCAAGTACTCCGGCGATATTACGAAGGCTATCGCAGCCGGCGCCAGCGCCATCATGATCGGCAGCCTGTTTGCAGGCACGGCCGAGAGCCCGGGCGAGACGGAGATCTTCCAGGGCCGCAGCTTCAAGGTATACCGCGGCATGGGCTCCCTGGGCGCCATGAAGGAAGGCAGCAAGGACCGTTACTTCCAAGAGAACGAGAACAAGCTTGTTCCGGAAGGCATCGAAGGCCGCGTCCCTTACAAAGGACCGCTTGCCGATACGGTTCACCAGCTGCTCGGCGGACTTCGTTCCGGCATGGGCTACTGCGGAACGTCTTCCCTGGAAGAACTGAAGAACGATACGCAGTTCGTTCGCATTACAGGCTCCGGTCTTCGCGAGAGCCATCCGCATGACGTTCAGATCACGAAGGAAGCGCCTAACTACTCCCTGTAAGGGGCGGTTATCGTCGTTCTTCGATGTTATAGGACAGTCAGCACATCAACGTATTTACAACTGCTACGAACACCCGTCAAACGGGATTCTAACCAGGCAGCTTGGCCATTATGGCTGAGTTGTCTGGTTTATTTTTGTAATAGCGGTTTAGATGAAGGATTCCTCATTCTGCGGGCTTGAACAGAGGTTTAATTATGACGCTCTCCTATGTTACAATTATGAGCGGATAAACCAATGGGGAAATGGGGATACGAGTGTGAAAGTAATGGGAAGGCCGATTCGGTTGTTGTCTGTCGTCGCTGCTTGCCTTGCAGTATGGATCACGGCGTTGTCGCTTGGCGCGTCCACGACGCTTGCCGTCGGGTTCGACAATAGGCCAAGCACGGAAAATTCACTTGGACTTCAAGTTAAGTCCGCTATTTTAATCGAAGCGGAGTCGGGCCAGGTGTTATACGAGGTCAATCCGGATCAACCTTTGCCGATTGCGAGTATGACTAAGCTCATGACGGAGTATATTGTGCTCGAGGAGATCTCTTCGGGTCGCCTGTCCTGGGATCAACCGGTTACGGTAAGTCCTGAGGCTGCCGATACTCATCCATCCGAATCACAAATTTATTTGGCCGCGGGCGATCAGCATACCGTAAAGGAATTATATCTGGCTATGGCCGTTGGTTCGGCCAATGATGCTACGAAGGCATTAGCTACGGTAATTGCGGGCAGTCTGCAAGCTTTCATAGCGAAGATGGAGGAAACAGCGGACAAGCTGGGTCTCGACAGCGCCGTATTCACTAGCGTGACGGGCTTCGAGGATACGACGGTAATGTCGGCCAGCGATGTCGGGAAGCTCGCGCGCATTATTTTGCTCGATCATCCGGAGTTTCTGGAATTCTCCAGCATGCAGAGCTACAAGTTCCGTGAGCGCGATAAGGATCCGATGATCAATATTAACTATATGCTGGGATCCAACGTCAATGTGCCAAGCTTCAAGAGCCTGGCGTATGAAGGCGTGGACGGCATGAAGACCGGCTTTATCAATGCGGCGGGTTATAACTTTACAGGCACGGTAAAGCGCGGCGATATGCGCTATATCAGCGTTGTTATGGATACAAGCACGAAGAACACGCGGTTCTATGAGACGGCGAAGCTGTACAATTACGCGTTTGCCACTTTCGAAAAGAAGACGGTGCTTCCTCCCAAGTCGGTGGTAGAAACGATCGAAACGGTCAAGATTAAGAAGGGCGTGCAGAAGTCGATCCCTGTCGTGACGGAGAAGGACATTACGTTTATGGTGCAGAAGGGCGTAGAGGCCGAGATTGCCATGACGAAGTCGGAGCTGACGCCGGAGAGCGAGCTGGTGGCGCCGATCGCCGCCGGGACTAAGGTCGGCACGGTGACGTACACGTACAAGGATAAGCTGACGGGCAACGACCTGAATTATACGGTTAATCTGATTACGGCGGAAGAGGCCGAGAAGGCGGGCTGGTTTAAGCTGTTCTTCCGTGCAATCGGCGAGTTTTTCGCGAATTTGTTCAACAGCATTCTGGATCTGTTCTAATGAACGAGGCTTGTCTCCTGGACAGGGCTTAATCCGACCCGCTGGCAAGGAATAAAAGCTTGTCGATTGATCGGCATTCCTGTAAAATAAATGGTTAGTACGCTTCGGCATCATACATCCGGCAAGGATGACAAATAGGAGGAAGAAAACTGATGGAAACAGGCACTTCGCGCGTTAAGCGCGGTATGGCAGAGATGCAAAAAGGCGGCGTTATCATGGACGTCATGAACGCCGAGCAAGCTAAGGTCGCGGAAGCGGCCGGCGCTACGGCAGTCATGGCGCTTGAGCGCGTACCTTCGGATATTCGCGCAGCCGGCGGCGTAGCCCGTATGGCTGACCCGACCATCGTAGAAGAGGTTATGAAAGTTGTTTCTATTCCGGTCATGGCGAAGGCGCGGATCGGTCACATCGTAGAAGCAAGAGTACTGGAATCGATGGGCGTAGACTACATCGACGAGAGCGAAGTACTGACTCCTGCCGACGAAGTGTTCCACATCAGCAAAAACGAATTCACGATTCCGTTCGTATGCGGAGCGAAGGACCTCGGCGAGGCGCTTCGCCGTATTCAAGAAGGAGCGGCTATGCTTCGTACGAAGGGTGAGCCGGGAACAGGCAATATCGTAGAAGCTGTTCGCCATCTTCGTCTGATCAACGGTCAAATCCGCAAAGTACAAGCCCTGTCGAAGGACGAGCTGTACCACGAGGCGAAAGTGCTGGGCGTTCCTTACGAGCTTCTGCTCGGCGTACACGAGAGCGGCAAGCTGCCGGTCGTTAACTTCGCCGCAGGCGGCGTAGCGACGCCATCCGATGCGGCTCTGATGATGGAGCTGGGCGCTGACGGCGTATTCGTAGGCTCCGGTATCTTTAAGTCCGACAGCCCCGAGAAGTTCGCTCGCGCGATCGTCGAGGCAACGACTCACTACCAGGACTACAAGCTGATCGCGGAAGTGTCCAAGAATCTGGGCACGCCGATGAAGGGCATTGAGATCTCCAAGCTGGATGCTGCATCCCGTATGCAGGATCGCGGAATTTAATACTGTAACCGGCCAAGCCATCAGGCTTGGCTGGTTCTATAAAAGTGCGAGTTCAAAAAGCGGATTTTTTGAACAACCTCTAAAAGGAAGGCGAAGAAAGTGATGAAAATCGGCGTACTAGCGCTGCAGGGAGCTGTAGCGGAACATATACGCAGTCTGAAGGCGGCGGGCGCGGAAGCGGTGGCCGTCAAGCGCGCCCAGGAGTTGGACGAGCTGCAGGGCCTCGTCATTCCGGGTGGAGAAAGCACGACGATCGGCAAGCTGATGCGGAAGTATGGTTTCATGGATGCGATCCGCTCCTTCTCTGCGCAAGGCAAGCCCGTGTTCGGCACTTGCGCGGGACTCATCGTGCTGGCGGATGTCATTGAAGGACAAGAAGAAGCCCATCTCAGACTGATGGATATGACGGTAGCGCGCAATGCGTTCGGCCGTCAGCGCGAGAGCTTCGAGACGGATCTTCCCGTTAAGGGAATCGACGAGACGGTACGCGCCGTCTTCATTCGCGCCCCGCTCATCAAGTCGGTCGGACCGGAGGTCGACGTGCTGTCGACGTACAACGGCGAGATCGTAACAGCAAGACAAGGCACGCTGCTGGCGGCCTCGTACCACCCCGAGCTGACGGACGACTACCGCCTGCACGCTTACTTCGTCGATATGGTGAAGGAAGCGGCGGCAGCCGGCTCCAGAGCTTAATTCTAAACAAGACTACTCCTTATGAGGGGAGCAACACAACGTGTTAGATGTTAAAATATTGCGTTCCGACCTGGCCAAGGTGGAACAAGCTTTAAAAAATAGAGGGGCATCGCTTGAGCTCGTGGCCGGCTTTACCGAGCTGGACGTGAAGCGCCGCGAGATGATCGGGGAGACGGAACAGCTTAAGAATCGCCGGAACGTCGTATCCGCAGAGGTTGCGAAGCTGAAGAAGTCGGGCGGCGACGCGGAAGCGCTCATCCTGGAGATGCGCGAGGTAGGCGACCGGATCAAGGCAATCGACGAGGAGCTTCGCGAGATGGACAGCGCGGTCGAGGAGATCCTGCTGAACATTCCGAACATCCCGCACGAGAGCGTGCCGGTAGGCGCCTCGGAAGAAGAGAATGTGGAAGTTCGCCGCATTGGCGACCTGCCGTCCTTCGGCTTCGAGCCCAAAGCCCATTACGATATCGCCGCCGATCTCGGCATTTTGGACTTCGAGCGCGCGGGCAAGGTAACCGGCTCAAGGTTCACGTTTTACCGCGGTCTCGGCGCTCGTCTGGAGCGTGCCCTGATCAGCTTTATGATGGATCTGCACAGCGACCAGCACGGCTACGAGGAAGTGCTTCCTCCTTATATCGTAAACCGGGACAGCCTGATCGGAACGGGCCAGCTGCCGAAGTTCGAGGAGGACCTGTTCAAGATCAAGGATACGGAATATTACCTGATCCCGACGGCCGAAGTGCCGGTGACGAACATTCACCGCGACGAGATTCTGGACATCCAGGATCTGCCGAAAAATTTCGTGGCTTACAGCGCATGCTTCCGATCCGAGGCGGGCGCGGCGGGACGCGATACGCGCGGTTTGATCCGCCAGCATCAATTCAACAAGGTGGAGCTCGTGAAGCTGGTAAAACCCGAGGATTCCTACGACGAGCTCGAGAAGCTCACGAACGAAGCCGAGAAGGTGCTGCAGCTGTTGGGACTGCCTTACCGCGTGCTGACGCTGTGCTCGGGCGATATGGGCTTTACATCGGCGAAGACCTACGACCTTGAAGTATGGATTCCTAGCGCCAACACATACCGCGAAATTTCCTCGTGCTCGAACTTCGAGGACTTCCAGGCGCGCCGCGCGGCGATTCGGTTCCGCAGAGAACCTAAGAGCAAGCCGGAATTCGTGCATACGCTCAACGGCTCCGGCTTGGCGGTAGGACGCACGGTAGCGGCGTTGCTGGAGAATTATCAGCAGGCTGACGGCTCGGTGGCCATTCCTGAAGTGCTTCGTCCTTATATGGGCGGCGTAGCGGTTATTTCGAACGGTTAAGCAAGAAGGCGAGGCTATTCCCTTATTTGGCGGCCTCGGCGGTTAGGGTAGCGTTATGAAGCTGCTGTCTTGCCGCCGTGGGCGCCCCTTGATGGGGATAGAATGTAGCAGATGCACGACTGGGGCAAAATAGAAGTTGATTATGGATTTTGTCCTGTGGTACAATAGCTTTTGTTACGCTTATACGTGGAGAGGTACCGAAGCGGTCATAACGGGGCGGTCTTGAAAACCGTTAGGGCGCAAGCCCACATGGGTTCGAATCCCATCCTCTCCGCCAGTAGATAAAAAATAGCAGCCGCTTGGACGAGTCTTCGTTCAGGCGGCTTTTTATCTATTGGCGCGGGATGGGATTCGAACGGGCCGTTAAGCGAAGATGCCCAAAGGCATGTTCGTAGGCCCCGGCGTGATAGTCGCATTACAATGACCGTTTATACGGTCATGGCGCGACGGAGCGAATCCCATCCTCTCCGCCAGTATATAAATATACAAAGCCCGCGCATGCTGTCCGGGCTTTTTTTGATTGTATAGGAAATGATGCAACTCCAAGAGTTGTGAACAAAGGAACGATCAACTGTAGGCGTTAAAAACGCCGATGGACCAAAAAGTAACTCTGATTAACGCCCATAGGCGTTAATAACGCCTATGGCTCCAAAAAGTAGGCGAACGAGCATCTGTAGGCGTTAAAAACGCTGATGGCCCGTAAAGTAACTCTGAGTAGCGTACATAGGCGTAAATAACGCCTATGGCTCCAAAAAGTAGGCGAACGAGCAGTTGTAGGCGTTAAAAACGCCGATGGCCCGGAAGTAACTCTGATTAACGCCCATAGGCGTTAGTAACGCTTATGGCTCCAAAAAGTAGGCGAACGAGCAGCTGTAGGCGTTAAAAACGCGTTGGGATGAAAGTAACTCTGATTAGTGTCCATAGGCGTTAATAACGCTTATGGCTCCATTTTGAGTATTTATATCGTATCGTATGAATTTTATATCGAATGAAATAGCGGCTGCGGCACATGGATTACTCGGTTAGCATATTTACAGGGCGCCGGTTTTATTAGAGAATCTTGAGAGGAGCGTAGTTTTAACGGACATCAAAGTGCAGTCAAGAGACGGGGGCATACATGAAAATCTCAGCCAAAAGAACAAAGCTCTACTATAGTTTTGTGTTGTCGCATATTGTCATCTTGCTTATACCGGTCTTGGTCATGTCGGCCATTAATTATTATCATACGAAGACACTAAGGGAAGAAATAGATAGCTCCAATTACTTCAATCTGAGGCAAGCGAAGGATATGATGGATTTGCAGCTTGAAGAGCTGAACAATATCGCAGCCCGGATCTCGATGGACCCCAAGCTTAAGAAGTTTTTCCTGACGCAGGATGCCTATTCGATTGCCGAAGGGATTACGGAGTTGCGCAAGCATAAAACGAATAGCGTCATTGTGGAGGAGTTGTATCTTTATTTTAAAGGAGAAGACAAGCTGTATTCCTCGCATGGGGTCAGCTCCTTCCGCACCGTGGCTGGTCGCAACTACGGACTGAATCCGGAAGAAGCGGCGCAGCTCAAAGCGCAGATGGACGGGGATTTTGCGCCGTTGACCATGACGATCGGCAAGGTGGAAGGTATGGACGGCAATCAGTGGGTTGCGGTATTATATCCAATTCCGCCTCAAAATGACAGCGCTTACGGAAATGTCCTATTCCTGATTAAAAGCTCGGTGCTGACGCGGCAATTGGAGAATATTTTAGGCAGCTCGGAAGGGTATGTGTACATTACTGACGACAAGGATCAGGTGCTGGCTTCGCAGAATAGCAGCGGATTCCGGATTCTGGAAAGTGATCAGCTGCGACAGGCGGAGCCCGGACGGCATATGTACGAAATCGAATATGAAGGCAATTCCTACTCCATAATCCGGGCTGTATCCGAGCGGATGGGATGGGCGTATACGTTGGTGTTGCCGACCAAACAATATTTGGTCAGAGTATCCGAATTTCAGTTTCTGATGGTTGTCGCGCTTATTGTCATTGTGCTGACCGGTTTGGCCATTGCATTATATTTGGGGCTGCGCAATTATCGGCCGATCCGGGAGTTGTCGGAATACGCAAAAATATTTGCGGGCAAAGGGTCTTGGGGCAAAGGCCAATCCAATGAAATCGGCCATATTAAGGAAACCATCGATGCGGTTGTCCAGAATAACCGGCAATTGGAGCAGCAAATGCATGAGCAAAGGAATATGTTGCAGGAGCAGGTTGTTTATAGTCTGCTGACCGGACGATATCATGACGCGCAACAAACGAACGAACCGATTTTGGAGCAAATGCTGGCGGGGGACCACTACTGCGTGTTTTACCTGACGGTGTCAGAGACGGATCGGGCAAAAAAAGGCCAGGCGATTGAACTGCTGGCGGAGGTGGATCTGACCGACGGCCTGAAGGGCTACGGGATCGCTCTGACCCATGACCATGCGATCGGCATTATTGTATGCGCCCAGTCACGGTCGGCTGCCACGACGAACACGCAGAAGACGGCGGCGGCCTGTATTTTGCAGCTGCTACATCACTCCTTGTTGCTGGAGGCCAGCATCAGTATCGGGCAATGGTGCCAGGATACGGCGCAGATCAACCGTTCCTTCGTTGAGGCTGCTGTCGCCTCGGAATACCGGATAATTGCAGGGACGGGCAGCGTTATTTTTTATGAGAATACCGTAAAAATTCAGAGCAAAAAATACGGCTATCCGTTGAAGGAGCTCGATATTTATATACAGAGCTTGAAACAAGGCAACGAAAAGATTGCCTTGGAAACGTTAAGGTCGATTTTTCTATATATGCAGCAAAACACAGTATCGATTACGATGCTCAGAAGTTTGTGCTTCGATATTATAAACTCTTTCTACAAAGCAGCGCTGGAAGCCGAGGTGGAAACGGACGTATCGGGCCTGTTGGAATTTAGGGACATTCGGCAGTTGGAAACCGAGCTGCTGCTGCGAACGCAGGAGGTATGCGAAGCGATTCGCGTCCGAATGGATACATGGGAAGATCGGCTGGTCCAGACTGCGCTCCAGTATATGAAGGAACAATACCACTCGCCCGATATGAGTTTGGAGCAAGCTGCGGTGCATGTCCATCTTTCAGCCTCCTATTTCGGCAGGTTGTTCAAGGAGCATTCGGGAGATACGTTTACGGAAGTTTTGGGCAAATTACGGTTGGATGCCATCAAGAGGGAATTGGTGCAAACGAACAAAAGCATTAATGCGATTATCGAGGATGCCGGTTATTTAAACGCCTCCAGTTTTATCCGCAAGTTCAAACAGCTTGAAGGTATTACGCCGGGAGAATACCGCAAGCGCAATGCGTTCAAACCGGAGACTCTCCATTCGGATTGATACGATTTTGGACACACAGAAGCCGCGCCGCGCCGCTTCTGTGTTTTTGTGCGAAATGCATATGCCCGGCGTCGTCGGCATATTTACTTTGTTTTGCTCCCGTCGGTATACTTGCGGTGAAAAGGGGGTGAGACGGAATGATTAAAGCCATACAGAAATATTGGCAACTGTATTTGTTTATAATACCGACGGTAATCTATTTTCTCGTGTTTCATTATTATCCGATGTATGGCGTGCAGATCGCCTTCAAAAATTATGTTGCTACCAAGGGCATATGGGGGAGCGAATGGGTATTTTTCGAGCAGTTCCAGCGGTTCTTCCGCAGCTTTCACTTCTGGACCTTGCTTAAAAATACGCTGGAGATCAACGTATACCAGCTTGTGCTGTTTCCGGTATCAATTATTGTAGCGTTATCCTTTAACGAACTGAGTTCGATTCGTTACAAGCGATTTGTGCAAACGGTTACGTATGCGCCGCATTTTATCTCTACCGTTGTAATGTCCGGCATGATCATCACATTTTTGAACCCTTCTACCGGCATTGTAAACAATTTGCTGAACCAGTTGGGCATGAAGCCGATTCCTTTCCTGATGGAACCGAGCTGGTTCAAGTCGATTTTTGTCCTGTCCGGCGAGTGGCAAAACCTGGGCTGGGGCGCGATCATTTATTTGGCTGCATTGTCCGGTATCGATCCGAGTCAGCATGAAGCAGCGGAGATCGACGGCGCCAGCAGATTGCAACGGATATGGCATATCAATTTGCCGGCGATTGCGCCAACCATCATTATTTTGTTCATCCTTAATATGGGCAACTTTATGACGATAGGCTTCGAGAAAATTTATTTGCTGCAAAACGAGTTAAACCTGCCGTCCTCCGATGTCATTCAGACCTATGTCTATCGGGTGGGCTTGTTGCAGGCGCAATACAGCTTTTCTGCTGCTGTAGGTTTATTTAACTCCATCATTAACTTCGTGTTGCTGCTGACTTTTAACTATGTCGCCAGGAAAACGACGGAAACGAGTCTTTGGTAAAGGAGGGTGATCCATGATATCTGATACGGCACAGGATAAACTATTTCTGCTGGGCAATCGGATTTTCATATTGGTGTTAGTTGTCGTCGTGCTGTATCCGTTGGTCTACATCGTAAGCGCTTCAATAAGCAATCCGCAGCTTGTCAACTCCGGGCAAGTGGTGCTGCTGCCGAAGGAAATTACGTTTGAGGGATATCAGCGCGTTTTTCAAAACCGCGATATTTGGGTGGGCTACAGAAATACGGTGTTTTATACGGTAGCAGGCACATTTATTAACCTGTTACTGACGCTGCCGTGCGCGTATGCGCTCTCGAGAAAAGGAGTGCCCGCCAAAAATGTGGCCATGGCGTTGTTTGTGTTTACGATGTTTTTCAACGGGGGATTGATCCCCACTTATTTGCTAGTACGCGACCTGGATATTCTGAACACGGTCTGGGCGATTCTGCTGCCGAACGCCGTGGCGGTATGGAATCTTATCGTATCGCGCACCTTCTTCCAGATGAATTTCCCATCTGAACTGGAGGAAGCGTCCCAGATTGACGGGGCATCCCACTTCGTTATCTTCTTTAGAGTGGCGCTGCCATTATCGCTGCCGCTTGTTGCTGTCATGGGGCTGTTCTATGCGGTGGGACATTGGAATCAATATTTTAATGCGATGATCTATTTGTCTGACCGCAATCTGTTTCCGTTGCAAGTGTTTCTGAGAGAAATCCTGGTGCTGCAAGAGATGATGACGCAGATGATGATGGACGGCGTGGACGAGAAAACATTGGCGGAGCAAGCAAAAGTTGCGGATATTATTAAATATGCGGTGATGGTAGTGTCCGCGTTGCCGCTGCTTCTAGTCTATCCCTTTATCCAACGTTTTTTTGTCAAAGGCATTCTGATCGGCTCGCTTAAGGGCTGAGTGGCAGTGAAAATGGTATAACAATAAAAAGAGGAGGGCGATTGCAATGAAAAAGCTGCTGTTAATGACGATTGCCGGAACGATGATACTGGCGGGCTGTGCCCAGAATACGCCTGACGGAACAGGTTCGACGGGAGGCAGTGCGGATGGAGCCGGAAGCGCCGCCAATCAACCGCAGGAAAATTTGCAACAAACCGGTTATCCGATCGTAAACGAGCCGATCACCTTAAAGATGATGGGGCCGAAAGCGGCTATCCATGCGGAATGGAAAGACATGAACTTCTTTAAATATATGGAAGAAAAAACGAATATTCATTTTGAATTCGATACGCCTCCGGCAAGCGGTTACGCCGACAAAAAAAATCTGGTATTTGCCAGCATGGAGCTGCCGGATGTATTTTTCTCTGCGGGATTGACGGCGCTGGAGGAAGTGAACTATGGCAGCCAGGGCATTTTGGTGCCGCTTGAGGATTTGATTGATCAGTATGCCCCCAATTTGAAAGCGATTATGGACGAACGCCCGGAGATTCGCAAAAGCATTACGACGCCGGATGGCCATATCTATGCGTTGCCGATGATTTTCGACGCGCCGCGCGCGCAAGTCAACCCGATGCTGTGGATAAACGGCAAATGGATAGATAAGCTGAAGGTGACTACTCTTCCGAAGACAACCGATGAACTGGTCGATTTGCTTATCCGCTTTAAGAAAGAGGATCCGAACGACAACGGCAAGGCTGACGAAATTCCGGTGTCCGCCACCGATCTGATGACGCTCCGTCATAACTTCTTGCCGGCATTCGGCCTGGTGGAGGAGCAAGGTTTTTATGTGGAGGATGACAAGGTCAGCTATGCCTTGATGGAAGATGGATTCCGGGAGTATTTGCGTTTTATGAACCGACTCTACACGGAAAAGCTGCTCGATCAGGAAGTGATGACGCATACCGCTCAGGAGTTTAATGCCAAAGGCGCCGAGGTTGGCTACGGCATGTTTCCTTATGCGCTGCCATCGATACCGCTTGGTCAGACAAATGTAGAGGAAATTATTAATAATCGGGTTCTGCCGCCGCTCACCAGTCCGTTTAACGACACGCCGCTGGCGAAGAAAAACAACACCATTACGAGGGGTACCTTTGCCATTACGAACAAAAACAAACATCCGGAAGCGACGATGCGTTGGGTCGACTATTTGTATTCGGAGGAAGGCGCATATACGATATTCCAGGGAGTGGAAGGCGAGAACTGGGAGTGGGTTGACGCAGAGAAAACGCGTTGGGTATTCCTTGGCTCCGAGCAGGAGAGAGGACAAGCTACGCCTGATCCGGGTACCGCTCCGCCACAGCATAGGAGAGAAGATATTATTCTGAAGAAAAATGCGGAGGATGAGCGTTACTTTGACCGTCAGCCGCAATTGCTGGAGCCCTACTTGAAAAGTCCTTTCCCGACCGTATACTTTACGCCGGAGGAACAGACACGGGTTAGCGCGCTGCAAACGGACATCGAAACGTATTACAAGCAGATGGAAGCCCAATTTATCGTGGGCAGAGCGTCGTTCGACAAATGGGAGGAATATGTCTCAACCTTGAAACGTATGGGAATCGAAGATCTGATAGCGTTATATCAAGCGGCCTATGACCGTTGGAATCAATAAAACAACTATCTTGAACAGCTATCAGGGCTATAGGCGCCGGCGGGTCTGTCAAACGTGACGAAAAAAGCAGCCGCATCCAATTGAAAACAGGAAGAAGGTTGGTTACACATGACTCATTCTGCATCGAAACCGAACGTGATTTGGGTTTTTGGCGACCAACACAGGGCGCAGGCATTAAGCTGCAATGGCGACCCCAATGTGCATACGCCGAATATTGACGCGCTTGCAGGTACGGGCGTCAACTTTACGAGGGCAGTATCGGGCTACCCGCTATGCTGCCCTACACGCGGATCGCTTTTGACAAGCCTCTATCCTCATGCCTGTGTCCCTGCCCATCAGGCGCAAATGCCGCCGGAGCAGCCGACCATCGCCAATGTGTTTAATGATGCGGGGTACAAGACGGCGTATTTTGGCAAATGGCATCTGGACGGGTTCGACGAGCGCGATGGGCGCGCCTCCCATCACATTGTTCCCCCGGCGCGACGCGGCGGGTTCCAGCATTGGATCGGCTATGAGAACAATAATAGCCAATACGATTGTTGGGTGCACGGAGGCGAAGGCGACTCCGCTTTTCATTACAGATTACCAGGTTTCGAGACCGATGAGATGACGAACCTGTTTATCGACTATATTATGGAGCGGGGCAAAGAGGAAGAAGCGGGCAACGGCACTCCATTTTTCGCTGTCTTGTCGGTACAGCCGCCGCATAACCCTTATTATGCGCCTGAGGGAACGATGCGAAACCACTCCTACGCCAATGTGAAGCTGCGTTCCAATGTGCCGTCGATTCCACATATCGAGCATTCCGCGCGATCCACGTTGCCCGGCTACTACGCGATGATCGAAAATTTGGACTGGAATGTGGGCAGGGTGCGCCAGGCATTGTTCGATGCGGGGCTTGCGTTTAATACGCATATTATCTTTTTTAGCGATCATGGGGATATGCACGGCTCGCACGGCTGCGAGGGCAAGGTAGTACCCTATGAGGAATCCATTCGCGTTCCGTTTATTATTAGCGGCGAACAGCCGCATTATGAAGGGCGGCGCAATGGGAACGTCACGGCTCCTGTTAATCATGTTGATATTGCGCCTACTACATTGGGATTATGCGGCATCGAGAAGCCGGACTGGATGCAAGGGACGGATTATTCCCATTATCGGTTGAGTTGGCGCACGCCTTCCGCAGAGCCGGATTCCGCTTTCCTGCAATGTCTGGATGCCAGGGAATCGGCTGCGGAACCGTGGCGGGGCGTGACGACCCGGGACGGATGGAAATACGTCTGTGCGGAGGGACACGCTATCATGCTGTATAACTTGAACGAAGACCCGTACGAGCAAGTCAACCTCGTTTTTCAGGCCCAATACCGTAACAAACGACGGGAATTAAACGAACGTCTCGCCGCATGGATTCGAGAGACGGGAGACAGTTTTACATTGCCGGATTAATGCGTGCTTATCTGGAGTTTACTCCAACCGTCTCAGCCTTTGCGGCTGGACGGTTTTTTTGTATGGCGGCAGCGGATAAAAGGGGATGTTCCTTCGCATCTTAACGAGTGTGGAGGTGTTAGATCACAATGGCCAAATCAGACCAGCTTCGCATGGATCCGCAGCAGCTGGCGGACGCTTGGAGCCGCACGCTTCCGGAGACGATGAATGCTTCCGATCGCTGCGAGGTGCATAGGGACGAGTCGGACGCGACAGCATTGCGCGTAACGATTCATTCGGCAGGGCATGCGATGTACGAATTCGATTTCAAGGTGACGTATGTGGATAGCCGCGAGGTGCTTGTCGAGTTAATCGACGTGGAGAAGGACAACGTGTCGATCGACGAGAGACCGGATGCGATTCAGCAATTGATCCATGATTATAAGCGGCATATTCACGAGTGCGCTCAAGCATTGCAGTCATTAACACATGCATAGGAGTGATGGGGTATGTCCAAATCGAAGGGCTCGGCGGACAAAAATTTGTCCAACGTCGTAGAGGCTCTCGAAGCAGAGCCGGTAAACAGCCATCATGCTCAGCAACTGCAGCAGGACAAAAACGATCGGCGGCATCAAGATTCGCTGAACTTCGATCAGCCGTCAGACTTGAGTCATCCGCGAAGCTAGGACCTGTTCCAAGCAAGCGGCATTCCAACCTTGCAGGAGGTCAGACCATGTCCAAGCCGGATTCCTATCCTAACCCGGATAGCGTGCCTCATAACCAGAAGAATCGGAAAGACCATGACGAGAGCCTGCAGGCTCCTCTTTCGGGCTCCAAGAAAACGAAGCAGCGCAACCACGTTAGCCATAATAACCCCCAGGGTTAACGCTGCGTTGCGGAACGATCGAAGAAATAAAAACCCGGTTCGGTCATGATTGCCGAATCGGGTTTTTATTTCTTTATGCGACCATTGACCCAGTGTCTTGGGAACGAATTAAGACCTGTTTGCTTCTAAAGCTTCCAATTTTCGTATAGAATGGAGGTGCTGTGAAAAAAATAGACGGAGGGGAACCATGAAGCTAGTACAACGAATGGGATTTACTGCACTTCTAATTCTTACATTGATCGTGGCAGGCTGCTCGAACAGTGCGCCGCCGAAAGCGGCCATGCAGGCAGCAATGGCCAAAACGACGGAGGCGGATGCCTTCAAGATGTCGATGAACATCCAGCTTGACGAGCTGGAGCTGCCATCGATTCCTGAAGCGGAGGCCAGCGGCCTGCCTGTTGCCAGCCTGACGGGCATGTTCCAGGACGCGACGATTAAGGTGGATGCCACCTACGCGAAAGAGCCCATGCGCATAGATATGAATATGGAATTCGTGCTGCCGGGCATGATGGAGATGAAGCTCGCGATTCCGATGATTATGACCAAAGAGATGCTGTACGTGAAGCCGCCGGAGATTCCGATGCTTCCACTGCCTGAGGAGACCAAAGGCAAGTATGTGGCCATCGACTTGAAGGAGCTGGCTGAGCAGCAAGGTGCGGAAATAAACATGGATCCTGCCGCCCAACAGAAGCTGATTCAGGATCTGTCCAAGACGCTGCTGGACAGCTTCGATGAGAAGACCTACTTCAGCGAAGTAAAAGCGGCGGATGCCGGCTTGCCGGAAGGCGTGAAGGCGGATCAAGTCGTCAAGTTCGCGATTACAGAAGAGAATTATCCGCAGACGGTAGAGACGATCGTGAACGACGTGCTGCCGAAGGTGCTTGATATTCTGCTGGCCAACGAAGGCGCGCTGGAGGCACTGCAAGTGCAGAAGACCGACTTGGAGCAGGCTAAGGCAGATTGGGAGACGAACAAGACGGAGCTGCTTAACCTTCTCCAGAACGATCTGAAGGTGAATACGCTGGAGATGACAGGCGCGATCAAGGATGATTACATGGTGTATCAGAGCGGCAAAATCAGCATGGAAGTGAACGATGCGGAGAGCGGTCAGAAGGCGAAGTTCGGCGTTTCGTTCAACGGTCAATATTCGGACATCGGCAAGAAGCAGGAGTTCGAGGCATTGCCGACCGATACGGTGACGCTTGAGCAACTGATGGGCTTATTCGGAGCTCCGGCTGGCCTGTAAGACGAGAAGCAATCAATCGAAATTCATCGTGAAGAGTTGAAAAAAGTCGTTTCCTCGTGAAACGGCTTTTTTTGTCGTACGGGGGATTCTTGCTCCAGCAACCCGAAAAATCGGGTTACAGCGCACGCCGGAGTAACTTTGCAGTAGACCCGCCAAAAGACGGCAGCCTGCTCATCTTGTTGCGTATAGGAAAATAGACCCAATTAAGCGGGTCGAACGTCTGTCTTTAGTCCAAAAGGTCCTTTTCTTGAAAATGGATATATAGTCCCGCTAATAAAGTTCTATTATCTTTTATAATAGACTGAACTAGTTCGACAATTTCCTACATAATCCTTGAAAAGGTGATGATAACCTATGATTCCCCCTTTTTTTCGTAAGAAGGGTACCCAGGAGGGGCAGGAGGATCGTTCGCAAGAACTAGCAAGTCAGGAGCCTGCTCCCCCAAGCTCCGAGGAAATCCCAGAGTCTCCGGTCCAATCCCCCCAGGATTCCATCTTCATTCAGAAGTCCCGTATGGACAAAAAGTCGCTAGATCTAGTGCTTGCGGTAGAACAAATGATTCAGGCCAAACAGCATACGGAGCTCCAGAATAGCGAGCTGCAGGATCGTCTCGCGCACTCTGGCGGGCATATCGAGCGGTTAAACCGCGATGTAAAGCAATTGACCAGGGTGATCGAGGAGCGGGAGAAGAGCATCCTGGATTTGGAGCAGAAGATCGTCGACAAGAATATGAAGGTCGATCAGGTAGCCGAGGATTACCGCGAGCTGGAGAGACGGATGACGGCCGAGATCGAGGAGCTGAAGAGCGTAATCGAGCTGGAGAAGCAGAAGTACGGTTCGCTGCAGGTCAAGCACAATGATGTGCTTGCGGAGAAGAACAAGCGCATTCACGAGCTCGAGGAGAAAATTGGCAGACAGGATGTCGAGCATCAGCACTTGAAGCAGAAGTTCGAGACGACGCATCAAGAGAAAGTGTATCTGGCCAACATGATCAGCGACTTCACGAACCGGATGTCCACGCCGATCGGAAGAGAAGGCTGAGAATGAAAAAGGATTCCTTGCGAACGTTAGAGCTATTGTCGGTAGAGGACAAGCAGGGCCGCTACGTCATAAGGATAAGCGTTGACGCAGGCAGCGAGGCCAACGGGCCGAGAGAGCTCGAGCTTCAGCTGGACGAGTTGACTTACCAGGGGCTGGGGAGACTGGCTCCGCTATCGACGGGACGCGCTCGTCTGTCTCCTTATGCGCAATACGATCCGTTTAAGCTTACATACTTAAGTTCAATGGTTAAGATCGGCAAGCATGGCGGCGAATCGTATTACTTCGACTGCTCGGCCGAATATGCATCCATGCTGGAGTCTTTGCGCGGCGGCGAGCTGCCCGGGACAGAGGCAAAGGTTGCCTGTACCTCGCCTTCGGCAGCGGTTATGGAGAAAGCGAGCAGCAGCTTGTCGTATGAAGCCATGGCCGCTAAAGTAGGAGCAGTCATAAGAGTCACCTCAATCCGCTTGCGTTCATACCTGCCTGTTAACATGCGCCGGTATGCGCTGAAGTCGCTTCGTCTCTTTATGCTGACCTGCATGCTCCTCCTTGCCTGGTTCGAGCTGGAGGGTCAGATCTACATTGATGATGCGAAAGCGTTAAGCGAGCATCAGACCGTTATAACGGGCAGCGGGGTTCTGGGGGCTAGAGCAGCAAACGGACATGCCTCTCTGACGGAGGGGGCTAGCGGAGCCGCTTCCTTGGCAGCCGCTGGAGCGGAAGGTGGCGGCTCGACGGAAGCGGATTTTACGACGAAGCAAGGCAAGCCGGAGTCCCCGGAAGCGGACGATGACGGTTCCGAAACGACCGATCAGAGTGCAACAGAGCCAGTCAGCGACCACTCGGATGATGAGTCAATCGAGGGTGGTTTGGCTTCCTTAGCTACGGGACTCGAGCATGTAGAAGTCATGACGCTGGATCCAGGCTCTCCCGTCTACAGTCTGCCGAAGGGGTACGTCGCATTGACATTCGACGATGGTCCATCGGATTATACGAAGGCGATCGTCGATCTGCTCCGCGAGCGTGGGGTAGCGGGCACGTTCTTGTTCATAGGGCGCAATGCCGACCGGTATACGGTCGAAGCGGCTTATGCGGCGGAGCAGGGGATGGCGGTCGGCAATCATTCCTGGGATCATAGCAATTTGACCACGAAGGAGATGGATGACATCTCCGTCAACATAGCGAAGGCGAACGAGGTCATTGGGAAACACAGCGATGCGTCGGTATCCGTGTTCCGTCCGCCATACGGCGCTCTGAATGACGACATGGCGATTGCGGCGGAGGAGCTCGGAATGAAGATGCTCATGTGGAACCGCGATCCTAAGGACTGGCAGGCTGCTAGCTCGAAGGAGATCATCCGTTATTTCAAGACGATCGACGCCTCGGGCGGCATCTACGTCATGCACGAGAAAAAGGCAACGCTGGATGCGCTGCCGGACATCATCGATTACTTGCTGGAGCAGGACCTGAAGTTCGCGGTGTTTCAGTAATACGGAAGGGTCAGAATCGGCCGAGGGGCTGTTCTGATCCTTTTTTGCCGTGTTGGGGGTTGAAAAGTAAAAAATAACCCCCATAATGTATGAACATGGCTCATATTCAAGCGGTACGGTTCCCCATACAATAAAGTTGTAAGCGCAATCAAATGAAAGAGGGGGAGTTGTTTTGAAAAAGGTGTTTCGAATGGCAGCGCCAGCGATAGCGGTCATACTGATGATTTCGGGATGCAGCAACGGCAGCGGCAATGGTCAAAAGCCGGACCCAACCCAAAATCCGGGTACGGAGCAGAAGAAAGAAGCGGTGATTACCGTTGCGGGATTTGACGACTTCTGGAAGGGCGAAGATAGCCCGGGCATGGTTATTACCAAGCAATTCAATGAGAAGTACAAGGGCGAGATCAAGGTTGAAGTCCGATATATGCCAACATCGGAGTATAATACCGCGATTCAGGCATCGATCGCCAGCAATGATCTGCCGGATATCTTCCTGAGCCCGCAAGGAATGGACGCACGACAAATCGTGGAGAATGGCTGGGCGGCGCCGCTGGATGAATTCGTTTCCGCCGATTGGAAAAATCAGTTCATGCAAGGCTCTTTCCAGGAAGGCGTGAATATGATTGATGGCAAAACGTATACTTGGCCGTTGCGGGGTCTCAACCATCGCTCGATGCTGTATTACAACAAAAAGGTGATGCGCGATGCCGGATTGGATCCGGAGAAACCGCCAGTGACATGGGACGAGCTCCGCGAGATGTCCAAAGTGATTACGGAAAAAGGAAACGGCAAGACGTTCGGCCTTGTATTTGCCGGCGGCGAGCCGGTAGCTCTTGATCAAATGATATTGGGGCTTACGGCCTCCAAGGTTCCGACCCAAGGGGATATGCCGGGCTTTAATCTGCAAAACGGCACCTATTTGTTCGACACGCCGGAGTGGATCGGCGCGATCGAGCTGCTGCAGGGAATGAAGCAGGATGGCAGCATCATGCCGGCATCCTATAGCATGAAACCGGCTGAGGCCAACGTATACTTCGGCGAAAATTTGGCGGCCTTCCTGATTGATCCGCGTCATCGCATGTGGCAGATCAAACGTGATGCGCCGGATGCCGAATTCGGCATTGCAGCCGTGCCTCAACAGGACGGCGAACAGCCTTATTACGGCTATACAGTCGCCAACACGGCAGGTTATATGCTGTCTGCCACATCCGAAAACAAGGAAGCGGCAGGCAAATATATTGAAGAGGCATTCGCCTCCAAAGAATTTTTCAAAAGCACGATTCAAAGCGGGGCCTCGTTGTCGCCGATTGATGAGCTGAACGCGGACGAATCGTTGTATCCGTATCCGGAATATAAAGTATTCTTTAATATTCATCAAGATACAATGCGCGAGAGCCCGAATTATGCCATCGCCAATCCGGAGACGGCGCTTGTAATTGGCGAGCTCGGCCATATTCGTCAAACCAAAATTAAACCGACGTTTGGCGAACTGTTGTTGAACTTGCTGGTAGATGACAAGTTGGACGCTGCTGCGCTCATGAAGGATTATGCGAGCAAAATGAACAAAGGTCTGCAGGATGCTATCGATAAAGTAAGCGCCACAGGCGTGAAAGTAAGCAGAGACGACTTTACGTTCCCGAATTGGGATCCGACGAAGGACTATACGCAAAGCGATTATGACGCATTGAAAAAGTAGACAGAAACGTTGGCAGCGCTTTCTTAAAGTGCGAGTTTAAAAAGTTCGGTTCTCAGTACCGAGAAGATTGGATGAAGCTAGAACCTGAGGAGCGGAGCGTAGTGGAGGCTACGTGAGCACCGGAAGGTTCGGCAGAATTCAATATTCGACGTCGAGTATGCTTCTTGGATGACTTCGTAATGGGAAGCGGACTTTTTGAACAACCTCTTATAAATGGCGAGGAAGCGCTCCGCCGGCGGTTGTACTGCCAGAGGGGAGGTTCATGATGAAGGAAACCGCGGGTTCATCAAAAATGAGCCGAATAAGACGCAAAAAGCTGTTTTATTGTTATTTGTTTATTTTACCGCAGTTGGTCCTGTTTCTTGCTTTTACACTGTATCCGATCATCATGAGTTATGTATACAGCTTCTACAACTGGAGCGGGTTTGGGCCGCTAAAGGATTTTATAGGGTTCGAAAACTATGTAGAGACGGTTCGCGATCCGCTCTTCTGGAATGCTTTTAAAAACAGCTTTATCTTTATGTTTTTCCTGGTCGTCATTCAATTGCCGTTAGCGCTGTTAATGGCCATCACTCTCAATTCGAATTGGTTAAAGGGAGCCACCCTGTTTCGTACCCTCTACTTCTTGCCGGTTGTTACAACAACCGCGGTCATTGGCGTTGTCATGCGTTTTATCTTCGGTTCTTATAACGGGTTAGTCAATGAAATCCTGATGAAGATCGGAATCATCGGCGCGCCGATCGATTGGCTGGGTTCGATGGATACCGCGTTGGTGATTGTCATTGCCGTAGGGATTTGGAAAACTTTCGGGATGAAGATGGTTTACTGGTTAGCCGCGCTGCAATCCTTGCCCAAGGAGCTTTATGAAGCTGCCAAGGTGGATGGGGCCAGCGCGGTGCAATCATTCCGCTATATTACGATCCCGCTGCTGCTGCCGGTAGGAAGCGTGATTCTGCTGCTATCGACGGTTAACGCGCTTCATGTATTTGATCTGGTGAAATCAATGACAAACGGCGGTCCTGCATTCAGCACCGATATGGTTGATTTATATATTTATCGTTATGCATTTGAAGGCATGGGCATGCCAAGATCCGGATTTGCGTCCGCGGCAGGCATATTCTATGGGATTGCGATCTTGTTCATTTCATTGATATTAGGTATTTTGGTTAAACGTTCAGGCGGCAAGAAGGCCGCGCATTAAGGTCGCAAGGAGGGAAACCGTTATGCTGTACGCCCAGAAAAAACGAATCGGCAAAGCGCTTGTATATCTTATATTGAGTCTGATCGGAATCATCTGGATCTATCCGTTCGTGTGGATGATTGCCGCTTCGTTGAAAACAAACACGGAGTATATTACGAAAGGTTTCAGCTTGCTGCCGGAAAAACTGCAATTCGAAAACTATGCAAGGGCATGGGATACAGCCAATTTCTCCACCTATTTTCTTAATACAACCATTATTACGGTTTCCGTTGTAGCGATTGTGATCGCGGTGTGCGCGATGACAGGGTATGCGCTAGGCCGCTTCAAATTCCCGGGCAGAATTGTGTTTATGTCCGCGATTACGGCTACGATGTTTATGCCAAAGGGATATACGATCATTCCCATCTACGTTTTCATTAATGCGCTGGGGTTGAATAATACGCTGGCGGGCATTATATTGGCAGAGGTTGGCGGCGCGCATGTCTTGTTTATTTTATTGTTTACCGCGCATTTCAGCGGCTTGCCGAAGGAGCTTGAAGAAGCGGCGGAAATCGACGGCGCAGGATTTATCCGAACCTTCGTGCAAGTGATGTTGCCGCTGTCGAAGCCGATTTTTGCCACAACCGCCATTTTGCAATTTATGTGGGCGTGGAATTCATTCCTGTTGCCGCTGGTCTTTACGCTTAATAAGCCGGAGCTGCGCACGCTTGGTGTCGGCATGTACCAATTCGTAGGCGAGCATAGTATAGATTGGACAGGCATGGCGGCCGCCGCAACGATTTCGTTGCTTCCCATTATCATTATCTTCATCGTGTTCCAGCGTTATTTCGTAGAAGGCGTTGCCGGAGCGGTGAAAGGTTAAGTAGAATCGTCACGGCATGGAGAGGAATCCGGGAATATGAAGCTGCTCATCAAAAAAACCGCAATCTTCCGCAATATGAATATGCGCAATAAGCTGCTGATCATCTTTATTATGATCGGGCTTGTACCCGTATTGTTTTTTGCCGCCTTCTTCTTTCAACAATCGAAGTCGGCATTCGAAGAGGAGTTGGGGAAATACACGCTGGAAATTTCCAAGCAGGTGGGCGGCAGACTCGATGCTTTTGTGCAGGAAATGGAGCGGGTGAGCAATATTATTCGCTTCAATTCGGATGTGCAGACGATTTTATACGAATGGACGGAGGAACGAACGGCATCGTCGATCTATGCCGAGCGCAACGTACGCAGTCTTTTCGAAAATATCGGCAACTTCCGCGAGGACTTCAAAGGTATTTTCATGGTGACGGATCACGGTTTGCTTGTCTATAACGGGACTGGCGACGTAGCCAAACTTCATTATAATTTCCACGATGATCCCTGGTATCAGTCGGTGAAGGAGCAAACCCATTTCAGGCTGAATAAGGCTCATCCGCAAACGTATGTGAAAGGAGAAGAGGTCGTAACCTTCTCCGCCCGAATAACGGATAACCGCGAGTTCAAGACAAAGGGAACGCTGCTCATCGACTTCTCGCCTCAGACCATCAAGAGCATGAGCGAAAATATTCAGCTAGGCAGTTCCGGCCATGTATGGATGATGACAGCCGAAGGCGAGCCGATATTGCCGTCGCAGACGCTGCCGGATTGGCTGAAGGACGAAGAGCTGTTTAAGAAAGTGCAGCAGGAGTCCTCCGGATTTATCCCGTTCGACTATGCGGGCGTGCAAATGTTGGCCGGTTTCTATACCTCCTCGGAGACAGGCTGGAAAATCATCGGTTCGGTTCCGTTCGAGGAGCTGGCTTCCGGACTGTACGGCATTCGTACCTTTATCGTTATTTTGGCTATAGCGGCGTTGGTCGTTATTTTGTTGCTGGCAACAGCGCTGAGCCGAATGATCACCAAACCGCTTAAAGTGATGGAGCATCGTATGGCGGAAGTAGGCAAGGGGAATTTCGAGACGGGGTTGCCTGTTATGGCCCGGGATGAAATAGGGCGGCTCAGCATCAGTTTCAACCGGATGATCACCGAGCTGCACCGGATGAATAACGAGGTGTTTCAATCCCAGCTCAGGGAGTATCAACAGCAAATCCAGCTCCAAAATTCGGAGATGAGGGCGCTGCAAGCCCAGATCAACCCCCATTTCCTATACAACACACTCAACACCATTGCTTGCATTGCGGAAGTCTATGATCGGGAAGAGATTTCGGAGGTCAGCCATTCCTTGTCGCGCATGCTGCAATACAGTATTACCGGCGGTTCCACGGCAACGGTCGAGGAAGAATTAACCCATTTGTTGTCTTATATGAGTATCGTCAATGTTCGTTTTCCGATGAAATTTACGTTGGAGCTGCAGGCAGATCCCGAGATTAGGCGAATGAGCTTTATGAAGCTGATCTTCCAACCTCTCGTCGAAAATGCGGTTAATCACGGCTTCCCCGGTCTGGATCAGGGACATATTCGCGTGGAGGCCAAGCTGGATGGCGATGCGGTCATCTTTACCTTCGCAGACGATGGTATCGGCATTGCCAAGGAGAGGCTTAATCAGATTCGGGCCGAGCTGCGGCAGAAGGAAGGGGAAGGCGGGGCGGCTTCCGATCATATCGGATTGCGTAATGTCTACTATCGCTTAAACATGCTGTACGGCGACCGATTTAGTATGACGATTTGGAGCAAACCCGGGGAAGGAACGCGCATTGTAATCCGCATAGAAGGAGGAGCGGCAGATGTTACGGACATTGATCGTGGATGATGAATTTTGGATGCTGGAAGGTTTGAAGAAGGTCATTAAGCGGGATTGTCCCCAGTTTACAGTGACTGCGGCGGCCAGAGATGGCGCACAGGCGCTGGAATGGCTGGAGCGGGAAAGCTTTGATCTGGTCATTACCGATATTCGGATGCCAAAGATGGACGGACTGCAGCTGCTGCAGGAGATGAGAGCGCTCGGAAAGACGATTCCCGTACTCATCTTCTCCGCTTACAGCGACTTCGACTATGCGAAACAGGCGATTCATTACGGAGCCTTCGATTATATCTTGAAGCCGATTAATCGCAGCGAGATTCGCGCGGCATTAAATCGAATCGAGACGATGCTGACGGCGCAGGGGCATCAGAGGGAAGCGCTTGTAGCGGTTACGCCGGAGCAGCCGCTGCAAGGCAAACAAGTGATTGAAGCCATGCAGAAGCTGATTCAAAGCGAATATATGCATGATTTGTCGATCGTCGCCATTGCGGACAAGCTGGGCTACAATTCGGCGTATTTAAGCCGGTTGTTCAAGCAGGAGAGCGGAGTGGGGTTTTTGCAATATTTGACGGAATATCGCTTGAATGTTGCCGTTCAGCTCATGGAGAACAAAGGATTCAGTATAACGGAAATAGCCAGACAGGTAGGTTATGCGGATTATAAACATTTTCGCAAAGTGTTCAAGCAATATAAAGGAACGTCGCCCAGCGAATATATCGAAAAATAAGTGGTGAGAGCCGATGTGGAAAAAACCGTCGATGACTCCGCCTTCGGAGAGACCTTGTTTGTTTCTTCAGAAGTCCGATCTTGCGCCGTTGCGGAAGCGGCTGCAGCATGCGGATATGGGGAGTATGTGGGATCGAATGAAGGCGTTTGCTCCCCTGCGGGAGGAAGATTGGCTGCAACTGTCGATGCGAAGCACGCTCGACATCATCTATGCAATTGAATCGTATGCGCTGCAATATGTAGTGTTGGAAGAACGTTCAATCGGATTAAAAGCCAAAAAACTGGCGTTGATTGCGTCCCGTCGCGCTTTTAATCCCAACTTGCAGGATATTTCACGAGAAATCGGACGTCTGATGATTGCGATCGCGTTAGTCTATGACTGGTGCAATGCGCTGCTTGACGAGGAAGAGAAAAAAAGATTGGTTGTCGAGTTGAAAAGACTCGCTTCGCTCCTGGAATGCGGATATCCGCCGACACATGAAGGGGCTTTTGTCGGACATACAAGCGAATGGATGCTAATGCGCGATATGATGGCCGCCGGCATTGCGATTTACGAAGATGACCCTGAGATGTACGACTACGCCGCAGGCCGCTTTCTGGAGGAGTTCGTTCCCGCGCGCAACTTCTTTTATCCATCGGGCTGGCATCATCAGGGAGACAACTATGGGAGCTATCGATACCAGGCAGAGCTGTTCGCCACGTGGATTTTCGGCAGAATGGGGCATGCCCGAGTATTTGATCCCCGTCAGGAACGGGTCGGTTATCAGTGGATTTACGCCCGTCGCCCCGACGGCAAGCTGCTGCGGGATGGGGATGCCGATAATCCGTTGTATGCGGAGAAGGAATATATCAAGCTGTTCCCGCTTGTTTATTTAATGGCAGGCAACTATTATGGCAACGGGTATTTCCTGGAGCAGCAACAAATCGAGCATCCGGTCATTCCGGACATGTATTTGTTGTTTGCTATCTTGTTTCATAATCCCGAGCTCGGCACGAAGCCGATAAGCGAGTTGCCGCTTACCCGATATTTTGCGGAACCGGCAGGGATTATGATCGCACGCACGGGCTGGAACGAGGGGGCGGTTATCGACAAACAATCCTCTGCCGCGCTTGTGGAGATGAAAATCGGGATGTATCAATACAATAATCATCAGCATCTGGACGCGGGAGCCTTTCAAATTTATTACAAAGGTTATTTGGCGATCGATTCCGGTATTTACAAAGGTTCCTCGGGCAAATATCAATCGCCGCATAATAAATATTATTTCAAGCGGACGGTCGCGCATAATGCCATGCTCGTGCATGATCCGGGCGAGCTGCAGGAGCAGCCGTACATTGTGGACGGCAAGCTGACCTGGCCGAATGTGATGGATGGCGGACAGCGCTGGCCCGGAGCGGGCAAACCCCCGCAAAACATGGAGGAACTGCTCGGCGGCGAATACGAGCGCGGCGAGGTGCTTGCGCACAGCTTCGGCCCCGATCCGCAAGCACCCGATTATTCCTATTTGAAAGGCGATCTGACCAAGGCTTATTCGAAGAAGGTACGCCATTATACACGTTCATTCGTATGTCTAAACCTGAAACAAGCCGGATTGCCCGCCGTTCTGATCGTATTCGATGCGGTGGAGGCGTCCAGCAAGCTCTTTGAGAAGGCATGGCTCTTGCACAGCATAGAGAAGCCAGAGATATCGGGGAAGCGGACCGTAATCGCTCGTACCGAGGATGGCTACGGCGGAGAGCTGGCGGTCGATACGCTGCTTCCGAAGCAAGCGGCGATTGAACCTGTTGGCGGGGAGGGGCGTCAATTCGAGTCTCGCGGCGTCCATTATGCAAATGATTTTGCGGCAACGGTCGAGCAAGGCGCCTGGCGCATAGAAGTGAGGCCGAAGGAAGCGGCGGAACGGGATTTGTTCCTGCACGCGATACAGATCAAGGATCATGACGGCGAGCAGGCTGCCGAAGCTAAGCTGGTTGAAGCGGGAGGCGCCGTTGGCGTTCAGGTGCAGGGCTGGCTTGTGTTGTTCAGCCGAAGCGGGTTGTTGTTGGATGGGCAGCTGACAATCGCTGCCGATGAGTCGGGAAACAGGCGCAAAATACTCGTTACAGATATAGCAAACGGATTATGGCTTGTTCACAGCCGATCGGCTGATGGCAAGCAACGGAGCGAACAGGTGGATGTAACGGAGGGCGTATGGCTTACTGAAGCTGCGGCTGGGGCTGTGCAGCTCGAAAGGATGGGGGAAAATGGAGAAGGGTGAGCAGGACGGTCGAGAAACGCCGGACACCTATGGCGAGCAATCGCGAGATGTGCATGGCAAGGAGGGTGCGCCGGGCAAACTCGCCAAGCCGCATGTGGTGGTCATTATGGCGGATCAGCTGCGCTACGATGTCGTGAACGAGCGTTATATGCCGAATGTAAGCAGGCTGAAGAACGAGAGTGCTGTGTTCGAGAGAGCTTACTGCGCTTCCCCGCTTTGCGTGCCGGCAAGAGGGGCGTTCTTTAGCGGACTATATCCGAACGTTAACGGTTCGCTTATCAATCCTTGGGAGCCGCTCGAGGCCGAGTATGGTGATGTGCACCCGGGAACCGCCAATATGTACAGCATGATGGAAGCGGATTGGGATAGCTGGCATACGGGCAAACAGCATTTCAACAGGAAGGATATTCAGCAAAGCTGCTCCAGGACGCATTGGCATACGCTGGAGGATCATTATGGCGACTTCTTGAAGCAACATGGCAAGCGGCACCCGGGCGGCCCCGCTTTCAAAGGCATCGTGCCCGAGATGGTGGCGGGAACCACAACGCGGATTAAACGGTATTCGATTCCAACTACGGGCTGCTACGAGGAAGGACTCGACTATTTTTATGACGGATATATTGCCAAAACCTCGCTGGATGCGATTCGCGGCCGGGATCGCAGCAAGCCGCTGCTGCTAAATGCGATGTTTGTCGCGCCGCATCCGCCGCTGGATGTGCCGGAGCCTTGGTACTCGATGTACAAGGACGAGCCGATCCCGGACAATGTGGCGTTGTGGTCATACGGGCAATCGCCGCTTCAGCTTTATAATCTGACCGGAGCCATCGGCAACGGCTATACGAAGGAGCAGTGGCGGTCCATCTGGCAAGTCTATTTAGGTCTGGTATCGCTGCTGGATCATTGCGTGGGGCTAATCATCGACGAGTTGAAGGCTCAGGGCATTTACGACGAAACGTTAGTGATATTGACAAGCGATCATGGCGAAATGCTCGGCTCGCATCGGCTTTATCAGAAAATGTGCATGTACGAGGAGTCGGTACGGACGCCATTGTTCATGAAATTTCCTGCGGACGGCCGCGTAGCCCCGCAAACGGTAGAAGCGCCGGTCAGCGCCGTAGATATAATGCCGACGCTTGCCGATTATTTGCAGCTTGAAGCAGAAACGGCGTTCTCCGGACAGTCTTTGCTGCGGCTTTTAAGAAGTGGGCGGCAAGAAGCGGATGATGCGCCCGGGAATTCCTTGACGAATAGAGATCTTTTTATCCAATTTGACGGCAATGGGGCGAGGGGCAACTTCCAACGCAGCGTGGTGCGCGGAGCGCGCAAGCTTATTGCGGATATGTTTAAGAATGAGCTGTTCCTTGAATTGTACGATGTGGCGGAAGATCCGCAGGAGCAGCGCAATTTGGCCATTGAGCAGGCGCATGAGGAGGAAATCCGGTCTCTGCTTGGCAGCTTGGCGAGGCATATGGAAGCAACAAACGATTTGTTGAAGCTTCCCCCCGATGCGTACGAATCTTTTATTGCAAGCTATAGCGCTTTTATCAAACGCCCTTAGGAGAGAGGGAGGAAAGCGATGGGTTGGCATAGGAACAAGACGCAAAAACGAGCGAGCAAGCCAATCAAATTCGACCTGCGAGGTTTCCTGGAGGGCGAGCGGACAGTGGAAGCTCTTATGCTGGACATATTGAGCCATTGCTGCGATTTGCTTGTTGAGGAACAGGTGCGGGATGTATGGAACGGCAGCTTGGGCGGTATTTGGTGTACGGGCTGTCAGACCGTTCATGGCCGCAGCGGAGATGCGATTTTTCCGCTCTATTATTTATATTCGATCAGCAAAGAAGAGAAATACAGAGATGCGGCACGCTCTCTGCTTCGTTATATCATAGCCGCCCAGGGGGAAGACGGAGCTTGGCGCAATGAGCCGGAAGCCGATTGGAAGGGAACGACGGTTTTCCAACTGCTTGCCTTATGTCATGCCTGCGATCAACTGACGGATCAAGAAGATGGCGAGGCGCTTAAACCCGTCATTGCCAAAGCGGCGGCTTGGGTATCCGCGACGTTCGGGGAAGGCGGCGATACCAATATCAATTATTATTTGTCCTCTGCATTGGCTTTGCTGCTTTCGGATCGAATCCTGGGCAAACCTGAATATGGCGGACAAGCCAAGCGGCTTATGCATGGATGCATCGATACCCGGCTCAGCCGGGACGGATGGTTGTTTGGCGAGAAGACGAGAATGCGTCCTTTTACGCAAATGACGTGTACGGTCGATGTCGGCTATAACCTCGATATGAGCCTCGGGGTCATGGCGGAATATGCCAAACTCACGGGTGATCCCAAAGTCATGTCGGCCGTCCTGCTGGCGCTTGCCAAACATATGGAAATGGTTTATCCCGACGGCTCGATCGATAACTCCTTTGGAAGCCGCAATTACAAATGGACGCTGTTCGGCAGCAAGACCGCGCATGGTTCCCAGATGGCCTTTATGCTGCTGGCTGACAAAAATGCTGCCTTTTATCGGGCAGCTCGGCTCCATACGAATTATTTGGCAAGCTGCATTCGTCCCGATGGACGGTTCGGTTATGGTCCGATGCATGAGCAGTTGTTCGAACAGGGATGTATACATCCCTCTATTAATCGTGCAGATGCGTTGGCTGTAGCATTGGCTTACGGCGCGGAATTCGGGCAGCGAGAACAAGAGGAATGGGATGACACGAGGAACCAGGTGCAGCTTCCTTCCGAAATCTTGTTCGGGGCCAAGTCCTACAAAGAGCTGGCCGTCCATCAATTGCGTTCGCATAATTGGATGGCAACGATTAGCTGCTCAGGGGTTCGCAATGCTCCGACCGGAGGGACGGTCGGCTACTTATGGCATAAGGCCGTTGGCGCTGTGCAATTGGGCGGGATGACCGTGTATCGGCAATACGAGGCGTTTAATATGCCGAAAGCGTTGCCGGGGATGGAAGAGCCGATTGCGCCAAGAATTGAGGTTTCTCGGGAAGGAAGATTGTACAGCAATCTGTACGAACATGATGCCTATGCGGATGCTGCCGCAGTAAACAATGCGGACAGCCGCGAGTATGGAGCTGCCGGGGCTCTAGCCGTTGTTCACGGCAAGCTCAAGGCCATGGACGAAGGCAATTGTTATGATTGCGCCGCTTTCTACAGGATTGATTATGAAATGGACGGCGACGACTTCATCAAGCGGTATGAAATCGATGTGCGTCTTGCTTGCGACAATATCGCGATTGTGGAGCCGATTGTAACGGCTCGCGCAGCCGTTGCTCAGGCGGGCGGACGCATTCAAGTGGAGGTTCTGCATCAACGCCAATTAATGTTGACGATGTCCGACGATTCGTTTGTATTGGATCGGGGGTCATTGGCGAGGCGTACCGTCTCTATTTTCCCATCGGTCACAACGGTGCCGCTGCGTTGGAATACAGGCAAAGTCGCGTCTGGAATCTATCAATTTCAAATTAGAATGCGAATCAAATAAAGGGATTACGCGAGAGGAGGGTCAGGATGTTGGACAAGCAGCAATGGGCGCAAGACGCATGGCGGCGTACGGCGGGCAAAATTAAAGCAATGAGCGAGACGATCGGAGTCGGCTTCCCCCATGCGAGTCTGGCGGGCAAGTATGATCGAACCGCGGCAAGCGCCTGGACATCCGGGTTCTGGCCAGGCCTGCTATGGCTTGCTTACAGAGAAGAAGGAGACGAGAGCTTGAGGCGGCTTGCGCAGGGATGCGAGGCGGCGCAGGATGAGGCGCTTGACGAATTCGCAAAGCTGCATCACGACGTAGGTTTCATGTGGTGTCTGAGCGCTGTAGCCAGCTACAAACTGACGGGGGACGAGCAGTCCAAGCAACGCGCCTTAAAGGCAGCGTCCATTCTGGCCGGGCGCTTTAATCCGCAAGGCAACTTTATAAGGGCATGGAACAGCTATGTGTGGCGGAATGAGAAACATAACGAAGGTTGGGCGATTATCGACTGCATGATGAATATCAGCCTGCTGTTCTGGGCGACGGAAGAGACCGGAGATGCGAGGTACAGGCATATTGCGATGCGTCATGCCGATACGGTGCTGAGCCGGTTTATCCGACCGGATGGTTCCGTTTTTCATATCGTTTGTTTTAATGCGGAGACCGGCGAACGCGAGTCGGCATTAGGCGGCCAAGGCTATTCGCCGGACTCGGCCTGGGCCAGGGGCGTATCCTGGGCGATATACGGGATGGCGATTTGTTATCGTTATACGGGCCAAGAGCGGTATTTGCGGGCGAGCCAGCAGACCGCGCATTATTTTATGGCCAATCTGCCCGAAGATGGTATCCCCTATTGGGATTTCAGACTTCCCGATTACGCAGATGCTCCTCGCGATGCGTCGGCCGCGGCGATTGCCGCCAGCGGCATGCTGCTCCTTGCGCGTCTATTGCCGGCGGATCAAGGCGGGATGTACGAACGATGCGCGCTGCGATTGTTGCAAGCTATTGATACGCGGTGCGCCGCCTACGGAGCGGAGGATGAAGCCATTGTGAGGCATGCGACAGGCAACTTCCCAACCGGGAAAAATATCGACACGCCGCTCATCTATGGCGATTATTTTTATGCGGAGGCTTTGACCGGATTGCTCGGCAGCCGTCTACTATTTTGGTAGAGCTCTCTATGGGGGAGCGAGGGAGGAATTACGATGAGAATTGTTTATTTGGATATCGATTCGCTGCGTCCCGACCATATGGGCTGCTACGGGTACAACCGAAATACAACACCCTGCTTGGATCAAATAGCGGCAGAAGGCGTCCGCTTCGATCAGGTATATACAGCCGCTTCTCCCTGTGCGCCTTCGAGAGCCAGCTTCATGTCGGGTCGCTTCGGCATTAATCACGGGGTGCTGACCCATTGGGGGGCAGGCTGCCATTACGAATATCCGCAAGGCGACGGGCACAGCAAGGAATATCCGTTCCTGCCGCGTCTGCTTCGGGAGGCAGACTACCGCACGATTACCTTTTCTTCTTTCGGCGATCGGCACCATGCCTGGTGGTACTTCGCGGGTTGGAATGAAATTCATACGCACACGCTGAAAGGCGGCAACGAAGACGCCCATGAGGTGAACGCCGCGGTGCTGCCTTGGGTGAAGGCGCATGGCGCCGAGGACAACTACTTCCTGCATATTCAGTATTGGGATGCGCATTCCAGGTACACCTATCCTGAGCAATATGCGGAGCAATTTGCCAATGAGCCCGCGCCCGTCTTTCCGACGGAGGAAGATATTAAGCGCCACCGTCAGGATACGCATCCCCGTTCGGCGACTTTCCTGCATTGGAGCGATGATTACAGCAAAATTCCCAAGCGGACGATGCCGCTGGAGATTGCGGGCCGTCTGGACTACGAGAAGCTGATTAACGGCTATGACGGAGGTATTTCCTATTTGGACGAGCATATCGGTCAGTTAATGGACGCTTTTCGCGAGCTGGGCGTGCTGGATGACGTCTGTTTTATTGTCAGCGCGGATCATGCGGAGTCGTTCGGCGAGCAGGGCGTATATTTGGAGCATGGCATGGCAACGGAGGCCGTTCATCATATTCCGTTAATTATGAAATTCCCGGGATTGAGCAAAACGGGGCATGTGGATAAAGGGCTTCATTATAACGTTGATGTCGTGGCCACCATAGCCGATTTGGCGGGGCTGCCGAAGCCGGCAGGCTGGGACGGCCGATCACTCCTGCCGGCGCTGACGGGCGGTCAGGCGGAGAAGCGTGAATTCCTCGTGCTGGAGCATGGTCTTTATGCTTGCCAACGGGCGGTAAGGACAAAAGAGTGGCATTATATCCGAACTTATCATGAAGGTTTTTATCAGTTGGAGCCGGACATTTTATACGATTTGGAGAGAGATCCTTACCAGCGCAATAATGTCGCCAGCGAGCATCCCGATGTCGTGCGGCAGCTTGGCGCGCAGCTTGAGGGGTGGATTGCGGAACAAATGGCGGGCAATCTCATGAAGGACGATCCCATGATGGAGATTATAGAGGACGGAGGTCCGTTCCGGTATTTAAAGCCGCACGATTGGGCGGGAAGATTGGAGCGGGCGGGACGCAAGGAGGAAGCTGCCGCTGTTCTCGGGCGCTAAGAGGTGTACACCATTTCATTTTGATAAAAAGGAGAATGAATATGCAAACGTATTGGGGAGATATACACAATCATTGCGGCATCAGTTACGGTTTTGGCAGCTTGGAGAATGCGTTGAAGGCGGCGAAGGGACAGCTCGACTTCTGTGCGATTATCGGACATGCTTCCTGGTATGATATGCCCGAGCGCCGCGCTCCGCTTGAGTTTCTCGTAGATTTCCATACGAATGGTTTTGCGAAGCTGGAGGGGCATTGGGATCAGGTCAGAGAAGTCGTGAAGCAATTCAACCAAGATCACGAATTTGTTACGTTCCAGGGTTATGAGGCTCATTCCAGCGAATTTGGCGATCATCATTACGTATCGCCCGACGATGATTTGCCGCTTGTCAAAGGCAAGTCGCCGGCGGATATTATCGAGCAGCTGAAGCCGCGCCGCGTCATCGCCGTTCCGCATCATGTCGGGTACACGCCGGGCTATCGCGGCGGCAACTGGGAATCGTTTAATACCGCCATCAGTCCTATCGTAGAGGTTGTATCCAAACATGGCTGCGGCATGTCGGTAAACAGCCCGTTTCCTTATTATCATGATATGGGACCTCGCGATTCCAAAAGCACCGTATACGCGGCGATTGCCCGCAAGCACCGGATGGGTTTTGTCGGCTCGACGGATCATCATGCCGGTTATCCCGGCTCTTACGGCGATGGCCGTATGGCTGTAGTGGCCGCGGAGAAAACGAGAGAAGGGATTTGGGAGGCGATTCAAGCCCGCCGCACTTATGCCGTCAGCGGAGATAAAATCGATTGCCGGTTTACGCTCAACGGGGCTCATATGGGCAGCGAGATTGCGGTGGGGGCGGGGGCAAGAGATATTCGGCTTGATCTGACAGCATGCGATCGGATCGATAAAATCGTTATTTTCAAAAACTTGCGCCCGTGGAAAGTTGTAACCGGCTGGGATATGCTGAACCAACCTTCCGTTAGCGGCTCAACGTATAAAGTAAAAGTAGAGATGGGCTGGGGAGATAATAAAGCGGGCTACCTATGGAATGCGGATGTGAAGGTAAGCGGCGGCAGCCTGCGTTCTGTCGAAACCTGCTTCCGCGGCAGAAGCGTGCTTGCTCCGACTCCGGAGCTGAAGGATGATCCCGAATTGAACGCGCTTGGCAATGCCGTTCATAGTCAGTCCGATTCTCATGTGAGCTGGTCTTGTCTGACGGTTAAGAACCCGACAACGCTCCATCCGCACACAGGCGGCGTTATTCTGGAAATCGACGGCGATTTGAACACTCGGCTTGAGCTGGAGGCTAACGGCATTTCCATCGCGACCACGATTCAAGAGCTGATAAGCGGCAATATTACGCGCCACAAGCATAGCTTTAATTCGGAAGCGGTTGTCATTCATCCCGCCATCCCTGTCGCCCAATATGCGTTTAGCGGCAGCTTCACGGATTCCGAGCAGGAAGATGAGTGCGACGTTTATCATGTTGAAGTTCAACAAGAGAACGGACAATGCGCCTGGATTTCGCCGATTTATGTTGTTTAAGCCTTCGCGGTCCAATAATAAAGCCAGAGCTGATTGTATCAGTCTCTGGCTTGTTTGCTGTGGTTATGGATAAAAACTGGCGGCCCCGAGATGAATCGAACATCCGACACCACGTTTAGGAAACGTGTGCTCTATCCGCTGAGCTACGGGGCCACAGCAAGTAACATTATAACACCGGAGCCTTTGGTGGCGCAACTTAGAACTGTGCAAGAGGTTTAGTTTTGTTTTTGAAAAGATGCGTTGCTCTCTGTATGTATCAGGCGCAGAAGCTCGACTAGGTCATGAAGCCGCTTCAACTGCGAGGCATACTGTCTTGCATCCTCCCGACGCTTGATCGCGATTGCCTCGCGGATAAGCCCATGCCAACGTTCGGGCAATTGCGTAAGACCATACTCACCGGCAGCGATCTTGCCCGTCACGTCATGCTCCCGGATGGTGTAAAATTGCCGCAACATGCCAAGCGTGCACCATTCTACTGCAAAATCCAATTGTTCCACTGGCACGGTATGCTCGTTCATATCAGACGAATGCAGGTTTTGTTCCAATCGGGAAATCCAACCAGACCAGTAGGAATTCATATTTTCAATCACGTATTGGATAAGTTCTTCAGATGATATTTCATAATCGAAGGATAAACGCTGACCATGCACACAGATGCCGTGTCTTTGAAGGATCCACCATGTGATCGGATTTAAATCCCCATCTCCATCCGATTGCATTTTTTTATCGAAATAGGTGGGGACGGGAGGGATTTCTCCGACAGACTTTCCAGCATCCTCTTGCCGGATGTAGGCTCCCATTATATCTAATCCGAAAAGAGTCGGTTCAACCTCCTTGTGCGCATCCTCAATTAATCGAATGTCGGACGGCGTTAGCGATCGATTAACGAATACGAGAAAATCTATATCGCTTGAGCCCTCAATAAAAGCATTTAGAGCAGTCGAGCCATAAACATAAACAGATACTACGGTATCCGGTATGCGATTTTGGAGCGATTCGTATAACTTTCGCATAGACCTCTCAACAACTTCTGGTAATATTCCAGCCATTTCGATATCTCGCCTCCTTAATCTGCCCTAGAATCCGAAGTATTGAACTTATCCTCCTTATGATAAATGCAATATATGATTCAAAAAAGAGAAAACATCTTTAATCCTTTTTCTAGTTTTTTATAGTTGTTTTTATCTGACGATCTTTGCTCTTTTGAAATGAGCGAGGTTGAAAAAAAATGCGTTATCCGATATATTTATACCTAGATATCCGATGTATTAATTTGATCATTCACAGGAGAGGAATGAAAGGGGGAGGCTCTATGGCTATCAATAAGGAATTAATGAAGGGCAGCACGGTTATTCTTATTCTGACGCTGCTGGATCGGAAGGATATGTACGGCTACGAGATGACGAAGGAGATCGAGAGAAGCTCGGCCGGCGTCTTCACGTTTAAGGAAGGCACGTTGTATCCCATTCTCCATACGCTGGAAGCGGAGCGCCAGGTAGAGGCGTACTGGAGCGAGGAAGGCGGCCGCAAACGGAAGTATTACCGCATTACGGACGAAGGGCGATCGCAGCTGAAAGAGAAACGCGCGGAATGGACGCTCTTCCGAACGTCGGTCGACCGGGTGATCGGGGAGGGAGGCGTATGACGATGGTCAAGTCCATCTTGACGGATCCTGCCGTCGCCGCCTACTTGGATACCGTCTGCTCGCAAGTGAAGGCGAAGGCCGTGCACGATGATATCCGACTGGAGATCGCGGGGCATTTGGAGGAGCTCGTGAGCGAGATGCTGGAGAGTGGACTTAAGACAGAGGAAGCCGTTGCTGAGGCACTGAAAGCGATGGGTAACCCCGTAGAAATCGGAAAAGGCCTGCATGCCGCCCATAGACCTAGCATGGAGTGGAATCTTATTGGCCTGATTGCGATTATGGTCGTGCTTGCGGTAGTTTCCTTGGTGGCGGTACATACATCGGACGAACGTTTATATAGATTAGAGCCCGTCCTCGTATATGGCGCAATCGGAATAACTGCAATGGTAGTTATGATGTTTGTTAATTATCGCCGATTGCTCCGTTTATCCTGGCCGCTTTATTGGGGAACGGTAGTTATAATGCTGCTGACTCTATTCTACGGTGTAGAGATTAATGGCTCGACTCAATGGATATTAATAGGGAATTTCGGCTTCAACGTTCTTCATGCTTCTCCATACTTGCTCCTAATCGCGTTTGCTGGAGTTCTGCATCTGGAGAAGGAAAGAGAGGCCCCAAACGAAGGGATTGTCCGACTAACGATATTGCTTCGGAATGTTATCGTGTTTGCCATGATTCCCATATCGTTGTACCTTCTTACATCCTCCATGGCGCAAATGCTCATCTATGTGCTTAGCTTAGCCATATTGCTGCTTCTTAGCCGACGTTGGAGGCTGATACTGGCATCGGGTGTTACCGGGACGGGTCTATTCGCGATATGGCAAATGCTTAACCCCGACTTCTATGAAGTTCTATGGGGAAGGATCAATGCTTATATACAAAAACATCCGGATGCGGTTTACCAGAGCGTAAAGTCCTTGGAGGCCATCCGATCCGGGGGGCTATGGGGGCAAGGGCTGGACAAGAAGGTTGTTATTCCTTACGCCACATCCGATATGTTGTTTTCTTATTTGGTTTACAGTTTCGGATGGGTATTCGGCGCGGTCATCATCGTTTCCAGTCTGCTGATGGCGATTAGGCTGTTTAGGATTGGCAAGACGCTTCGCGACGATTATGCGAATAAGCTGGTCATCGCCGTAATGGCTGTTTTGATGGTCCGGATGTTCTGGAACATTCTCATGTGTTTAGGCTGGGTTCCGGTGATAGGGATGGAGCTGCCCCTTATTCTTTGGCATTCCGGCACTATTGTGGAATTCGCGGCGCTTGGCTTAGTACTCGGCGCATACAGAAGAAAAGACATGGTGAGCAACTCCGCCCCTTGCGTGCCTTGAATGCTGCTTACCCGGTCGCTTCTTCCCGCGGCTTCGCAGGGTCGCAGTCGGGGGCGGAAATCTGTCCGCTCTCTGATAGTTTGAGCAAGTAATAACATTCTTCGCGGTACATATGATGCGGCATGAGGGGGTCGATGCGGCTGAGCAGCTCTTCGCTTAGCTCCAGCTCCTCGATTTCCTTCAGGAAAGTCATGAACACCTTCATCTCAAGATCGACGTCGGCATGAAACCTCTTGAGCGCCGGATACTGCTCCCTAAGCGTGCGGAAGTAACCGACCAATTCGATAGCTTTCAGATAATAGTCGTTAAAGTGTTTTTCGAACTTCTGGCTTTTCTCGATCAATCGTTTCTCGACGAGATCGAGTTCGGCGGCGATCGCTCCTGCGTGTCCGGCTGCGTCGGGCAGCCATAACAGATCATGATGCAGCGACGGGAATACGGGGACACCCTTGCCCTCCCGCAACGAGATCAGTATCCGCAGATACTCCTCCAGCTCGTTGACCATGTGATTGATGAAGGTGGGGGACAGAGCGATACTGACTTGGCCGAGCAGCAACCGGTCCAGCAGATTCAGCTTGAACGTCCGAAGCTCTGTAGTTGCCTCTAGCGCGCGGTTGGTCAAATCTTCGGAAGCATCCGAGGCCATGGCATCTCGCGCCTGCTTCAACAACTGGTCGAACACGAATATGAACTGCGACGCCTTTCGAATATCTTGAAGCTCCTTGGGAGACAACGCATTATAGATAAACCTTGAGTGATCGCCCAATATTTGCAGCCAAAACGTATGCTCGAACCTGGCTTTCTCATCCATAGAATCAGTGCCCTCCATACCGTTATCGTATATTCCAAGCTTATGGGAGGAAGGGCTTGTACTATGCAATGGATTGTTATTCAAATTTGCCGATAGCCCATAGAAACCCTCTATTTGAGGGTTTTTATTCGTCTGTACGCTATAAATGGTATGCCATTTTAAAAATCGTCCGTCCGCTGCTAGCGCCTTATATGCTCGGTTTCCTGAGAAATGCCCAAGCAAATCAAGTTTTGGCCGTATTCTTCTACCACGCCGGATGATACCTTGTGGATAGGCACCGGGCATATCCGAAATCGGGAAAGGAGGCTCCATCACGATTTGACCGTCACATGGGAGCGAGCGCCGCTCGAAGATTGACGAACGACCGAAACGATAATTGAATGGGGGGGAAACTGTATTGAAGGCCGATATATTCGTTCAGACCGAACTGGGCCGGGGGTCCCGAACCGGAGTCAACCGTACGTTCCGGAAAATGCTTTCTCACTGGCAGCTTTACTTGATCCTGCTCCCTCCGCTGCTGTATGTGATCGTCTTCCACTATATACCGATGTACGGCATACAGCTTGCTTTCAAACAATTCCAGGCGACGAGCGGGATTACCGGCAGTCCGTGGGTCGGACTGAAACATTTTGAACAGTTTTTCAGTTCGCCTTCCAGCTGGAGAATCATCCGCAATACGATCGGCATCAGCCTGTATTCGATCGCGGCGGGATTTGCGTTTCCAATCATGCTTGCCATCGCGTTAAACGAAGTGCGGGCGAGATTTTTTAAGAAAACGGTGCAGATGATCACTTATGCGCCCTATTTTATTTCGACGGTGGTGCTCGTCGGCATGCTGATGCAGGTTCTCGATCCGCGGGCCGGCATAATCAATCAGGTTATCACGCTATTCGGCGGAGATCCGGTCAACCTGATGGGCAAGGCGGAATACTTCAAATCCATCTACGTGTGGACCACGATCTGGCAAGGAACCGGTTATTCGGCCGTTATTTATCTGGCGGCTTTGTCGGGCGTGAGCAAGGATCTGCAGGAAGCCTGCGTCATCGACGGGGCGTCCAAACTCCGGCGGATCTGGCACGTCGATTTGCCTTCCATCCGTCCGACCATCGTGATTCTGCTGGTTCTAAGCTTCGGGAGCGTGATGAACGTCGGCTTCGAGATGATTTTTCTCATGCAGAACAGCTTGAATCTGGCCACATCCGAAATCATTTCGACTTATGTGTACAAGGTTGGTTTGATCAATGCGAATTTCAGCTTCTCCACGGCAATCGGTTTATTTAATTCCGTTATCAATCTGTTCCTCCTGGTGTCGGCGAACTACTTGGCCCGGAAGTTCACCGATAACAGCCTGTGGTGAGAAAAGGAGGGGATCCGATGACGATATATCCGAATCGGCTGATTAAGGAATCGCCCGGGGACCGGGTATTCAATGTGGCAACGCATCTGTACCTGTGGATCATTTTTGTTCTGGTCGCCTATCCGTTGATTTACGTGGTAAGCGCTTCCTTTAGCGCGCCGAGCGCGGTGATCTCGGGTAAGGTTTGGCTCTGGCCCGTGGAGCCGACATTGAACGGTTACGAGGCCGTATTTAAGAACAAGCAGCTGGTCAGCGGCTTTGCCAACTCGATCTTTTACATGGTGGCCGGCACGCTGATCAATCTGGTGATGACCGTTATGGCAGCGTTTCCCTTATCCAGGAAGGAGCTTTCCGGCCGAAACCTCTTTATGGCGATCTTTGTGTTCACGATGCTCTTCTCCGGGGGGCTCATTCCGAACTTTCTACTGGTCAGGGACCTCGGCATGCTCGATACGAGGTGGGCGATGCTTCTGCCGGTGGCCTTGTCGGTGTGGAACGTGATCATCACCAGAACCTATTTTCAGGCCACTATTCCGGATGAGCTATACGAGGCGGCATCGATGGACGGCTGCAACGATTTTCGCTTCCTTCTCCGTATGGCGCTTCCGCTATCTGCGCCGATCTTGGCCGTCATAGCGCTGTATTACGGGGTCGGGCACTGGAACAGTTATTTCAACGCGCTGATCTATCTGAAATCGCCGGATCTTCAGCCGCTTCAAATTATTTTGCGCAACATCCTGGTCCTGAATCAGTTGGACCCGACGATGATGCAGGATTTCGAGGCGTTGCAGCGCAAGCAGGGCCTGGTTGACATCGTCAAATATGCCGTCATCGTCGTTGCGAGCGTGCCGGTGCTGCTCATTTACCCGTTCGTGCAGAAGTACTTTGTGCGTGGAATCATGATCGGCGCCATCAAAGGCTAATGGCAAGCAAGTGCGGGAAGCGGGGGGAAGATACGAGGGTTGCAAATCTGTTAGACTTAGCTGCATGCTAAGGGTAGGAAGGATCATCGAACGGAAAAAGAAACGGGAGGCATACCATGAAAAAAATGGTCAAAACGTTAATCTTCAGTCTTTTCTGTCTGTCACTTATTCTTGCAGGATGTACAAATAGTAAGGGGAATGGCGACCAGGCGGGCAGCCCGAACGCCTCGAACGGCGGAAACGCGGGCAATGCCGGAGAAAATGCGGTTTCCGAACCGGGCAGTTACCCGATCGTCAAAGATAAAATCACATTGCGGGTCATGGCTGCACAGATTCCTCAGGTGATCGATTTCAATACAAACGAGTTTACGAAATGGTATGAAGAGAGAACGAACATTCATGTCGAATGGGAAATCGTCCCTCCGGGCAACGTCAAAGAAAAGCTGAATCTCGTACTGGCGAGCGGCGATTATCCGGACATCTTTCTCGGACTGGGCGTCGACGATGTCATTGAGGCCCAATATGGCGTGGGTCAGCAGGTTTTCCGGCCGCTTGACGACTTGATAGAGCAGAATATGGCTGCTTTCAAGGACGTTCTGCAAAAGCATCCGGCCGTTAAGGGTAGAATTACCGCCACGGATGGCAATATTTATTCGCTGCCTACCTGGAATGATTGCTTCCACTGCGGCTTTGCCCAAAAAATGTGGATCAATCAAGAGTGGCTTGATAATCTGGGACTTCAGATGCCTACGACAACGGACGAATTTTATCAGGTGCTGAAGGCCTTTAAGGAAAAGGATCCGAACGGCAACGGCAAAGCCGACGAAATTCCTCTGGCCGGCGCGACCGACGGCTGGTACACGACGATCGATGGATTTCTAATGAGTTCGTTTATCCTCCATCCGGGGATGTACAATCCGCTGAAGATGATCGTACAAGACGGAAAGGTCATGTCGATCGTCAATACGCCCGAATATAAAGAGGGACTCGCATACCTGAATAAGCTTTACGCCGAGGGGCTGATCTATCAGCCTTCGTTCACTCAGAAGATCGACCAGTTGAAGTCGATCGCCGCCAACGAGGATAGCGTGATCCTCGGCGCCTTCCCGACCGGGGCAAGCGTAGGCGTGATCGATTCTGCCACTAATCATGAACGATACAAGCAGTATGTTACTGTACCTCCGCTTGAAGGGCCGGACGGAACGAGACAGGCTGCATTCTTCCAGTTCGACGCGGCGCAAGGCGGCGATTTGCTCATCTCTTCCAGCTCCAAATATCCGGAAGCGGCCATTCGCTGGGCGGACGGCTTGTATGAATTCGAGACGCAATACCGGATGATCAGCGGGCCGAAGGATATCGGTTGGACAACCCCGGATCCGGGTGCCGTGGGGCTGAATGGGGAACCGGCGTTGTTGAAACGTTTGAAGCCTTATACCAATGAACCGCAAAATGACGGCTGGATGCATGCGGGAGTCGAATATGCGCCGGCCGAATGGCGACTTGGCGAACAGATTGAGCCCAATGCGGATCTTTTCTCGCCGGAAGGTCTCGAAAGGCTGCTTTATGAGGAGACAGCAAAAAATTATCAACCCTATGCACCGGAAAACACGACGGTCATGCCGCCGGTCAAACTGCTTGCGGAAGAAAACGACGAGCTTCAAACGATCCGGATCGAGCTGGAGAACTATATCAACGAATCGAGCGTTCGCTTTATTACCGGCGATTTGAAGCCCGAAGCAGATTGGGACAGCTACGTGCAGAGTCTGGATAATATCGGACTCCAACGATTTGTCGAGATCAATCAAAAGGCTTACGATCGACAGTACTCGGGCAAATAAGCCATCCGAGGCGATTAGACCGTCATAACTTCGTTATGGCGGCCTTACGCCCGTCTGCAAGATAGAAATGCCTAAAAGCATGTGCTATACTTCTTTGATAACGCTTTCGCAATTGCAGGGGGGATTCGATGTCGTTTCTAAAGAAAAGACGCAGGCATGCCACTTTGACCAAACTGATCCTTTCCTATTTGCTTGTACTCGTGATTCCGTTGCTGATTGGAAGCTATGTTTATAAGGAGACCGTCCAACTTGCGCGGGAGGAGGCGCTCCGTTCCAATCAATCCCTTCTGGAGCAAACGCGGGCGATCGTGGACGAGCGGCTGAACGAGCTGGGCGCCATCTCCAAGTATATCGCGATGGACCGCAAAATCATCTCCCTCATGAACGTCGAGCGAATCGCGGAAGGTTCAAACGATTACTACAAGGTCTGGGACATCCTGAGCACGAATCCCAAGTACAATTTAACAAACAAATTTATTGTCGATTATTTCGTCTTCTTCAAAGATAATGGGCTTGTGCTTTCGTCGGATCGGTCCTATATCGGTCCGGAAGAGTTCGAGAAGAGCCTGTACCGGAATCAAGGCATCAGTCACCCTGACTGGGACAGCGTCCTGTGGGAGAACCGTCACCAGAGCCGATACGTCTCCGGCGGGCAGGTTACGATCGATGGCATGAGCCATCGTGTCATTTATTATCTGCAGTCGATTCCGTGGGAGTACAGCAGCAATCCCAAGGGGGCGTTGATGATTCTGATCGATGAATCCGCCATTCAGAACCTGCTGTCCAAGATCAACCTCGGAAGCAGCGGGATGATATTCGTCGAGAATCAGGATGGGGGCATCATTACGCAGTTGAAGGGAGACCAGACGGTCATCCACCCGTCCGGCATTGCGGCGGGCAGCCTTCAGGCCGGAACCTACGAATCGCCTTCCGGAGAGGAGTTTATCGTGTCCCGCTCGTTGTCGACCGTCAGCGGCTGGAAATACGTTTCCGTCGTTCCGTCGAGACTGGTGATGTCCAAGGTGGACTATATTCGCAACGTTACCTTTGCCGTACTGCTGATCACTCTTACGCTCGGCGTCGTCACGGCATGCATGCTGGCCTACAGGAACTACAAGCCGGTCAAACATCTGGTCGGCAGAATCAAGGAGCTTTTCGGAACGGATAACGACAGAAGCATGAGCGAGTATGATTATCTGGACAGCAGGATCTCGGAATTGTACCGCAACAATCGGAGCATGCGCGACCAGATGCTTCGAACGACATTTTTCGAGCGGCTGCTGAACGGCGGTTTTGACGATCACGGCGAAGATTCGTTTCCGGTTCATGTAGAAGGCGAACGCTTCGGAGTCATGCTGGCGCGGATTGTGCCGGGCAAGGATAAGTCGGACAGCCGGACGGCGGAACAAATGAACAAACTGATGCTCCTCGTAAAGGATGAGCTGTGTACCGAAACCAATATTCCCTATTATAAGGATGACCTGAACGATAACCGAATCGTGATCGTCGTTGCCTTCGAAGAGGGCGATCCGACGTCGATGAAGCAGATCGTCGAACGTTTTGAAGAGAAAGTCCGGAACAAGCTGCCCGCCGACATTCACTTCTCCGCCGGAGCGGTGTACCCGGGATTGCAGAACGTAAGCATTTCGTTCGATGAGGCCAAGCAGGCGCTCGAATACGCCCGCTATGCGAAGAACGCAAAAGCCTATATGCCTTTTAGCGAAGTGCCGAACGAGAACCAGAAATGCTACTACCCTATCGAAATGGAACTGAAGCTCATCAGCAACGTCAAGAGCGGCGACGAAGCGGAAGTTCGCAAAATCATCCGCAAAATCAGCGAGGAAAACTTCGTGAACCGAAAGTTGACGCCCGGGATGATCGAGCAGCTCATCCATGCGCTTAAGGGAACCGTCGTCCGGAGTCTCGGTCCAAATGAAATGGAACCGCAGATCGCCCGATTGCTGGAGAAAGTTCATCGGTTGGACAGGATCGAGGACATTTTCGAAGCTATTCTGGAGTCTCATTTGTTATTATGCAACGCGCTGACCGAACAGAAGAATCAGGATAAAGCAAAGTTGAAGGAGCAACTCGCCGAGTTTGTCGAGCGATCCTATATGCGGGAGAATTTTGTTCTGAATGAGCTTGCGTCCCGCTTTCATTTTTCCGAGACGCACATGTACCAGCTGTTCAAGGAGCTGATGAACGCCACATTCTCCGATTATCTTGAAAACACGCGGATTCGGCGTGCGTGCGAATTGCTGAACGGGGAGGAATCTACGATCCGGGACGTAGCCAAGGCTGTCGGATACAGCAGCGATCAAACGTTCCGGCGAGCATTCAAGCGAGTAATGGGAGTTGCTCCCACGGATTATATAAAAGCCACTAGAGTGTTTGATGGGACATCAACATCATGAACGATTCTTGGAGGGAGTAGGTTTAACGAATGAACAAGTTGGCTTCCAGGCAAGTACATTTGGATTTTCATACTTCCGAGTTTATATCGGGAGTCGGCGCAAAATTCGATGCAACGCAATTCCAGGATGCGCTGAGAGCGGGGCATGTAAACTCCATAACGATTTTCGCCAAATGCCATCACAGCTGGAGTTATTATCCGACCAAAGCGGGGCGGATGCATCCGACGCTCGATTTCGACCTGACCGGAGCGATGATGAACGCCGCGCATGACATCGGCGTCAAGGCGCCGGTTTATCTTACGGTCGGCTGGTCGGCGGGGGATGCGGCCGATTTACCGGAATGCGTAGCGCGGCAGCAGGATGGCCGGATTCAGATGATCGGCGGAGAGCCGGATGCGTCGCCTTCCGATAAGCGGCCGATCGTCTCTTGGAAGTTCATGTGCCCGAGCGGCAACTATGCCGACTTGATTTACGCGCAAACCCGCGAAGTGTGCGAACGTTATCCGGAGCTGGACGGTCTTTTTTACGATATTTGCTTCCAACCTCTAGGTTGTTGGTGTGCAAATTGTCTTGCCGGCATGGAGGAACAGGGGCTGAACCCGGCTGTTGAACAAGATGCGCGCAGCTATCATACCCTCAAATGGATGCGTTTCACATCGACCTGCACAGCCATTTTGAGAGAGTTTCACCCGGATGCGTCCATTTTCTTTAACGGCGGCGCGGAGTTGAATCACAAGGAATGGCACGGCGTCCACACTCATATCGAGATGGAAGACTTGCCGACGACGTGGGGCGGATACGACAAGATGCCCGTGCGGGCCAAATATTTTGCAGCCCTTGGGCGTCAATATCTTGGAATGACCGGAAAATTCCACACGATGTGGGGCGAGTTCGGCGGGTTCAAGAGCCCGGAAGCGCTTCGCTACGAGATTGCTTCGATGATGATGTACGGCGCCCGCTGCAGCATAGGCGATCAGATGCATCCGAGCGGTCTTATGGATATGGAGACGTATCGCACGATCGGCGAAGCTTACCGCTATGCGGAACAGATCGAGGAATGGTGCTTCGAGGTCGAGGAGACGGCCACGCTGGGCGTGGTTTTATCTAACCAATCGGAAGCGGATGAAGGTCTGACCAAGATGCTGCTCGAATGCCAACTCGACTTCGACATCGCGGACCCGGAACAGGGATTGGATCGATTCGAGACGCTGATCCTGCCGGATTCCGTCGCGTTAAGCGAGGAGTCGGCCTTGCAAATTCAAAGCTATGTCGACCGGGGCGGAAGTTTGCTTCTCACGGGCGCCAGCGGCTTGAATCCGGGAAAAACCCATTTTCAGATCGATGTCGGCGCCGCCTATCAAGGGCCCTCCTTATACGAGAACGACTATGTGCTTGCAGGTGAACAATTAAAAGCCGGCATCGTATCGAGTCCGTTTTTGTTCTATGAGGGCGCGGAGCAGGTTGGCGTCAAAGATGCGGAAGTTCTGGCCACGATCCACGAACCGTACTTCAACAGGACGTACGGACATTATTGCTCGCATCAGAATACGCCCTATCGTTTGGAACCGGCCGATTACCCGGCCGCCATACGCAAAGGCAACATCATTTACGCGGCTCATCCGATCTGCACGATGTACTTCCGACATGGCGCCAAATATCATCGAGACTATCTGATGAACGCCTTAAATCTGGTTTACCGCAAGCCTGTTATGAAAGTAAACTTGCCCAGTTGCGGTCGGGCCCGATTCGTCTATCAGCCTTCCCGGATGCGATATATTCTGCACCTGACGTATGCCGCGCCGATTCAACGCGGCAGGACGAGCGTGATCGAGGACATGCCGCCGATTTACGACGTCGCCGTCGAGCTGACGGTCAAATCACGCGTGCAACGCGCGACATTAATTCTCCAAGGCGAATCCATCCCGTTTGTGCAGTCCGGCGACACCGTGAAGCTGACAATTCCCAAAGTTCACGGACATCAAATGGTAATTTTAGACGTGCAGGATATTCAATTTGAAGCCTAAAGGCTTTTAGCGCTTGCGCAACGAAGGGCCGCAATAAACGTTTTCGGCGATAAAAAAACTCCGACGTCTCAAGAGCTCAAGAGACGCCGGAGTTTTTTACTTGTTTGCCCGATAACAGGATCGACTTTTCCACCAGCACCTGCATGGCATCGACGCTGACCTCGGCCGCATGGCGGCTAAGCTTGATGCATGATAACTCGGTACAGGCGAGGATGACGCAATGGCAGCCATGCGCGGTGACCAGCTCGTCGATGAGCTCCTCCAGTTCTTCGGGCGAGAAGTCCATGTTGCTCTTTACATTTTCGTAGATGATCTTCATGCTCTTCTGCTGAATGCGTTCGTCATGCTCGTACAAATTCATGCCGTATTGCTCGCACACCTTGGCGTAGATCCCGCTGCGGATCGTACCGTTCGTGGCGAGAATGCCAATGCGGCTGCCGGCGCCGAACCGGTCGTGGATGAGCTTAATCGTCTCTTCCACCATATGAATGATGGGGATGCTCGTCATGGCCTGCATTTTGTCGTAGAAATAATGGGATGTATTGCAAGGTATCGCGATATGGGATACGCCAGCCAGCTCCAGCAGCCTCAGATCCTTCGTTATGGCTTCCAGGAACAGCTCGTCCTTGCCTTCGAGGATGACGGCAGTGCGATCCGGAGCGGTAGCGTGGTTTAAGATAATCATGTCGAGATGCTCCTGATCGCGATCGGCGGCCGTGTTCTCGATCACCTTGTCGAAGAAAACGGCAGTGGCCTTGGGTCCCATCCCTCCGATTACGCCTAAGCTTTTCTGTTCCATATGTGTGATAACCTGCTCTTCCTCCGTAATAGTGCCATTGTTAAGCCCGGCTGCTCATGATTTCTCCAACGATCTCCGCTTCGTTGAACGGAATCTCGGTCTTGCCTATCACTTGCGTCGTCTCGTGGCCCTTGCCGGCAATGAGAATGACGTCGCCTTTCCGGCTCATGGCGATCGCGTATTCGATCGCCTCGCGGCGATCGACGATGCCCCGGTACTCGCCGCCTGCCGAAGCGACAGCTTCGGAAACTTCAGCGATAATGGCATCGGGATCCTGATTTTTCGGATTGTCCGAAGTGACAACGCAGAAGTCCGCATATTGCGCCGCCACCTTGCCCATGGCCTCGCGCTTGCCGCTGCCATCCTTGCCGGGCGCGGCGTAGACGCCGAATACGAGAATCAGCCGTCCATCGGTAAAGGGTCGCAACGTCGTCAGCGCCTTCTCGAGACTATCCTCCGTATGAGCGAAATCGATCACGACCTTGATATCATCGTCCTGATAAGCCACCTCAAGCCGTCCCTTGATACGCTGCACGGCTCGAATACCCGCCGCAATCTGCCCCAGCCCGATGCCCTGGCAATAAGCGGCGGCAACAGCCGCGAGGCTGTTGTACACATAGATTAACCCCGGCAGATTGACGCGGATATCGACTCTTCCGACGGGTGTGTGCGCGACATAAGTTGTGTGGTCGGCTTCGTACTGTATGTTCGTGGCGTAGACGTCCGGCAAGGCAGTCTCATCGAACCCTGCGGACGGGATGTCCGGGACTACGCCGTACGTGAGCAATTGGGCCTTGTGATGGCGAACCTTGTCCGAGAGACGGCGTCCGTACTCGTCATCGATATTGACGACATTGTAGTCGCTCGTCAGGTCAAACAGCATGGCCTTGGCCTCGTAATATTCTTCCATCGTGCGGTGCAGCTCCAGATGATCCGGCGTCAGGTTCGTAAAGACGCCGATGCGGAAGCGGGAAGCCGCCGCCCGCTGCAGACTCAAGGCATGCGAGGATACCTCCATGACGCAGGTGTCTACGCCGGCATGCGCCATGTCCGAGAACATATGCTGCAGATGCAGTGATTCCGGCGTTGTTGGCGTCGTCGATTTCGTAGCCAGTGGCGTGTCGCCAATCATGGCGCCAATCGTACCGATTACGCCGACGGTGGCGCGCGCTTCTTCGAGAATCGACTTCAAGAAATACGTTGTGGACGTCTTTCCGTTCGTTCCCGTAATGCCGATCAAGCTGAGCTTCTCCGAAGGATTGTCGTAGAAACGCGCGGAAACGAGCGCCAGCGCCTGGCGAGTATCCGTCACCTTAACGACAACGATGGAGGAAGGCAGGCCGGACAGCTCGACCTCGCGCTCCACGAGGATGGCCGCAGCCCCGTTCTCGGCAGCTTTGGATATATAGCGATGGCCGTCGACGGTAAAGCCGGTTATCGCGACGAACAGCCCGGACTCGGCAACCTCGCGGGAATCGAAGGCTATCGACGTTACATTCGCGACGTCCGGCTCACCCTGCAGAGCGACATAGTCCAGCTCTTCTATTAAGGCACGAAGCAGCATGCGATCAGCCCCTTTACTTATTAGCTTATTGAAATAGCAGTCGAATCATGACATCTGCCAGTGTTACTTTGTCAACCTGATTCAAATATTTATGTAAGGTGTACATATGCTCATCAAGCCGAGAACGACCACAACACCTTGATCAGCTTGCAAGGCTTAATCATCGAGAAAGGAGATGAACGCAGTAATCTCTTCCTGTACTATATGAAGACATTTTACTGCAACAATTCTTAGATTACAATTGCGTCTGGAGGCCGTGAGCTGCGACGCAGGTCGAATAGGCCTTAAGTTCTAGTAAAAGGAAAAAAAGGAACCCATCTGTCGAATCATGCCTGAAAATTATTGCCATTCGTCGACAAGATTTTACAAACTCTTTGGTTGGGACAGAGTATAATGGTACTATTCCTCACGAAGTCTGCCAGATAAGGAGTGTGCCTCGAAGCGATTATGGATAAACAACATCTGCTAACTCAGTTGCAATCGCTAAGGCTCAAGCTTCATGAAATTGCCGAGGCGCGGGGGAGTTTGACAGACCCGGCGGTCCTTGCTATTAGCGAGGAAGCCGATCAGCTTATCGTCGCACTGCAGTATCTGCAGCGCGAAGAGGCCCAGCATTCGTCCGATCTAAGAGATATAAGAAAATAGATGCTTCTCAACGATTTCGTAACCTACGGAAAAACCGGGTAAGCAGCAAAGCGCATTCCGCTTGCAGGACGCCGCTTGTGAGCTCCGTTTCGTGATTGAAACGGGGCTCTTGTAGTAGGTTCATAAGCGTTCCGGCGCAGCCGGCCTTGGGATCGACCGTGCCGTAGACGACACGCTTTACGCGGGACTGGACAAGCGCTCCGGCGCACATGGGGCAAGGCTCCAGCGTGACATAGAGCGTGCAGTCCAGCAGCCGCCAGGCGCCAATGCGTTCGCATGCGTCGCGAATGGCGACCATCTCCGCATGGGCGGTCGGGTCATGCTTCGTCTCCCGGAGATTATGACCGCGTCCAATGATTTCATTATTGCGAACGATGACCGCGCCGATGGGCACCTCTCCGATGGCTTCCGCCTTCTCGGCTTCGGCGATCGCTTCCATCATCCATTCACGATCCTCTTGCTCTCTTCTCATAGTCAGTCTCCTATTCCTGCTGGAATGATCGTATATCCAACGAACAAATATTCCGGTGTTAACAGGCAGTGGATAATTTTGTGGATAACTAAATAATTATCAACAAAGTTGTGCACATTCCATCCACGATTGTGCATAACTATTGTGGGCAGTGTTAACGTAATGTGTATATCTGCTTAAAAATCAAGTTCAAAAGTTCGATGTCGAGTAAGCATCAGGGAATACTTCGTAATGGGAAGCGGACTTTTGAACAACCTGTAATGCAAGTCTCCCGGATCATCTTGCGAAGGGTGGGTCACGCCTTGTCGATCAAGTCCAAGTTGACGGTGGCAATCTCGTTCATGTTGGTGTCCGTCGTCATTCTGTACCATCTGGTCAGCGAATATACCATGGTAAAAGGCTTCGAGCAATTAATGAGTGCGTCCATACGCCAATCTTCCGAACAGGCCGGCCTTGCCGTCAGAGATTACGAGAACCGCGGCAATCCGCAAAATACAGCCGGCATCGATAGTTTGCTTCAGCCGGATGGGATATTTCTCCGGATCCTCGAAATCAATCCTTTCATTAAGGAAATTACGGTGTTCGGCAACGATTCCGGTCAGGTCAACTACGGTACGTATACATATATTGATGCTAACAACGATCCGTTCATCGCGCAAGCTCATCGGGACGAATCCTTACAATATACCACGTTCGATCACAACGGAGGATCTTATTATCGCAGCTTCCTGGCCAGCCCCGACGCGCGCGGGCTCGTGGTCAGCGTTGTCTACGACAAGTCCAGCATCGAGAGCATGCTTGGCTTGAAGAGGCATCATGCGCTTGTCTACACAGGCATATTCCTGCTATGTACGATGATATTGACCTATATTTTGATCGGCTTCATGATTCGCCCCCTCAAGGACATATTATGGAAGGTCAATGAAGTGTCGTCCGTCCGATTTCACAAGCCGATCCAGATCAAACGCAAGGATGAGTTCGGCCTGCTTGCGCTCAAGATTAATGCCATGTCGCAAAATCTCAGTATCTATATGGATAAGCTTCGAAAGGCTTTCGAAGAGAATCGGCGAATGAAAGAACATCTGGAGTCGTTCATTAATCATTCCAATGATGCTATTCATCTCATGGATCTGGAAGGCAAGGTGATTCAGATCAATCGGGCCTTCGAGCAGTTGTTCGGGTATGAAGAGTCCGAAGTGCTCGGCATGAGGTTCCCGACCGTGCCGGACACTCACCGCATGGAGAAGCGCCAGATGATCGGCTTGCTCCTGACCGGCAAGAAGCTGCCGGCCCAAGAGACTGTACGCATGACGAAGTCGGGCGAGATCATTCCCGTCAGCGTCATGGTATCGCCGATCCGCGACTCGGACGGGACGATCCGCGCCTTCGCAAGCATCTGCCGGGATATGCGCAGCCGGAACCGGATGGAGGAGCTGCTTAGACGGTCGGAGAAGCTGACGACGGTTGGTCAGCTGGCTGCCGGAGTCGCTCACGAAATTCGTAATCCGCTTACCACGCTGCGGGGCTTCCTGCAGCTGCAGCAGCAGAGCCAGAAGCTGTCTCTAAGCCATGTAAATCTGATGCTGTCGGAGCTGGACCGAATTAATCTGATCGTCGGAGAATTCCTTATACTGGCGAAGCCGCAAGCCACGAAGTTCGTGACGAAGGATATACGCAACGTCCTCAATGATGTGCTCGTATTTCTGGATAGCGAAGCCCATCTTCATAATATCGTTTTCCGGACCGTCATTACCGAGGAGGAGTGCCGAATCTCGTGCGAGGAGAACCAGCTCAAGCAAGTTTTTATCAATCTGCTAAAAAACGCGATTGAAGCTATGCCGGGGGGAGGCTCCGTCCATATCTCTATCCAGCGCAAGGGCGACCGAATCGCAATATCGATAACGGATGAAGGGGTAGGCATTCCGGAGGAGATGATCTCGAAGATCGGCGATCCGTTTTTCACGGCGAAGGAGACGGGCACGGGGCTTGGCATTATGGTGAGCCAGCGCATCATTACCAGCCATCAAGGTACGATGGATATTCAAAGTCAGGTAAATGTTGGCACCTCCGTAAAGGTGACGCTCCCGGCACTGAAGAAGGAGCCCCAAGAAGATCTTCCTGCTGCGCAGTAAGAGGGGCTTCTCGAGAGAGAGAGAAAAGGAGAGGGTCGGCAATGGGAAGAAGGGCCATTATAGCAGGGGCAACCGGCCTGGTTGGGGGAGAGCTGGTAAAGCTTCTGCTTGGGATGAGGGAATATGAGGGGATTACCGTGCTGGTGCGCAGGCGCATAAATGTTGCGCATCCCAGACTAACGCAGCTCGTGATCGACTACGAGAAGCTCGGAGAACTGCCGCCCGAGCTATTCGCGGAAACCGACGTCTATTGCGCGCTCGGCACAACCATGAAAAAGGCGGGTTCCAAGGAGAGGTTTGAGCGGGTGGATTATCATTATCCCATGGAGCTGGGGAAGCTCGCAAAGCGGGCAGGGGCAGCGAGTTACCTGCTCGTATCCTCGACTGGAGCAGACGCGAACTCCAAGTTTTTCTACACCAGGGTCAAAGGCAGATTGGAGCGGGATCTTCAGTCGCTGTCGCTGCGCTCGCTGCATCTCTTCCGCCCGTCGCTGATTCTGGGCGATAGAGGAGAGTTCCGGTTCGGGGAGAGCGTGGCAGCGAAATTATCGGCATGGATGCCGCTATTGTTCGCGGGCCCATTAGGCAAGTACAAGCCCGTACATGCGGAGGCAATCGCTGGAGCCATGGCGGCCGCAGCGCTGACGAAAGGGACGTTCGAAAGGATCATACCCTCTAACCGGATAGGATCGATGGCGTCTTTGTTGCGCAAATAAGAAAGTTAGTGTAGCATACGCTACAGCGAGGTGAGGCAGCAGTGAGAATCAATAAATTTATAAGCGAGACCGGCTTCTGCTCCCGCCGGGAGGCGGATAAGCTGGTGGAGTCCGGCAAGGTAACGATTAATGGCGTGACAGCCGTTCTCGGGAGCCAGGCAGAGCAGGGCGACGATGTTCGGGTTAACGGCAGGCAAATTGGCGAGCAGCGCCGCCACGTCTATATCGCGCTTAATAAGCCAGTCGGTATTACAAGCACGTCCGAGAGCCATATTAAAGGAAATATCGTCGATTTCGTGGGACATTCCGAACGGATCTTCCCGATCGGGAGGCTCGATAAGGATTCGGAAGGACTTATTTTGCTTACGAACGACGGCGATGTGGTTAATCCCATTCTACGTTCGGAAGGGAAACACGAGAAAGAATATATCGTGACGGTGGACAGGCCCATTACGGAAGCTTTCGTCAAGGGGATGTCTACAGGGGTTAAAGTGCTGGGGAGTCTGACGTTGCCCTGCAAAGTGACGCGCGTCGCGGAGCGTACATTCCGTATCGTGCTGACGGAGGGACGCAATCGGCAAATTCGGCGCATGTGCGAGGCACTCGGTTTCCATGTCCGCAGATTAAAGAGAGTGAGGATTATGAACATTCATCTCGGCGAGTTGGCTGTAGGCAAGTGGCGCGACCTGACCGAAGATGAGCGCAGGGAGCTGTTTGATCTGCTGCAATATGAGCCGCGGTAGGTGAAACGGTTGACGTCGTCCTCTGGCGGGGCAGCGCGTTTCAGGAAAAAAGAAGCTTTCGTCTCCGCATGTCGGCGAAGACGAAAGCTTCTTTGTGTTCGGATAAGCTCCCGGACTCTGTTCGATTAGTCTTACTGTGAGGCGTTGCCGCCCACGGACAAGTTTTGTGTACTCTGCGTATTGACATAGGTGTGCAGAATGGACACTTCGACTCGGCGATTCTTCGCCTTGTTCGCGACCGAGTTGTTCTCTGCAACAGGATGGTTTTCACCATATCCGGTGGCGCTGAACCGTTTTTCATCGAGCGCCTTGTTTTCAAGCATAACATCCAGGAAGCGGACCGCGCGCATAACGCTCAGATCCCAGTTCGAGCGGAATTGCGAATTGTGGATCGGCGTATCGTCCGTATGGCCGGCAACGATAACATCGTAATTCGGATATTGCGTCAGCATGGTCGCTATAGCCGCTGCAAGCTCCTTGGACTCGGGTTTGACGGTAGCTTGTGCCGGCGCGAATAAGGCGTTATCGCTGATGATGATGAGCAATTGAGACATGTTCATCTTCGTTTCCAGATCGGAGGTGAGGCCGTTCTTGTCGATATAGGCGTCGATCTTCTTTTTTAAATCGTCCAGCTCCGCCTGTTCCTTCTTAATCAGCTCTTCCAGGCTGGACTCGGATTGCTGCTCTTGTTGCTGCTGGCTTTCCGTTTGCTTGTCGTTATCCTTGTCGCCGCCCTGATTTTTTTTGGTCGTATCCTCGCCTTCTTTAACGATCGAGGGAAGGTCCAGAACGCCGCTGCCGTTGCTGAGCGCAATGCTAAACGCTTGGGACATCTCTTCGAACTTCTTTACATCAACGGAATTCATCGAATAGAGAACGATAAAGAGCGCAAGCAGCAAGGTGAGCAAGTCGGCATAAGGGATAAGCCAAGATTCATCTACGTGCTCCTCGTGATCGTCATGCTTCCTATGCTTTCTGCTCAACGGCCCCTTCCTCCTTCTCTTTCATCTTCAGCCGCTCCGTAGGCGTGAGGAATACGGAAAGCTTCTGGTGAATGGCGATCGTGGATACGCCGGACTGGATGGATAACAGTCCTTCCAGCATCATCAGTCTGATCTGGATCTCTTGTTTGGAGATCCGTTTAAGTTTATTGGCAATAGGATGCCACAGGACATAACCTGTAAAGATACCGAGCAAGGTTGCGATAAATGCGCCCGCGATCGCCTTTGCGAGCTTGTCCATGTCGCTCATCTCAGACAGAGCGGCAACGAGGCCGACGACCGCGCCGAGTACCCCGAGCGTGGGAGCGTAAGTGCCCGCCTGCGTAAAGATCAAAGCGCCGGCCTTATGGCGCTCTTCTGTAGCGGCGATATCCTCCAGGAGAACGTCGCGGACGAGATCCTGGTCATTGCCGTCAATAATCATGCGCATGCCGTTGCGCAGAAAGGCGTCCTCGATCTCGTCGACGCGAGCCTCGAGCGCGAGCAAACCTTCGCGGCGGGTGATGGAAGCCCACTCCATGAAACGGCTGATCAATTCCTCGCGGGAAGTGAGCTTCTGCTCGGAGAAGACAATCTTGAGCAGCTTGCCGACTTTTTTAAGTTCGGACATTGGGAAGGCGACCATGACGGAGGCAACGGTGCCAAGAATAATAATCATAAAGGCTGCGGGATTCATAAGCGACGTTAAGTGCGCGCCCTTAACCACCATCCCGCCCAGCACTGCGATTAGACCTAACACAAGACCGATAATTGTTGAGTTCTTCATCATACACCCCGTCCAGTATGTTCTATATTTGAGCCATCTACTTCTATTTATATCGTCAAAAGGGTATTCTGAAATTATAGTAATAAAGATCGAACCATAATTTTAAGGAGATGTGTGAACGATGGGTGTACGACACGCGCGCGAATATGCGGATATATTGAAGGAATTAACTCAAGCGGTGGGGGATATCGAGGGCAGCTACTCCTTCTTCGAGATGGAGCCGGAAGAGTGGGCGGCGCTGCCGACATCTGATCGGCATGAGGTTATGGAAGCGTTGGCGGACGACGTCTTCTTCGGACTTGGCGAAGAGCCCGTCATCAAGGTTGGACAGGGTGAAATTGTGTACAACAACAAGCATCATATTATAGAAGTGATGCAAGGAGATAATGTCATTCACATTATTCGCCTCATCTAATCTTTACAACGTTACAGCTCTCCATTAGAATAAAAGCAAATCACAATGGCATGATAGCTAACATGTACATTACATTGGAGAGAGCGACATGACTGGTTCTCATTCGGCGGGCTCGTTGCCGCCAAGTCTTCGACTGGACGGGGAAACGTTAGCAGCCTTCTATCAACCTATTATTGCGCTCGATACGAGAAGGATCGAAGGCTACGAGGTGCTTGGAAGAGCCGTTGGCGAAAAGGGCCCGAGAAGTCTGGGGCCCTTCTTCGGCGATGATGCTATCCCGATGGAGGATCATCTGCTTGTTGACCGACTGCTGAGAGAGCAGGCGATAGCCAAGCATGCATGCCAAGAAAATCCTCCGCTGCTTTTTCTGAACCTTAAGCCAGCCTGGATCTACCGGCAAGGAGAAAAGGGCGAGCTGTATACGTTGGATCTGATCGCCAAGCATCATGCCGATCCGGCTCGCATCGTGATCGAAATAACGGAGGAAAGTTTCCATGGCTCCATGGATGTGCTGCGGGAGGTGGTCGACCGTTATCGCGCGGCTGGTTGTCTGATCGCTATCGACGATGTCGGGAGCGGCTTTAGCAGCGCCGATCGTATCGCCCAGATTCAACCCAACCTGCTCAAGATCGATATGCATATCGTCAAACGAAGCGGGACGCACAATGGCTACTATGGGGTGCTTCGTTCGTTCTCCGAGCTTGCCGAGCAGATTGGCGCCTCTTTGCTGTTCGAGGGTGTGGAGACGAGAGAGGATCTGGAGCGCGCCATCCAATCCGGCGCCAGGTACGTACAAGGTTTCTTGTTCGCGCGGGCGGGAGCCGACTTTATCGGTCCGGCAAGCTTTGCCGCCGTCATCGAGAACGAGCTGGATCGCAATCTTAGGCAGCTCGCTCATACCGAGAGGTGGTGGCAGCAGCAGGCAGAACGTCTGGCGGAGCACCTGCAGGCGATTATGCTTGGAGCGGTACTGCCGGAGAAGGCCGACGACTGGCTGGAGTTGCTTATCCCGCATTTAAAATCCTCTTGCACCAAGGTATATCTATGCAACGAGGAAGGCATTCAGCTGTCCGCGAATTTCAGCAGGGGGGAAGACGGAGTCTGGAAGCGGGAAGAAGAGTACCGGTATGCGAATTGGAGTTGGAGGCCGTATTTTGTCCCTAACCTGGTTCAACTGGGGGAGAGCCGAAGGGCGATCGTATCCCGCTCGTATACGGATCTGGATTCCAGAGCATGGATTCGTTCGGTCTCGGTGCTCGTCCGTCCCGGTCTGATCCTGTTTGCAGACAGCAAGGATGAGGTTTGTCCGTGGGAAGCCTCTTAATGAGGTGGCCGTCAGATCTTGGAAGCTGCAAACGCGCGCTTAACGAGGCGCTTCGTACACCATGCAGTGGAACCACTCAGGCTCGCCGCCGCTGAAAGACGGGCGAAGATAGGTGTCGGTAATGCTGAAGCCGGCTTTCTCATAGGCGCGGATGGCCCGGACATTCCACACAAGCACTTCGAGGTCGATCTCGTTGCCCGGACATCGACGAAGAGCTTCCGCTGCAATGAGACCGACAACCGAAGAGCCCAACCCTTGGCCGCACAGGTCGGGATACAGTCCGAGGCCAAGTCTGGTCACGCTGCCCATGGGGAAGAATTGGGCATAGCCAATCAACCTTTGCCGTTCGTCGAGAATGGCTCCATATTGCTCTGCTCGCAGGACGGGATCACCGAATTCGATTCCGTCCTGTTGCATTTGATCCCAGGACGGCCAGTTGAAGCGCTCGTATGGTTCTTCGTACCTCCACGTACATAGCTGTTCCGCATGGGAGACTTCCAGTGGTCCGATAGTCAGCGCCGATAGATTTGGTTTATAATAACTAAGGTTAGGTTCGTGCTCTGCAGAATTCAACATAATTTGATTATATCAGATAGGCGCCACGGCGCGTGTATGTAGTAAGGAGAATCGGCAACGTGAAGAAGCTGCTATGGATCGGATGTTTATCTTATCTCGTTATTGGTATCGCCCACGTGGTGGGAGGCTCGGTATTAGAACAGTTGATTGCCTATTATGGCGTCTCTTACAAGGATGGCGGCCAGTGGATAATGAATCAATTTCTGGGGTTTATGGTCGGCGTTCTGCTAGCCCCTACTCTGACGGCGCGCATAGGGAAACGCGGCGCCGTATTGCTGGCCATGGGTTTGCTCACCCTTAGCGAAGCGGCGTACAGCTTGCTGCTGCCTTGGGGATGGATGCTCGCCATCGCTCCCATCGCGGGGGTCGGCTTCGGGATGACGGAGGCAATCGTAGGAGCGGCCATCATCGACCTGGTAAAGGGAAAGGCGTCGGCCATGAGCCGTCTCGAAACGTTCTTCGGAATCGGGGCGCTCATCATACCGGTGACTGTGGCCTTCCTTATTCAAGAGCATATCTGGCAGCTGTCATTCCCGATTCTGTCCGCCATGGCGGGGATTACCTTCGTTTTATGGTTGACGATGTCCTTCGGCGAGCTGGACAGTCAGCTTGGGCTGGCGGCAAGGCCGGCAACGTCAGGTGCAAGGGAGCGTGCAGCTTCGAGCCATGCTGATGCCAAGGCGGAAACAAGTGTGGGCGCCGACGGCGGGGGTTCGCCGGAAGACGCAACCATGTCCAAACCTTCGGGAGGCGTCTTGCTGGGTTATTCGGGTCGACTGTTGCCTTTCCTGATTCTCTGCGCGCTGTTCTTCCTGATGTACGTGGGGATGGAGATGAGTTTCTCCAACTACCTTCCGTCCATACTCATCACCCGTACGGAGATGGGAGAAGCCGGCGCGGCTGCTTCACTTAGCTTGTTCTGGGGAACGATCGTACTGGGCAGGCTGTTCGCGGGAGTGATTGCGGAGAAGGTCGGCTATGGAAGGTACCTGACGATATCTACGCTGGGGGCCGCGATCGTATTCCTGCTAATGACGATTACGACCAGTTTGAATTGGATGCTGCTATTGATTGCGCTTGGCGGACTGTTTTTCTCCGGCGTGTTCGGCATCGCATTGGTGTACGCCAACAGCTTGCTGCCGGGTATGACGGAGCGAACGACTAGTCTAATGGTAGCATTTGGAGGTATCGGCGGCGCCTTGTTTCCGAGAATGACGGGCTGGCTGATGGATCGCTTCGAAGTGGAATATACGCTTGTTTATCTTGCCGTTCTGGTTGTCATTATGCTCGTCCTGCTTGGAGTGATCCTTCATCAAGGGCGTAGATTGGCGGGTCACGTGGAGCGGCTGCGGTCGTAAGCGACGGATTGCACAATGAGAAAAGCAAACGACTGTCGAACAAAAGAACAGCCTCCCCGTTGCCGGGGAGGCTGTTGCCTTGTCCATTATTTGGCTGCGACTGCGTAAGTCTCGAATTGCTTGGCATCCATGACGCTGCGCGCCGTTACAAAACGGGACTTATAATAGGAACTGTTAAGTTCGTCGATGATAACTCCGCGGCTTGTAGAAGCATGGGCAAACTTGCCGCCGCCTACGTAGATGCCTGCGTGCGTGATTTCACCGTTTACCTTGCCGCTTGTGTCGAAGAAGACAAGATCGCCTGGCTGCAGATCAGCTTTAGCGACTTTGGTTCCGACTGTTGCTTGGTCCACCGATCTACGAGGAAGATCAACGCCCATCTTCTTGAATACGTAGCTGGTAAATCCGGAGCAGTCAAAACCTTTTGTGGTGGTCCCGCCGTAAGAATATGGCGTGCCAATTACATCATCAATGATGCTGTCCATCTCTGAGCTTGCGAAAGCGCTTCCTGCCTGGAAAGCCAGCAGAAGCACAAGCCCTAGTAAAACAGAGCTAATCTTCTTCTTCAACTTATGGTTCTCCTTCCGGTGCCGACGAGGTTAGCTGTGGGGTTCGGTTGAAGGTTCCCTATGACTTCTCAGGCGCTGTAGAACACCAGACGTCGAAGTCAATTCACCCAGAGTGGTTCCCCCGTTTCCCGATTGGGAATTAGGCAATGTCATCCAAAGTTATTTTCTAAGGATTATAATAATGGCAAAATGTAGATTCGTGTTGAATATGAGAAGATATTAATATTAGATTCATAAATAATCCGTTTCAAATTCAAAAACCATGGGTAGAAGGCGCTTCCAAAGCGTGTAATTTAGCTAAATTTTGTGTATCATAAGGAGATACAATGAATCGGCTGTCGTTGTTGAAAGCGGCGAGGCGCGATAAGGCGAAGGGTGTTGTCCCGTGTCGGACAATCCTCTATAAACAACGTTAGAATCGACGTGAAGGCCTGGGGATTGCCAGACATTCCCCGGATGGGCGCACGAGTGGAAAAGGGGTAGGTCGCAAGTGGAAAACACAATGGAGAACAAGTCATCATCCTCCAATTTCATCAAAAATATTGTCGTGGAAGATTTAAAGAGCGGCCGCGTGCAAGAGGTCGTTACGCGCTTCCCGCCGGAGCCGAACGGCTATCTGCATATCGGACATGCGAAGTCGATCTGTCTGAACTTCGAGCTCGCGGATGAGTTCAAAGGAAAGACGAATCTGCGCTTCGATGATACGAATCCCGTCAAGGAGGACACGGAGTACGTTGAGGCCATCCAGGAGGACGTGCGCTGGCTGGGCTTCGATTGGGATGAGCTGCGTTTCGCCTCGGACTACTTCGAAGAGTTATATAATCGAGCGGTGCTTCTTATTAAGAAAGGAAAGGCCTACGTCTGCGACTTGACGGCGGACGAGATGCGCGAGATGAGAGGGACGCTTACGGAGCCGGGCAAGGAAAGTCCTGGCCGAAATCGCAGCGTGGAGGAAAATCTGGATCTGTTCGCGCGGATGCGCGCGGGAGAATTCAAGGATGGCGAGCGCGTCCTGCGGGCGAAGATCGACATGGGTTCGCCAAATATCACGATGCGCGATCCCGTTCTCTATCGGATCTCCCATTCGCATCATCACCGGACAGGCGACGCTTGGTGCATCTATCCCATGTACGATTACGCCCACCCGCTCAGCGACGCGATCGAAGGGATTTCCCATTCCGTTTGTACGCTGGAGTTCGAGGACCATCGTCCGCTATACGACTGGGCGATCGCGGAATGCGAGATGGAGAGCACTCCCCGCCAGTACGAATTCGCGCGGCTAAACATCACCAACACGGTGATGAGCAAACGTTATTTGAAGCAGCTCGTAGACGAGGGCGTTGTAGACGGCTGGGACGACCCGAGGATGCCGACGATCAGCGGCATGCGCCGCCGCGGCTACACGCCGGAGGCGATTCGCGCATTCTGCCGCGAGATCGGCGTTGCCAAAAGCAACAGCGTCGTGGACGAGCGGAATCTGGAGCACTTCATCCGCGAGGACCTGAAGCTGAAGGCGCTTCGGACGATGGCGGTGCTGCGGCCGCTTAAGGTCGTCATCACCAACTATCCGGAAGGACAGACGGAGCTGCTGGAAGCGGAGAACAATGCGGAGAACGAAGAAATGGGCATCCGCCAAATTCCGTTCTCGCGCGAAATTTATATCGAACGCGACGACTTTATGGAGAATCCGCCGAGCAAGTATTTCCGCTTGTTCCCTGGCAACGAGGTGAGGTTGAAGCATGCTTACTTCATTACTTGCCAAGAGGCCGTGAAGGACGAGAACGGCGAAGTCGTAGAGCTTCGCTGCACGTACGATCCGAAGACGAAAAGCGGGAGCGGATTTAGCGAGCGCAAGGTGAAGGGGACGATCCATTGGGTTGAAGCGTCGCAGGCGGTACCGGCGGACTTCCGTTTATACGAGCCGCTTATTTTGGACGAGGCGTCGCAAGGGTCCGATAAGTCGTTCCTGGAACGCATCAATCCGAATTCGCTGCAAGTCGAGCAAGGTTACGTAGAGCCGAACATGAAGGACGCTGTCGGAGGCGACAAGTTCCAGTTTTTCCGCCACGGCTACTTCAGCGTCGACTCCAAGGATTCGGGCGGCGGCAAGCTGGCCTTTAATCGAATCGTGTCGCTCAAGAGCTCGTTCGACCCGACCAAGGCTTAGGGAGCGGGAGGGCCTGAGATCGGCGAGAGTGCGAGGGTGAGATCGGCGAGAGAGCGGGGGCCAGAGATCAGCGGGCTGGAGTGCCAGAGGACAGCGAGAGTGCGGGTGCCAGAGATCGGCGGGCTGGAGTGCCAGAGGACAGCGAGAGTGCGGGTGCCAGGGAGCGGCGAGAGCTGGAGGGCCAAAGATCCAGCGAGATCGGGTCCCTCGCAAGCCTCGCCCAGACTGATGAGTTCGCTCGATCTGGGGGATTAGCTCGATCTTGCGATCTTACGGATGTGTTTGGCTCCGTGGAGCGCCGAACCGGTCCAGCCTCACGGCTTGGCCGGCTTTTTTGGAATGGCGACAGTATTCAGGTAGCGGGCAAAATGAATGGAGCAAGTTGGCAGGCGGTAGGGATTTAGCAGACAAGTGTGGGCTAACGGACATGCGAGACGTTATTCGAGCAAAAACGGGTATGGAGCGATTCTAAGGGACATAGAAGACGCTATATGGCCCCGAACGAGCCAGTTGGCTGTTATTAACCAGTTATAGCGTCGCTGGTGTCCGATAGAATTCGGAAATGCGCTGAAATGGGCAAATAGCGTCGTTGTTGTCTGTTAGAATTGGAGTAACCGTGGGTTGTATGTGAGAGCGTAACGGTTGGTGAAGGAGCGCAAAGAGGAACACCGACAAAATGGGCAAAAAGCGTCGAAGATGTTCGTAAGAAGTTGAGTAACTAGGCGCGAGGGGGCGGGACAATGACGGTAACCGAATTTGGGACTAACCCGCCAAACCCACCGGCCCCACCGGGCATACCGAACCTGTCAAACCCACCGGTCCCACCGGGCATACTGAACCTGTCGAACCCACCGGCCCCACCGGACCCACCGGACCTACTGAACCCACCAAACCCACCGGTCCTACCGGACCTGTCGAACCCGCTACAAGCGCGGCTTATTCCGATCTGCCACGGGGTGATCCTGGCTGGAGGGCGAAGCTCGCGCATGGGGCGGGACAAGGCATTGCTGCCCGTGGGAGGACGACCGCTGCTGGCGCGACTTATCGGCGAGCTGCGAGAGGCGGTGACGGGCGAGATCGTTGTGGCGGTTAGCTCGCCGGAGCGGGAAGCCGCCTATCGGAGCTTGCTCGGCCCGTTGCCCGGCGGAGTCGCATTCGTCCTCGACCGGCAGCAGGACGCGGGGCCGGTTGCAGGTCTCGCGGCGGGACTGGCTGCGCTGCCGGATGGCTATGCGTATGCGACCGCCTGCGATACGCCGGAGCTGTCGCGACAATGGCTCGTGCGATTGCTGCACGAAGCGATGGCGAACGGCGCCCCGGCAGTCGCAGCCCAAGGCGAGCCGCTGCACGCGCTGTACCACACGGGGCTTGCGCGGCTCGCGGAGCGGGCGTTAGCCGACGGCGATTACCGTCTGATCTCTTTGCTGCGCCGCGCCGGAGCCGTCGAGCTGACACTGACCGAGCAGGAGAAGGCGGCATACGGACTCTATAATCTGAATACGCCGGAGCAATACGAGACGTATTTGGCGAACAAGCCTCATAAGATAGAAGAATGAGTGAGTACACTAAATAAGATAAGCGGGACGACGATGGCCGCAACAGACAGCAAGAGCAGCTGGAGCAATCGGCAGAGGATGACGGAAGGCAGGGACATCGGAGATGACTGACATCAATCAGACGTATGAAATAAGGGACGCAGCCGAGCGGGATTTGGATTGCATCGTGGAGATATACAATTCTACTATTGCGGGTCGGGTCGTGACCGCGGATCTCGAGCCGGTATCGGTAGAGAGCAAACGAGCCTGGTTCAATGCCCATTCGCCGGAGGAAAGACCCATCTGGGTTGTTCGCAGGCGGGAAGACGGCGAAATCGCGGCTTGGCTGAGCTTCCAATCGTTCTATGGCAGAGCCGCTTACCAGGCGACGGCGGAGATCAGCATCTATATTGCGGAGGAATATCGTTCGCAGGGACTGGGCTCCTACCTGATCGAAAAGGCGATAGAGGCATGTCCGCGGCTGGGTCTGACGACGCTTGTCGGCTTCATCTTCGGTCATAATGGGCCGAGTCTGGCATTGCTTGAGAAGTTTGGATTCCAGCGTTGGGGCTTGCTGCCGAGAGTGGCTGTGTTGGACGGCGTGGAGCGGGATTTGGTCATTGCGGGTCTTCGAGTAACGTAACTTCACGCAATACTCAGCTCCCTTCCAGCAAGGGGCGGTTAGGGGGTGGCGGTGGTCAAGCTGTTTCGGAACGCCTACAGTAAGAACATCTTTTTTAACGGCTTCTTGTTGATTTGCGCATTGGTCTATGCCGCTATTATGTTATACTTGCTATTCTATCGGAATCGCTATTTCTACACCGGTTATGCGTACAATTTGGTGCCGTTCGATACGATAGAGCGATATATCGTGCACCGGGACCACTTCAACTTCGACACCTGGTTCAAAAATTTATTCGGAAACGTCGTCCTCTTCATCCCCATCGGTATGTTCCTGCCGTTGTTTAACAAGCGGTTCAGGTCCGGCTTCCGGATGGTGGCGGCTTGCGTGACGATAATTACATGCGTGGAGCTGGCGCAGATGTTGCTTCGCGTTGGCAGCTTCGATATTGACGACATACTGCTGAACACGGCGGGCGCCTGGATCGGTCTGATGCTGGCGCGGCCGTTCATGACAGAAGGGAGATTGAACAAGTGAGCAAGTTCTGGAGTCCGCTTGCAGCTTCGCTCGTGCCATACGTGCCCGGTGAGCAGCCCAAGGACAAGACCTATGTAAAGCTGAATACCAACGAAAATCCGTACCCGCCTTCCCCTGCCGCGCTGAAAGCGATGGAAGACGCGGTTAATTACGACCTGCGTCTATACCCCGATCCTACCTGCGACGAGCTCGTTCGGGCAGCAGCGAATTATTACGGTTTGTCGCCTGAGCAGACCTTCGTCGGCAATGGCTCGGACGAAGTGCTGGCGTTTGCGTTCGCGGCGTTCTTCGATCCCGCGAAGCCTCTGCTGTTCCCGGATATTACATACAGCTTCTACAAGGTGTATGCCAAGCTGTACGGACTGTCGCCCAAGCTGATTCCATTGGACGAGGATTTCAATATCCCCATGGATCAGTTCCAGGGCGAACACGGCGGCATCATCATGCCGAATCCCAACGCGCCGACGGCGCAGCTCATTCCGCTGTCCGAGATTCGCTCCTTGCTGGAGCGCAATCCTGACAACGTCGTCATCATCGACGAAGCATATATCGACTTCGGCGGAGAATCAGCGGTAACCCTGGTGCCGCAATTCCCGAATCTGCTCGTCGTGCAGACGTTGTCGAAGTCTCGTTCGCTAGCGGGACTTCGCGTCGGCTTTGCATTCGGCTCGGAGGAGTTGATCGACGGTCTTAATCGGATTAAAAACTCGTTCAACTCCTACACAATGGATCGAGTCGCTCTTCGCGGCGCGGTAGCCTCGCTTGCGGACGAAGCTTACTTCCGCGAAACGACGGATAAGGTGGTTGCGACCCGTGAGCGCGTAGCTCGGCAAGTGAAGGAGCTTGGTTTCCGTTCGACGGACTCCAAGGCGAACTTCCTGTTCATCGAGCATCCTGCTATTCCGGCAAGCGAGCTGTTCGCGGAACTTCGGGAGCGGGGCGTGCTGGTGCGCTACTTCAATTCCCCGCGCATCGACAACTACTTGCGTGTCAGCATCGGCACCGACGAGGAGATGAATACGTTCGTCGGGGCTCTGAGGGAGATCGTGGAGTAGCGGAAAAACGGTCCGCGGCGATGGCGCGGAACAGAGCCAATTCATAAATAATCGCCAAACAAAACAACAGCCATGACAGGCGCCCGGATGGGACGGGGCCTGGCATGGCTGTTGTTTTTGGTTAGTGGCGGGCGCCTGCGGCGCATGATCGCCGGAGAGTCGGAAGTCTCCGGCGAAGTCTGCCGCGCGCGAGGCGCCCGCATTGCGAGCCAGCTCTCCCGTGCTCCGACGGGCTTAATGGCGGGGGCTATCAAGCGGTCGCGGTGAAGCCGTCTGAGGAGGACGGCCTCCGTCCGGCTCGCGGATGGATAATTGTGCAGATGTGCTCAAACAAACTGTTGCAACGTGTCTAGTGGTGCGGAATTGCTCAAACAAACTGTTGCTACGTGCTTAGTGGCGCGGAATTGCTCAAACAAACTGCTGAAATGTGTCTGGTGGTGCGGAAGTGCCTAAAGTTACTCTTGTTACCTACTGCCAATTGTGCATTTATGCTCAAATTAATGTCTGTAACCTGCTCAATCTGCTGGAATTGTTCAAATATACACAAATGTGGAGCCTGATAAGGTTGAATCGGCCTTTCTGAGACTCGATTTGTACATATTTGATCAATTTGGCTTTCGGCGGCCATTTCTCGTCGAGTAATTATGTATATATGCACAATTACTCTCGAAGCATCCCTCCCCCCCTCAAAGCACCCCTGCAGCATCCCTCAATATACAACCGCCTCGCCTCGGAAACGTACCGTCGGACTGCCGAGCGGCCAGGTTCAGCCGCCGCTACTGAGCCATCGTCGAATCCTCGACGCGGGCACGGCCGCCCTGGGCAATCCATGTCCGCTTCCAGCTGCCTTGCACCAAGGCGATAAGCGCGATGCAAGCCAAGGCAATAACGCTGAGGATAAGGAAGCCGGATGTGTAGGAGCCCGTCGTCAGCTTCAGGTTGCCCAGAATCTTCGGCAGGAAGAATCCGCCTACGCCGCCTGCCGCGCCGACGATGCCCGTCACGATGCCGATCTCCTTCTGGAATCGTTGCGGCACCAGCTGGAAAACGGCGCCATTCCCCATGCCGAGCGCCATCATCGCTATGAACAGCAGGATGATCATCGCGGTGAGAGGGGGCAGCGACGAGACGCTGGCCAGCATGATGCCGACGACGCCGTAGAGAACGAACAGCATGCGCACGCCGCCGAAGCGGTCGGACAACCATCCGCCGATGGGACGGAAGAAGCTGCCCGCGATGACGCACACGGTCGTGAAGTCAGCTGCGCGGATCGGGTCCAGGCCGTATTGCGTGTTGAAGAAGATCGTCAAGTAATTCGACAAGCCGACGAATCCGCCGAAAGTAACGCTGTACATGATGCAGAACATCCATGCGTCGCGCTGCTTCAGAATCGCGCCGTAGTCGCGGAGCTTCTTGGGAGCGGGCTGATCTGGGCTGTCCTTGGCGATAATGCTGAACACGATGAACACGATCACGATCGGGATCAGCGCCAGGCCGAATACCGCCTGCCAGCTGCCGTAATGCTCCGCGATCCGGTTGGCGAACAAGGTGGCGAATACCGTGCCGCTGTTGCCTGCGCCGGCGATACCCATTGCCAGTCCCTGATATTGCGGCGGGTACCACCGGCTGGCCAGCGGCAGAGCTACGGCGAAGGATGCGCCCGCGACGCCGAGCAGCATAGCGACGACGTACAGCTCGGATAACGAGCTTACGAATTGCCAGCCGTAGACGAGAGGGATCATCGTGATGATCATGCCGAGCTGTCCCGAACGCTTCTGCCCGATGCGATCAGCCAGGTAGCCGAAAACAAGCCTGAGGATGGAGCCGCCGAGAATCGGCAGGGCGACCAGATTGGCTTTTTGCGCCGCGTTCATCTCGTAGTCGCCCATGATAATGACGGACAACGGCCCAAGGAGGACCCAGATCATAAAGCTGACATCGAAATACAGAAACGAGCTGAACAAGGAAGGGCTGTGGCCGCTCTTAAGAAATCCGTTACGTTGAATCATCGTGAAGCATCTCCTCTCCAATATAGGACGATCTGTAAACATCAAAAGCCGCACACAATCCCGAAGGACTGTTGTGCGGCTTCATTGCCATGGCGGCACGACATTGTGCTCGCTCGATATGATTAAGGGGAGTTCCCTTCCGTGACGGGACCTCATCATTGAAGTTCGTCATGAAGGCTCGCTTGCATACCTGCATTATAGATTGAGGGTTACATTTATGTCAATATACCTTACATAAAAAAATTATCCATGGATGAGTTGATATACTTTCACGATATTGGCGGCAACTTCACCGACCCTCTTCCGTTCATTCATAGCTTGCTTGCGCAGGAAATCGTAGGCCTCGTTCTCCGAGATGCCTTTGATCTCGCTAAGAACCGCCTTGGCTTGATCGATCCACTTGCGTTCCTCCAAGCGGAGCGACAGGCTCTCTTTCTCTTCTGCCCAGCGCTTGCGCTGCTTCCAGCCGTGGATGCCGAAGCTCAGCGCATAACCCATCTCGGTAGGGCGCATGGTGGGGAACAGCAGGCCGTCAAGCGCAAATCCCCAGTCTTCCTGCTCCGGCTTCGCGTCTTTGTCCAGGAAGCTGTTCAGCCAAAAAATCGGCAGTTTCCTGGTTCCGGTCAACGCGTGCTGCAGCTTCAGCATCTCCGGAGCAGGCGCGTGGATGACGGCAACGTCGGCGATCATGACAAGTCCAAGCGCGTCGGCCTCGCTTTTGACGCAATGCAGCTTTTTGCAGTTCCGGCGGAGATTGTCCGTTGCCGTGTCTGCCCCGGTTGTTCTTGGCTCGATGAACAGAATGATTTTCAGCATGTTTGACTCCACCTCTTATCGTCCGATTCGTCGATCTTGGGAAATTTGTAAGTAAATATAACACAGCGCTTGATCTCTGTCGATGGTAGGAATGGGCTGTTTGAGGACCTGTTAGTGAAAAACGAGACGAATTCGGTTGCTTTATCACATAAACTAGGTGGAAATGCGGCTTTATCGGGAAAATGCAATCCATATTTGGTGAAAACAGCCGCTTGTAATCGCGCTCGCTCGTCGTGGCAGTGCTGCCTTCAAAAAATCTTAATGTTAGATTATGTTTCTTGGATGCTAAAATCAACACTTTAGCCTAAAATGTGTTAGGTATATTGACATAAACGTTGAAAGGCAGGTATACTTGCAATAATTATTCCAAGTCGGCACAACGGCGTGTCGCATCCTGGTTGGCAAAGAGGCCTACTTCCTTCATGCATGGCGCATGTCGGGGGTAGGCTTTTCATGTTTTACGAACGCAGGAGGGGACCACGATGAAGAAACTGGTGATGGTTGGCAACGGCATGGCGGGCGTATCCTTTATCGAACAACTGCTTAAGCTTAATCCCAACAGATACGAGATTACGATTATCGGCGCCGAGCCGCATCCGAACTACAATCGGATCATGTTATCATCCGTGCTTGCCGGCGATGCCGACATGAAAGATATTGTATTAAACGACTGGAGCTGGTACGAGGACAACGGCATTAAGCTCCATACCGGACACACGGTGACGAACATGGATGCGGAAGCTCGCAAGGTCGAGACCGACGGAGGTCTCGTCATCCCTTACGACGAGCTGGTGCTGGCGACGGGGTCGCTGCCGTATATGCTGCCGCTCCCGGGAGCGGATAAGGAAGGCGTCATCGCCTTCCGGGACATGAAGGACTGCGAGACGATGATCGAGACGGCCAAAGCTTACCGCAAAGCGGTCGTGATCGGCGGCGGCTTGCTGGGGTTGGAGGCCGCGCGCGGCTTGCTGAATCTGAACATGGAGGTTAGCGTCGTTCACGTCACGTCTTACCTGATGAACCGGCAGCTGGATGCGACCGCGTCCGTCATGCTCCGAGAGGAGCTGGAACGCCAGGGTATGCATTTCCTTCTGAACAAGCAGTCGGAGCGGATTACCGGGGGCGATCGCGTATCCGGGCTGAAGTTCAAGGACGGTATGGAGGCGGAAGCCGACCTGATCGTCATGGCGGTAGGCATCGTGCCGAACGCGGAGCTTGCGAAGCGCAGCGGAATCAGCGTGGGCCGAGGCATTCTGGTCGATGACTATATGGGCACGAACGTGCCGAACATTTATGCCGTAGGCGAATGCGCCGAGCATCGTGGCATCTCCTATGGGTTGGTGGCTCCGCTCTACGAGCAGGGAGCCGTGCTGGCCAAGCGGCTGGCGGGCGTCGATAGCGACGGCTACCACGGAACGGTGCTGTCCGCGAAGCTGAAGGTTTCGGGCGTCAACGTATTCTCCGCCGGCATCTTCCTGGACGAACCGGGTACGAAGGCTCTTCGGGTTCAGGACGATCTGGACGGCATCTATAAGAAGGTCGTTTTCAAGGACGGCAAAATCATCGGTACCGTGCTCTTCGGCGACACGACGGACAGCTCGCGCATTTTCTCCTACATTAGAAGCGGCGAAGATTTCTCCGGCAGGGAGAAGGAAGTTCTGTTCGGCGCGGCGGGCGGCGGGAAAGGAACAAGCAATACGGATCTGGTGTCGGCCATGAGCGGCGACGAGATCGTCTGCGGCTGCAACGGCGTAGCGAAGGATACCGTCGTGGAGGCGATAACGGAGAAGGGCTGCGTCAGTATCGGCGAGATTAAGGCGTGTACCAAGGCATCCGGCTCCTGCGGGGGCTGCAAGCCTTTAATCGAAGCGATTCTGGAAGCGACGGTCGGGGCGGACAATGTCACCGCGGCCAAGGAAGGCATATGCGGCTGCACGACCCGCTCTCGGGAAGAGGTAGTGGAAGCCATTAAGAGCATGCGGATGACGACGACCAAGGAAGTCATGCATGTGCTGGGCTGGCATAACCCGGAAGGCTGCACGAAGTGCCGCCCCGCAATCAATTATTATCTCGGCATGATCTGGCCGGAGGATCACGAGGATGAGCCGGAATCGCGGTTCGTCAACGAACGGAACCATGCCAACATTCAGAAGGACGGCACCTTCTCCGTAGTGCCCCGCATCTATGGCGGCGTAACGACGCCGAAGGATCTGAAGCGCATTGCGGACGTGGCGCAGAAGTATGACGTGCCTCTGGTGAAAATCACGGGCGGTCAACGGATCGACTTGCTGGGCGTGAAAAAAGAAGACCTGCCGAGTATGTGGAAGGATCTCGACATGCCATCGGGTTATGCCTACGGCAAGGCGCTGCGTACGGTAAAAACCTGCGTGGGCAATACGTTCTGCCGCTTCGGCACGCAGGATGCCATCCAGATGGGCATCGACCTCGAGAAGAAGTTCGAGAGGCTGAGCACGCCGCATAAGGTAAAGCTTGCCGTGTCGGGATGCCCGCGGAACTGCGCGGAAGCGACGATCAAGGATCTTGGCGTCGTTGCCATCGACGGCGGATGGGAGCTCTACGTAGCCGGCAACGGCGGCACGAGAGTGCGCGCGGCGGATCTGCTCGTAAAGGTGAAGACGGAGCAAGAGGTCATGGATTGGACGGCTGCGTATCTTCAATATTACCGCGAGACGGCGGACTGGGGAGAGCGGACGAGCGAATGGTCGATCCGGATCGGCCTGGATACGATCAAGGCGGCGCTGGCGACCAAGGGAAAACGGGATGCTCTTATTTCGCGGATCGACAAGGCGCTCAGCCTGATGCAGGAAGATCCATGGAAACAAATTATCGAGAATGACGGTTTGCGCAAAGCGTTCGACGCGCTTACCGGACCGACTAGCCCCGAAGCTGCTGCGGCCGGCGAGTCCAAATGAGAGAATAGGCAGGGGGAATAAAACCATGACGGAACTGATTGTCGCCCATGTGTCGGAATTTCAGGAACGCAGAAGCCGCGTGTTGAAGCTGGAAGGGGTCGAGATCGCCGTGTTCAAGCTGTCGGACGGCAGCCTGAAGGCCATCGAGAATAGCTGCCCGCACAAGCAGGGGAAGCTGTCGGAAGGAATGGTATGCGATCATCACGTCTACTGTCCGCTGCATGATTGGAAGATCGATCTGAACGATGGCAAGGTACAGGCGCCGGACGACGGCTGCGTGACGGCATTCCCGATCCGTATCGACGAGCTTGGCAACGTGCATCTGTCCGTTAACCTGTCGAATATGCGAGCTTCATAAGAACGCGGATGGAAGGGAGGGCTGGAGATGGGAACAGCTCGGATGGAAGGCGTCACGGTCGCGGTCACGGGACCGCGCAAGGCGGAGGAGATCGGGCGCATGATCGCCAAGTTCGGAGGCGAGACGGTCGTGCGACCGGCGCAAGGAACGGTATTTCTGGATGACAGCATGATCGAGAAGCAGCTGAGGGATTTGATACGGCAGCCCGCGGATTGGCTGCTTCTGACAACGGGGGTCGGGACGGAGGCGCTTCTGCAGACGTCGGAGCGGCTAGGGCTGACGGCCCCCTTTCTGGAAGCGCTCGGCAAAATGAAAGTAGGGGCACGCGGCTACAAAACGGTCAACGTGCTGCGGAAGCTCGGCATAACGCCCGTCATCCGCGATAACGACGGAACGACGGCCGGCATGCTGGCGGAAATGGGCGATGCCGATCTGCGTGGCAAACGCGTCGTTCTCCAGCTGTACGGCGATCCAGCGCCCAAGATTACCGGCAAGCTGCGCGAACGCGGCGCCGTCTGCGAGGAACTGCTGCCGTATCGGCATGTCCCGCCGGAAGGCGACTCCGTCGAGGTACTCATCGACGAGGTGCTTCGGGGAGCCGTACAGGCGGTTGCTTTTACAAGCACGGTGCAGGTTCGTTGCGTAATGAACGTCGCTGCGGCCCTTGGCAAGCGGGAAGCGCTGCTTCGGGCATTCGGCGATGGCGTGCTGGCGGTAGCCGTGGGTAAGGTGACGGCCGAGGCGCTGACGGAAGAAGGCGTGGAGCGGGTGCTCTATCCGGAGGAGGAGCGGATGGGCAGCATGGTCGTAGCGATCTCCAAGTATTACGGCAGCCGATCGGCGATAAGCGGCGAGGAATGCGGGAAGGACAAGGAAGACGAGGAAGGCAAGAGGGGCGAAGCGGACGAGGAAGGCAGGTACGGCAAGAAGGGCAAGAATGGCGAGGAAAGCAAGGAAGGCAAGGAGGGCGAGAAGAGCGAGGCGGATGAGTTTGCCGCCGTTGCCGGTATTGCCGGCGATTGCGCGGCCTCGGGTATGAAGTTGTGAAGGGAGATGGCAATGACGGTGAGTTGCTAAGGTTCGTCAATTTGCCGGGCAGGTTCGGGAATTGACTAGCCCTGTCGCCATCGTCATTCGGCCCAGTTGTGAACCTGCGCGAGAGCCTCGCATGGCGGGAAGCCGTCGCGGTGATAGCGTGTAGGTGAGCCGTTCGCTTCGCGGCTTGACGGCATTGATGCCACGCCAATCTTAGGCGCGGGCGCAGGGGCTTAGTGCTCGAGTAGTTGAAGTGCATAATGCGGCGCGGCTTGCAAAAGCCCGATTAAATCAGATTGCAGAGATAGCCGGAGTAACTTGCGGAACTGTAAGCCGAGAAAAAGGCGGTGCCAGGATTTCTCCCAGGCACCGCCTTTGTTATTGGCAAGTCCCGTCAGACTTGACCAATGTCTGCGAGTACTGCCGTGTCGCGGCGCCAGCGTCTAGCCCGCAACGGTCCGCTTCCCGGCAGGAACGGGAGCCTTCGCTCCGCTCCGCTGAAGCTTCTGTGCCGCAGGCACTTTGCCGAATAAAATCCAGGCGAAAGGCACGAAGCGGGAGATTAGCGACACGGTCAGCCAAGATGCGGCCAACATAATGGCCCAGCTTGCCAGATAGTAGAGATGAAGGGCGCTGGCCGAGGTTGGAGCCGGCAATAGTCTCTCGAACCAGGCTTGGTAAAGCAGATGCACCAGATAAATGCCGAATGACAGCTGCCCGAGCCGATAGAGCATGGCGGATAGCCCTGCAGGCAGATGGCGATAGATAAAAAATGCCGCATGCAAGAGGACTAGCGCCGCCAGGACGGCTTGCGCATTCCACAAGATTTCATAGAGCTCGGCGGGATAGATCGTGCCATACAGCCGCGCGTTGTACCAGACGGTCACGTGCACGACGGATGCCGCAATCCAGGCTCCCCAGACAAGAAGCCACATAACAGCGCGGCCAACATTCAGATTGTCGCGAGTCATGGCCAGCCAGCCTTTGATCTTCGGATAGTAGATGCCAAGCGTCGCACCCAGGAAGAAAAGCGAGAAGTAGGTCGGCGCCCAGCTTCCTTTGTTGGGCAACTGCCAATAATGCAAATTCAATAGCACGAATGTCCACTGAAGAACGAAGCCAAGCGGCACGAACCAGAGCGCAAGGTTCTTCCATCGCTTAGCGGCCCATAACACAATCGGGAACAGCAGATAGAACTGGATGCTGATGAAGACGAAATACAGATGAGCGTACACCTCGCCGATTAACAGCTTGCTCAAAAATTCGCCAAGCGACTCCAGACTCCAGATCGGAACGCCGGTTAAGTCTTTTACATAAGCGAAGTAGATCGCCGAGAAGACGACATAGGGAATGAGAATGTACAATAGCCGCTTCTTGTAGAAGCCTGCAATAAGCTTGCCGTTCAAAGGTCTGGAGTAATAGCTGTAAAATAGGACAAAGCTGCTGAGCAAAATGAAGGTCGGGGTGCCGAAGCGCATGACGGTATTAATGAAATTGTAGAAATAGTAATACGCGGATTCCTTCATGGTGATGGTGGCGGTTGCGCTGGCATGCACGGTCAGCACGCCGAGGATGGCAAGCGCGCGCACGAGTTGCAGCTCCGGGATATGCGTCCGTTCCGGTTGTGCGGGTTGGGTCATGTTCCTGGGTCCTCCATTTATAATTAATTTTTTATTTCTGCATGATACATATACAATTCATGTTAACACTATAATCAACGCCAATTCAAGGCAGTTCGTTGCGGTTTACAATATCAATAAATGGAACATTAAAATATTTTAATTTAACTTTTGTTATTCATTTACAAGATATTCACAATAGGTCATGAATCGTCATGTAAATACAAAGTATGACAAAATAACGAGGGCCATCCCAAATCGTCGATCATGACGCGGGATAGCCCTGACTACTTCTATGGCGGTATAGCTCGTTCAAGAAGGCCGATCCCGCAGCGGCAACCGGATCGACACGACGGTGCCCAGCCCCTCCTTGCTCCAAAGCCGAAGCTCGTAGCCTGCATCGTACATGAGGCGGAGTCTTCGGTGCGTGTTAACCAGTCCGATATGGCGAGAGGGCTCCCCTTCGTCGGACAAGGCCTGGCGGAGATAGGCAAGACGTTCTTCCGGAATGCCGATGCCGTTGTCGACAACCCTCAGGCGAAGCTCCTCGCCGGCGCGCGTAATCCGAATCCGGATCAGCCCGCGGCCGTTCTTCTCCTTGATGCCGTGGTACAGGCTGTTCTCCACCAGCGGCTGCAACAGCAGCTTCAGCGTGTAGTAGGGCAGCACATCTTCCCCGTATTGAAATTCGACATCGAACTGCTCTTTGTAGCGCTGTTTTTGAATGTGGATGTAGCTGGACGTGTTCGCAATCTCTTCCTCCCACGTCACCTCATTGGCCGGATTGCTGAACGAATAAGACAACATGTCGGAAAGGTGCTCGATCATGGTGCTTGCCTTGTTCGGTTTGCCTGTCAGCCCGACGGTTTCCCAATAGATCGAATTCAGCGTATTGTACAGAAAATGCGGGTTGATTTGCGATTGCAGCGCCAGCAGTTCCATAAATTGAAGCTTGTACTTCTTCTCCGACAGCTGAGTCTGGACGTACCGGTGTTCGATGAAGTGCTGCACCATGTTCTGCATGATATACGTGTATTCGTCCTTTACCCGCTTGGGCGATTGAAGCTGCGACTTATTGTTCTCCGCGGATCGGATCAGCGAGGTAATGGCGAGCAGCTGCCGGTAATTGCGGCGGGTCAGGTACAAGGTAAGCAGCAGGCCGAGCGCGAAGGAGACGCAAGCGAACAAAACGGTGTAGTTCAGAATGCGGGAGGGCGTCTCGTACAGCGAAGCATGCGGAATGACCGAGACGTACTTCCAGCCGTAACGCCCCGATTCGATCTTCGTGACGCCGGCTTCGCCGCCGGGCAATTCCATTTCGAAGGACGCTTCTTCGCGTGAGGCGATGGCCGCGAGTTCGGCTTCGCCGATGTCGTATTGCGGACGGTTCGCGAACAATACGCGGTTTCCTTCGTCCAGCACGAGAAAGAGCTGGCCTTCGTAGTTCGTTATATCCCGCAGCAGCCGTTCGATATATGCCGTACGGATGTTGAGAAAGATGCCGATTTTCTCTTCCGCAAGCACATGGTAGATGGTGACGACGTCGGTCGTCTGCTGCAAATCGTAGGCGGCTACCTTGCGACGCTCCGTCCATTCGGCGGGCGGTCCCTTATAGTTCATGAAGTTGATGAACCAGCTTGTGTCCCGGAAGTGATCCAGCGAGGATATGCCGTCCGCGGACGAAACAAAGCGCCGGTATGGATTGTCGCTATAGAAGTAAAAGGAGTCGATATAAGGTTTGGAGCTTGTCATCGCATTAATAAAGCTGAAGGCGAGCTGGTACGACTTGGAGCTCTCGTAAGAGAACTCGGGCTGCTGCAGAATGGCCGACAGCTCGTTGAAAACCCGGGAGTTCTGGAAGAGAGCCAGCTTTAGCGTATCGATCTCGCGCAGAATAAGCTCCAGCTGATTCTGCGATTGCGTCAGTAGAAAGTGGCTGTTCCGGTTAATGTCCTTCTTCATATCATGCTGGGTCGTAAAAAACGAAAGCGAGCCCAGAATGAGCAGCGGGAAGAGGAGCGGTATGAGGAACGTCGCCAGATATTTGGCAAAATACCGTCGTTTCATGGCGTCGCATGCAGCCCGTTCCGGTATTCGCTGGGCGTCTTGCCGTAGAACGACTTGAAGGTCCGCGTGAAGTTTTTGGCGTTGGCGTAGCCGACCATCTCGCTAATTTCGTACGTCTTGTAGCGCATATCGCGAAGCAGCTTAAGGGCGACCTCCATCTTTACCCGAATCAGATAGTCGGAGAAATTTTGGCCGGTCTTCTGCTTGAACAGGAAGCTGAGATAATTCGCGTTCAGATGGACCTGCTGGGCGGCATGATCCAGCGTGGCGTCCCTGTATTCGCTGCGGACATACGCTTTGATGCGCGCGATCAGCAGCCCTTCTTCGCTTGCGCCTTCGTCATCGCGAGCCGGGCGCTCCCTGCGTTGCTCCTCCAGCTCTACCCGCAGATGGCCGAACACGTCGAGAAGCATCTGATACTTCGCCGGTTTGACGATATAATTTTTGACCCTGTATTTGAGCGCCTTCTGCGCATAGTCGAACTCTCTGTAGCTGCTCAGGAAGATGACCTGGGCGTCGTGCTTGCGCTCGTAGACCGCCTCCGCCAGCTCGATGCCGGACATGACGGGCATCTTGATGTCGGTCAGGATGACGTCGATGGGAGGATCGTTCTTAAGAAGAAACTCGAGCGCTTCCTTGCCGTTGCCGGCTTGTCCGGCGATTCGGAATCCCACTTCGTTCCATGGGAAATAATTAGACAGCGCTTCTCTGGCGTCAGCCTCGTCGTCGACCAGCAGCAGGTTATACATAAGCTCACCTCTTGCGTTCTGAAGTCGTTGGAGCCTTGGGTTCTTTCTCTCTCCATTGTATATGATTTAGAATGAAAGTGCTTTCGAAAGCGCATTCTCGGGAAAAATGACACCTTATCCAAGATGATGATACTAAGATGCCATTCTGCTGAAAAAGTGATACTGAAATCCAAGATTGGATGCCTTAAAGACGTTGCCCGATAGGTTTATACTTCGGGTAAGCGATTTCAAATACACACTAGAAGGGGAGAATACACGATGAACAAAAGAAACAAATGGAAATCCGGCATACTCGCCGCTACGGCCATGGTCGTTTTGCTGGCAGGCTGCTCGTCAGGAACGAACGGCAACGGCAACAATAGCGGTAATGGAGACGGCGGCGACAAAGCCGTGACGCTGCGATTTAGCTGGTGGGGCGGCCAGGAGCGCCACGAGGCTACGCTTGCCGCGATCGAAGCCTACAAGGCCGTCGCGCCAAACGTCACGATCGAAGCGGAGTATCAAGGCTTCGACGGCTACGAGCAGAAAGTGAAGACGCAGCTCGCTGGCGGCACTTCGGCCGACATCATGCAGCTGGACGTGCCTTGGATGAACGAGCTCTCTCGCAGTGACAGCTTCTTGGAGCTGAAGGATCTGCCTGGCCTGCCGCTCGATGGCTTCGATTCCGCGTTCCTCGACAACTTCGGCACCTATAACGACAAGCTGGTGGCGCTGCCGACGGGCGTCAATGCATACGCCTTGGTCATCAACAAGACGGCGGCCGACAGCTTGGGCGTCCCGACCGACATCCGGTGGGATTGGGAGCGCCTCTACGAAGAAGGCAAGAAGCTTCATGAGAAGGACAGCTCCAAGTTCTTGCTGCTGGCGGATCATGGTCATCTTATGGGTGACTTCACCAACATGCTCAAGCAGAGAATCGGCGATCAATGGATCAAAGACGACTATACGCTGGGCTTCGCCAAAGAAGATGCTGTTGCCGTACTTACTTGGATGGACAAGGCGATAAAAGCGGGTGTCTACCAGCCGCTGGGCGAGGCGGATTTGTTCTACGGCAAGACGGAGCAAAACCCGAAGTGGATCAACGGCGATATCGTGATGATCTCCTCGATGAGCAGCACGCTTCTGTCGCTGCGCAATGTCCTGTCCGAGGGGACGGAAGTGACGACGTCGCTGCCGGCTACGGCTCTCGACGCCAAAGCTTCGTCGGTCGTGGTTCGCCCTTCCCAACTGATCGCGATCAGCAAGAAGAGCAAGCATCCCGAAGAGGCAACCGCCTTCCTGAACTGGTTCATGAATGATCCGGAAGCCGCAGCAATCCTGGGCGACGTTCGTTCGGTCCCGTCATCGTCGAAGGCGCAGCAAGCGGCGGTAGAAGCAGGCAAGATCGATCCCGCCATCACGAAGGCGGTGGAGGAAGGCCTCGCGAACGCGGGCATCGTCGAAAATTCCATTTCGACCAATTCCGAGATTTCCGCTATCCTGCAGGACACGATCGAGAAGGTCGCATACGGACGGAATACGCCGGAGCAAGGCGCGGACGAGCTGATCGAAGGTCTGGAGAAGAAGCTGAGCGAGCTGCAAGGAAGAAAGTAGAAGGAAAGGAGCCGATGATACCGTGTCCCTGAAGAAAAGAAACTACCAATATGTCGGCTTGCTTTACGTGCTCCCTTGGGTCGTCGGCCTGCTCGTCTTTCAGTTCTATCCGTTTCTCTCTTCGTTCTATTATTCGTTTACCGATTTCAATATGGTCAGCGCTCCGACGTTCGTGGGATTAGACAACTATAAGAAGATATTGACGGACGATCCCGGATTTCTCCAGGCCCTAAAGGTGACGACGATCTACGTGCTGATGGCGGTACCGGTCAAGCTTGCGTTCGCCTTGCTCATCGCCCTGATCCTAAGCGCCAAGCTGCGCGGCATCAACTTCTTCCGGACGATGTATTACTTGCCGTCCATCCTTGGGGGTTCCGTGGCAATATCCGTCCTCTGGAGATTCCTGTTCATGAAGGACGGAGTCGTCAACGGCATGACGGGCGCGCTTGGCCTCCCGGCGGTAGACTGGCTTGGCGATCCCGATATTGCGTTGTACACGCTGGGCATGCTGTCGGTTTGGCAATTCGGCTCGTCCATGGTTCTGTTCCTGGCGGGATTGAAGCAGATTCCCGGCGACTTATATGAAGCGGGAGCCATCGATGGGGCGTCGAAGACGCGCTTGTTCTTCACCATTACGGTGCCCCTGCTGACTCCGATCGTTTTGTTCAACTTGATCATGCAGATGGTCAACGCGTTCCAGGAATTCACCGGCGCCTTCGTCATTACGAACGGGGGACCGATGAAATCGACGTATCTGTACGCCCTAAAGCTGTATGAAGAAGCGTTTACCTTCTTCAAGATGGGCTATGCATCGGCCTTGTCCTGGGTACTGTTCGTCATCATCATGATCGTGACGGCGGTTATTTTCAAAAGCTCGACGTACTGGGTGCACTACGAGGATGGGGGGAAAGGCAAATGACGGATGCCCGAAACGGGAGCAACAAGACGCTGTCCTACGTATTACTCGTCGTGCTGGGCTTCGCCATGGTCTATCCGCTTATCTGGCTGGTCGTATCGTCGTTTAAGACGAATGCGGACATCTTCGGCTCCAGCAGCCTGTTTGCGGGAAGCTACGTGACCGACTCGTACGCGAAGGGATGGGCCGGCACGGGCCAGTACGGCTTCAAGGATTTTTTTCTTAATACGTTCGTGCTGGTCGTTCCGACCGTTATCTTTACCATTGTCTCCAGCGTTGTCGTCGCTTACGGCTTCGCCCGATTCCGATTCCCGCTGCAGACGATTCTGTTCTCGCTCATGATGGCGACGCTGATGCTGCCGGATTCGACGATTATGATTCCGCGCTACATTTTGTTCAACAAGATGGGCTGGCTGGACACGTACCTGCCGTTTATCGTGCCGGCGGCGTTTGCGACATCGGCGTTTTTCGTCTACATGCTGATCCAGTTCTTCCGCGGCTTGCCGCGGGAGCTGGACGAATCGGCGAAGATCGACGGCTGCAACTCGTTCACGATATTAATACGGATTCTGCTGCCGCTTTGCAAGCCCGCAATCTTCTCCGTCGGCATCTTCCAGTTCATCTGGACGTGGAACGACTTTTTCAATTCCATCATCTATATCAGCAGCGTGAAGAAGTTTACGGTATCGCTTGGTCTTCGCATGACGCTGGACGCATCTTCGGCGGTGTCGTGGAACCAGGTGCTGGCCATGTCCGTCGTCAGCATCGTGCCGTGCATCATTTTATTCTTCATGGCTCAGAAGTATTTCGTGGAAGGCATCTCGACTACAGGGTTAAAAGGATAAGGGAGGAAGACTCATGAGCTTCGAAGGGGAAACAAGGAACTGTTCCGGCGGATGCTGGGGAACATCTCTGATTATTTGCCGGATTGGAGGATCTGAACGGGAGCTTTCCCATTAATAAACGAATGGACCCCAAATGCCACTTCGAAGTGGCATTTGAGGTCCATTTTCTTGAAGAATTCGATTCCCGAAACCCTATTTTTGGTTTATTCCACTTGAACGGGCATGAAGTACATTCCATCAAATTTCCTGTTCAAAAACGTCGATCAGCTCCTTCGCACGTTCAACATCTTTGGTTGTGACTTGAATTTTTTTCAGATGGCTGCCTTCCATCAAAATCTTCGACTTCAACCCGTTGCTCTTGAACACGGCTTGCAGTCTGTCGATGTCGTCCGCCTTGGAGCCGCTCTCCGTTCGGACCGTCACCCATCGCCTTCCAAACAATCCCATCATCACCACCTCCTCAAGGCTCGCCGCCGAGCGCATGGATTGGAGACTCGCCGCTCCTTCGACTCGGAGCAGGTATTTCATTGTATTCGGGAACCTGCTGCCATCATGACTGCCGAACGCAAAAAAATGTCCCGAGCTCGAATAGCCCCTGCATAACCAGCGGTCATGTTTCGCATGCTATCTAGCATGGTGAAAAAAATGTGCCGCCTCTTGACAAGACTAACTGTAACGGATATTATTACAGTAACAAGCAAGGAGGCTCGCTTACCGTGAACAGTGAATTTACAATTGCCGTGCACAGTCTGGTATACTTGGCTTACTTGCCGGAGAAGATGGCGAGCAGCGACATGATTGCCGAGAACGTAGGCACGCATTCCGCCCGCGTTCGCAAGGTAATGAGCGCTTTGCGCAAAAGCGGCTATGTCGAGACGCGCGAGGGCTCGGGAGGCGGCTATCGCTTAACGATCGATCCCGAATCCGTTACGCTGGCCGATATTTACCGGGTGATGGCCCAAGGCTCGCTGATCCCAAGCTGGTGCTCCGGCGATCCGGACATGGATTGCAAGGTAGGCTCCAACATGACGCAGGTCATGTACGGCATCTTCTGCAAGGCGGAGAAGCAGCTGGAGGAGCATTTCCTCGGCATTACGATCGGCAATGTGCTAAAGCAGATTCACGCGTGCGATTAGCGGGTAAAGAAGTGATGGTGATACGGGTTATTCCCCTTGATCATATAGAATTGGATAAGAGAGGATGATTAACAATGGCAGTAGCACTGACTAAAGACAACTTCACGCAAAGCGTGGAAAGCGGCGTATCCCTGGTTGACTTCTGGGCACCATGGTGCGGACCTTGCAAGATGCAGCTTCCAATCGTAGAGGAGCTGGCTACAGAACTGGAAGGCCAAGCGACGATCGCAAAGATCAACGTGGACGAACAGCCCGAGCTCGCTTCCCAATTCGGAGTAATGAGCATCCCGACGCTGATCCTGTTCAAGGACGGTCAACCGGTTGACAAGATGGTCGGCCTGCAGAGCAAAGACGCTCTGAAAGCCAAGATCGCTAACCAAATGTAAAAGGTCATTGTCGCGATCCGCGACAATCGCATGACCGCCGGCGCAGCCCAAAGCTGCAGCCGGCGGTTTTTGGTTTAAATAGGCCTTCCGATGTTGAACTTGGAGGATTGGGAGGAGGAATTTCCCAGTTCATTAGCGAATACAGCAATGGAAACATGACTATTCGACTAGGAAACTGGAGGCAGAGAAGATTGAATCGCAGGGCTGGAAGCATGGTAAGAGTCAAATTATTTCTCATTTTCGCAACGGTAATTTCGTTGTTTATGATGGAGGTTAAGCCGGTTGCGGCGGCCAATGTGTGGCAGTTGTACAAGCAGGCGGAAGAGGATAGGGCGGCTGGCAGGCACGAGCCCGCTATCGAGGGTTATAAAGCCAGCATCAGGCTGTTTGTGGAGAGCGGAGAAGTTACGAACGCGGCGTTAATGTACAACAAGATGGCGGAATCCCAGATTGCGCTGGCCAAGTACGACGATGCGGTCAAAAGCTGGGAGAGCGAGGCGGCATATTGGGCCAAAGGCGGCAAGACGCAAGAATCCATCGCCGCCAATCGGAAGGCGGATTGGGTGCGCAGCCGCATAGAGCTGTTCGTTACGCAGGAGGCGGGCGAGACGCCGAATACGATCTACCACGGCGCGCCGTATGAGCCAAAGACGGGGGCCTACATAGGCGCTTATGCCGAAGCGGACAAGAAAGTGCATGATTCTACGGACGGCAATCCTCATTATATGAGCGCCTTTCCGGAGCTGACGGGCAAAAAACATGCCATGTATCTGCTGTACACGAGCTGGGGGAAACCGTTTTTTAGCCAATACAGCGGGCATATCGAGCGCGCCAAAGCTGCTGGCGTCGGCCTTCAGGTTGCGTTGCAGCCCATAAATGGATTGGATGAGGTACAGGACGGAGAATATTTGCGTTCGCTGGCCCGCTCCGCCAAGGATGTCGGCATCCCCATCTTTCTTCGATTCGCGAACGAGATGAACGGCAGCTGGATCGAGTGGTACGAGACGAATCCGCAGGACTATATCGACAAATTCAGAATCGTGGCCAAGGTGTTCCGCGAGGAAGCGCCAAATGTCGCGATGGTCTGGGCGCCGGCTTATTTCCCGATCGACAACATCGAAGATTATTACCCTGGAGACGAATACGTCGACTGGGTCGGTGTCAGTATGTACCAGGCGCACAACGGAACGCTTGACCCGCTTAAGAAAGGCGTAGACCGGTCCAGCTTTATCGAGAAATTCGATAATATCTACAAGCTGTACGGCAAAAAGAAGCCGGTATTTATTTCCGAGGGCGGCATCTCCTACTCGGACCCCGTTCATCATACCGACAAGTCGGATTGGGCGGTCTATCAGATCGAGCAGTTTTACGCCAATCTTCCCATGCTTTATCCCGGGGTCAAGGGCGTCTTCTGGTTCGATACGACGAGGACGGCAGACGGGAGACTTAATTCGTATAGCTTATCGGATAACGCGAAGGTGCTGGCCGCATACAAGGCTGCGGTCGCCAATCCATTTTATCTATCGACGATAGGCGGGGAGTCGAAGGTTTCGTACAAGCCGCTGGGCACAACCGTTGCGCCGAAGCCTGTCGAGCTCAGCGCGTTTATCCGAACGGTTGAGCCGATTCTGTCCAAAGTGGTTTACTCCATCGGCGGCAAGACGATCGCGACGGCGACGAAGGCGCCCTGGTCGTTCAAGTACGACTTTGCTCCGCACATCAATAAGACGGTAGGGCTTAAGGTTACCGCCTATGCCGCAAACGGCAAGCCGGTTTCGGAGAAGACCGTATCCATCGCAGTGAAGCAGCCGACGGCGTTGGCGACGCCAAGCGCGTCGGATGTACTTGTTAATGGCAGCAAGGTGTCGTTTGACGCGTACAAAATCGCAGGAAGCAATTACTTCAAGCTGCGGGATCTCGCCATGGCACTGGACGGCACGGAGGGGGCGTTCCAGGTAGGCTGGGACAATTCCAAGAAAGCCATCAGCCTGGCGGTCGGCGAGGCCTATACCCCCGTCGGGGGCGAGCTTGCCGCCGGAAACTTGGGCGCTAAGAACAAGACGGCGCTTCAGACTGGCTCCAAGCTGTACGTGGACGGCCTCGAGGTGCCGTTGATCGCTTACAACATCGACGGCAATAACTACTTCAAGCTGCGCGATATTGCAAAGCTGATTGACTTCGGCGTGACCTGGGACCCGCAGCGCAGCTTGGTCGGTATCGATACTTCGATTCCTTATAGCGAAAATTAAAAGCAGAATGCCCGGTTGCTTCGCTGTTGCGGCGACCGGGCATTAGAGTGTTTGACTCGACGCGTCCATCACGAGCGGTATATAGTTAAATAAACTAAAAAAGAGAACCCAATGCGTTTCCGCATCAGGTTCTCTTATTGCCATAAAATGAGCTATTCGGCAGCCCAAACTTCAACGCCATTGTCATACTTTACATACTCGTGAGTAATGGAAGCCTCCATAACGTCCTCATATGCCCAATAAGAAGTTGGCACATCCGACCATCTAGGTGTTCCGCTCACTTCTTCAGGATTGCGATCAAGCAGGTTGTTGAACAACGTTACCGCTTCCGCGCGCGTTACCGCATCGTTAGGACGGAATTTGCCGTTTGCGTCGCCCGTGAACAAACCTTGATTTGTAGCTGCAGCGATCGCTTTCGCTCCCCAATGTCCGGCAATATCGCTGAATTTGGAATCAAGACTTACGTCTTTCCATTCGGCAGCCTTCATATTGTAAATGACTTGAGCAAGCTCTGCGCGAGTGACGAATCTTGCCGCTTGGAATGTTCCGTCTGTGTAGCCTTTCAACCAGCCCTGCTTAAGCGACGTTTCGATGGATTCCGATGCCCAGAAGCGTGTTTTCAGGTCGCTAAGCTGCGGCACGTTAACGGATACGGCAGGGTTCACCGGAATAATGCGGGATAGTACAGCCGCGAGTTCCGCGCGGGAAATCCCTCTCTCCGGCTTAAATTTGCCGTCCGGATATCCGTTCATGTACGGCTCATGCGTTCCGGACGATGTCTCGGCGCCTTCCGGCTTCATCGAGAAATCGTAAGTGACAATAGATTGGCCGATATGAATGATTCCACCTGTGATTTGGCTGTCCTTGCCGAACTGGCCGCTGCGAGCGTTGTCGCGGCTGTCGAACGTGTGATAACCCTCTTTTGTTGCAATAAAGTAGTAGTCGCTATCTACGAACGGTACCCAACCGAACAGACCGTCGGCCGAGGTTGTTTGAACAGCGTTGTTCTGATGTGGTGCAAAATTACGCAATTCAGGGAGTTTTACTGCTTCACCAGGCGTACGTCCTTTGGAACGATTAAGCTCCGTGTCTGCCCAATACAGCGTAATTTCAACACCAGCCAGTGCATCTCCCGTCGCAATATCCGTTACCTTGCTGCGTGGATCGATCAGCTTGCCGTCAGCTTGGCCGCGGCCGTCCTGTCCAACTGCTAGCTCGGCCACATGGCCGGCCAACTTCTCGCCTGCAGGACCGTTTACGGTCAGCACCATATCGTACGAATCGGCTGGAATGTTAGCAAGCGTGTAGCTGCCGTTCGAACCAATCGTAAACGCTGGACGATCCAGAGCCTTGCCGTCAGACTTCAGGAGAGATGCCGACAATGTTAGCTCTTTGCCGATAATATCGGTTACCAGAACGCGTTGGCCCTTCTCGTCTACGCCGGCGTCAAGCTGAGATACCGGAAGGATTGGTCCAACGTATGGCGGGTAGTCTTTGCGAACAACGACGCGGTAGACGGTCGAATATTCTTCCTCGTCGATCGGATTGATCGATGTCGCCCGAACTTCAATCGTATTGTCGCCGCTTATTACCGGAAGCTCCGCGCTCTCATCTCCGCTGTTAATCTCAACATAATCTCCGCCGTTAACGCGGATTTCCAGTTTGACAGGCGCATCCGTTGTCGTAGGCGTTACCGTAACGGAGGATTGCGTGTATGGGAGCGAACCCACAGTTGCATATCCCAGTTCGGCTGCGTCAAATGCCTCTGTCAGATCTTCGTCATGAACGATCAGATCAGTCAGGAACGGGCTGCGAATAACGGTAAACGTATATGTTTTGACCAGATCGGCCTTATCGGCCGGGTCGACGCCTGCAAGCGCAGTATCGTAATCTGGCGATTTCACGCGAACCTCTATGATATTCGTTCCGGCAATCAAATCGAGCTCATCGCTCTCGATTCCGCTGCCTACAGGTGCAAAGTCCGCTTCATCGTCGCTATTTACGCGAATTTCGATCGTCTCACCGCCATTTACTTCAGGCGTCAGCGTAATCGGCGTTTCTGTATGGCCAACTACGGTCACGTAGTCGTACACGTCGCTGCTGAACTCAGGAGACAGGTCGTCCCCGCCTGCGCTCAGTCCAGGGGCGGCAAGCGCCGGCTCACGGTCGACAACGATTGGATAGTCTGTGGAAACAAGACCATCAGGCGATGTGACACGAACGATAATTGTATTGCGGCCGACATTTAGAGGCAAATCGTCCGTATCCGGGCCCCCATTAGGCAGCGCTTCGAATACTAAGCCGTCCAGGCTCACGGTAATCGTCGTATCTTCATGCGCATCTGTCGGAAGAACCGGCGTCAGCACGATGCTGTCTTGCGGATTGCCGACTGTCGTATGGTAGCCGGGGCTCGGATTCGGCGTATCTCCGTCAAAGTCTGGCTCAAGGCCCGTTGCCGGATCAAGAATCAGATTTTCAAGCTTCGGTGCACGGTCAATGGTCACTGTGTAAACAGTACCGGTCGAATCGAAAGGTGTCGTTACTCTGTATTCGATCGTGTTCCTGCCAACGTGAAGCGGAATGTCGGTCGGATTCGCCGGATCGGTGACAGTTGCGAAGCTGCCGCCATTCACTCGCACTTCCAACAGACCGTTTGTTGTTGTCAAGATAGGCGCCGGGCTCAGCTTGTCTACGCCATATGGTACTTCACCCGTATATTCTGTTTCATCGGGATCAAAATCCGGCGTCAATACGACAGAGTCTGATCCACCGCTCGGGACGAAGCTTAGTCCATCCAACTCGGGAGCTGTGTTAATCGTCGCCGAACGAATGTGGTGAACTTCTCCGATTACTCCGCCAGTGTAATCGTAGAGAATGGCATTGGTCGTATATCTGCCCGGGGTCAAGCCGGACACATCGAATGAATGCGCGAACACTTCGTCAGCATCCGCTCCTGTATAGGTTTGCGTGCTGATCCCGCGGTTATAGCCCTGCTCGTCAATCAAATTGACTTCCAGGTAATAGTCGCCAGCCAGGATCGCTTTTGAGTCGACCGCGACCGTTACCGTATCGGCAGCGGTTGCTGTCGGCTGAAGCCCGGAAATTTCCGCTTTGTCGGCCGGGCCGCCTCCGATAACGAGTTGGATCCAATACGTGTTCAATTCCCAGGCGCCCGGTCGAGCGGGATCCTTGGTGACATCTATCGTTACCGTATTGTTACCCTCAAGTACGGTTGCCGGATCAAGCTCGAATACAGTAGTACTGTCCTGACCGTTACTTCCTGTCAGGATACCTTGATCCAGGCCAACGCCGAGAGGCGTGCCGTTCCAGCTTACTTTATCCCATTCTCCGTCTTTTTCGTCAACGTCATTTGCATAGATCAGCAAATGTACGCTATCATCCGGTTCGAGCGCAGGTACGTTTGGCACAACGGTTACTTGGGGAGGGTCAGCCAATTGAATCGTTGCCACATTCGGAACCATAATACTGACTCCAGCCGCACTCACGCGATCCGCGCCGAATACGCCAACGGATGTTATGACCAGACACATGACAAGAAACCTGGCCACCCAAGATCGTACTTTCATTGCTTGCATGATTTCAACTCATCTCCTTGGTTTAACTACATTGCAAATTTTTCCGATAAAACGCCAATGTTCCACAAATTCACCCCTGTTTTTTCTTATTTATCGCCCTCCTGTCGATATTTGTAAGTGCGTATCAAAAACATTTTAAGACAAACCTCTCACCAAACGCTTACCCGATACTGACCAACTGCTGACCAACTGCTGACCATCTCGCGGATGGTTTGCGGACGCAATAAGAAGTGCAGTTTGTTTCATAATCCCGTTCCGTTGCTTCAGCGCTTCTGCTGCCAATTTTGATACCATTCCATCGTCTCCGCACTCGGCTCCACATCCGCTTCCCGTTTCAGGATCTTGGTCATCAACGCATACTGCTGCTCGACAGAGTTTCGATCATTAAGCCGATCGTAGATGCGCATTAACGCTACATGGCCTTCCTCCAGAGTAGGATCAAGCCGCAAGATGCGATGGTATACGGTTAGAGCTTCAAGCTCCCTTCCTTGTTCAAGATAATAGGCTGCCAGATTATGCGCATGCTGGAGCCACATCGTCCTGAGACGAAGACGCTCGGTCTCTGCCCAAAAATATTGGTCTTCCCCCATGTAATCTCCGTTGTATGCTTCGAACAACTGTTGATGCTCGGTCAAATGATTCGGCGAGATCGGCATCAATTGTCGAAATTTAACGTCCAACTCCTCCGCATCGATTATCAACTGTTTGGTTTCCAGTATGTAACCGAATTCGAGGTAACGAATGATAATCCATTGCTCCAATCCCTGATCTTCGATCAATCTTCGAATTCGATATATGCTGGTTTGAAGGTTGGAGGTACCCTTTTGTTCGTCAACATCCGGCCACAATAGCTCAATCAGCTTGTCTTTGCTAATGATCTGATTGCGGCTATGCAGCAAATACGCAAACAATTCCTTCACCTTGGTTGTCCGCCATTTCAACGCTCGGGGCTCATGTCCGGTCACGTGCACAAGCATTCTGCCCATGCATCTCAAATAAATGTAAGGTTGCCTCGGTTTGGCCGGCTCCAGGTATCCCCTTTTGCGCAGGCGTAGGAGAGTCTTCGATAAACGCTCTTTCTTAACGGGTTTTAACAGGTAATCGAACGCTTCTAGATTGAATGCATCAGTTGCATATTGACGGTGAGCGGTTACAAAAATTATTTCGGTGCGCGGGGAGATGGAACGAATGACGGTTGCCGCAGCCAATCCGCTCATTTCGGACATTTCGATATCCATAAACACCGTTTCGGGCTGGTTTTGCAAAATTTGTTCGATCGCAGGCCCGATCTGCGTAAATGCGCCAATCACCTCGACATCATTGCTTGCACTCAACAGTTTATTTAAACTGATCAACGCCGAGTTTTCGTTATCCACCAGCACAACTTTCATAGTTGACTCTGCCCTTCTCTAAAGTTTGGCGTAAGATCGACTTCCTGTTTTTTCACTCATGAGCCCAAAGACATGCAATTCTAACGACTAAATTAATGTAGTTGGACTTACTGAACATTTTCTGAACATATTTTTCTGCATCTACCATTCGATGGATTAAATAGTGTTTGGACAGAGCGTGGTCGGCTTCGAAAATTGCTGTGAATATTTATATCGCAAACGCAACCATTCCCATTAAAAGATCGTCTTTAATATGAATAAATTTACAAGTGGAAAGGGGAATGACTTTGAGTAACTGGAAGGGGAATGGAAAAAGAAAGGCGGCAGCGGCGATTGCGCTGGCCATGCTGACGACGGCTTGGGCTGTGCCGGTATCGGCAGACACTTCGGCCGCGGGCGGAAGCTTGCCGGCGAAGGTCGAGTCGGGAGAAGGCGCGGCTAATCCAGGTACAGGGGCAGCCTCGGGTGCCAATGTCAAGACGGCGATCAGCAAGTCCAAGGCGGAGAGCCTGCTGCGGCAATATGTCAGCATCCCGGAGGAATACACGCTGCAGGGAGCCAGCAGCGGCACGTCGAAGCTGGCGGATGGATCGCGGAGTTATTGGACGCTCAACTTCATCAAACGCGTCAACGGCAAGCAACGGGGCAGCATCTACGCCTCGCTTGACGCCAATACCGGTCAATTGTTGAACTTCCGTGTCTACTCGGACGAGCCGAGCGCGCCGCCGGTCTATCCGCTGAAGGTAGATCGGGAGGATGCCAAGGCGCTTGCCAAAACTTTTATCGGCCAGGTCGCGGGCACTTACTTGGGGGAGCTGAGGCTCAATGAGTCGTTCGGCGTGAGCCTGCTGCCGCCGCTGACGGGAGCGGTTATTCATACGCTTAGATATGAGCGTGTTGTAAACGGAGTCTTCTTCCCTGCCAATTACATACAAGTGGAGCTGGACAGCGACGGTCACGTGCAGTCGTTCGAAATGAATTGGGATGAGACAATCGTTTTCCCTAAGGAGAACGACATCCTGTCCGATGCGGAGGCGGAGGACGCGATTCGTAAGGCGGCCGCGCCGCAGCTGCGATACATCGTTCCTTACAATGCGGGCGGCAAGCTGGAGCCTGCGCTCAGCTACGCCCTGCCTGCTTTCGCTGTCGATGCGGTGACGGGGGAGCGGAGCGAAGTGTTCCAATTCTATGGGGGCTTGCGGGGAGGCAAGGTGTCCGAGAAGCCGCTCAGCGACAAACCGCTTGGAACGAAGCCGCGTGCGGGCAAGCAAAGTGAAGACGCCGCGCGGGAAGCCGTCGAGAAGGCGTTCTCCTTGCCTGGCGGCGCTGTGTTCCAGCAAGCGACGTACAACGAATATGTGGACGAAACGACGGGCAAGACGCGTTCGTATTGGGATCTTAACTGGACGATCGAGAAGGATGGCCGCGAGAGCGGCGGCGCTTGGGCGAGCGTAGACAGCCAGAGCGGGGTGATCCGCAGCTTCTATCAATATGGTCCAAACGAAGCTGGCAGTGCCGCATCCTCGCCATCTATCACGTTGGAGTCGGCGGTTAAAAAGGCGGAGGAAACCGTGCGCAAGCAACTGCCATGGCTGGCGCATGAGCTGCATGTCGTCGTACCGGAAGCCGAGCAATACAAGGATCGGAAGCCCGAGGAGATCGGAAACTACTCCATTTCCTTCGAGCATCGGATACATGGAGCTGTCGTGGAATACGATCGGGTGTACGTCTCGATCGACGCCCGCAGCGGAAATATCCAATCCTTCGAAGCGTCTATCGCCGATTATGTCTATCCGGCCCAAAAGCCGGCCGTGTTGTCGGCCGACGAGGCGATCGATCGCTGGATGGGCTTCTACGACACGAAGCTGCAGTATCGAATGAACACGCAATATTGGTGGGATGGCGAACCGATGCCGATCGAGAAAGTGAACGTCATGATTGCGGCAGGGGAAATCAGTGAGGATCTGAAGCAGAAGACGACTGTGGAATTGGTCTACCAGCTGACATCGAAGCAGGTGCACGAGAGCGTCTATCTGGACTCGGTTACCGGTGACTGGAGAAGCATGGAGACGGGCGAGAAGACGGCGCTTGAGCTCCCGCGGGCGACGGATGCGGAAGGCCATTGGGCCGAGCAATCGCTGCAGTTGATGGTTGCCTACAAGGCGCTGGATCTGGAGGACGGCAAGGTGCGTCCAAACGAAGCGATCACCAGAGGCGAGCTGATCAAGATGCTTGTGCTGGCGAGCAGCGGCGGACGCTATGTTGCTTACGAAGGAATGTCTTCCGGCAATCAAGCGAAAGCAATGTTCAACGACGTCGCGGCCGACTCCGCCTATTTCTCCTATGTGCAGGCAGCCGCCGCAAGCAACCTGATCGACGTGGGAGACGGCTCCTTCAATCCCGACGGGAAGGTAAGCCGCGACGAGATGGCCGAGCTGATCGTTCGGGCGCTGGGATACAATTCTCTTGCAAACAACGATCATCTGTTCAAAGTATCCTTTAAGGACGAAGCCGACATCGATAACAAGGGGCAGTCTGCAATCGTGGTGGGACTCGGCATTATGAGCTTGTCGGACGGCCGGTTCCAGCCGGATAAGCAAGTGACGAGAGCGGAGGCGTCCATCGCGTTCTACCGTTACTTGCAGAAACGTGCCGAGCTGCAGGAAAATGCGCTTAGAATGTAGGAATGTAGAAATGTATGTAGGAAGCGTTAATGAAGTCGCGCGATAGCACGAAGGGGAGAGCAGTCCGCCATGGCGGACTGCCCTTTTCTATTTATAGAAGAGGGACGCGTTTAGTTCCTGCTGCAGCAAGACGCACCCCGGTCGGCAATAGAAATGTCCCCCTGATCTCGCGATAAATATCCCCCCGCCCATCAGATGAATGTCACCCTTCGCGCCGTAGAAAGTATCCCTCGACTTGCCCTAACATGAGGTTGTAAGGCAATCGCGTTTCGGTCGTCCTGACCGGATGGCGGTGGGGCCTAATAATCTTGAGGGGGATTTTCAAGTGAAAAAATCAGCATTGTCCATCCTTAGCGTATTGCTCGTTATGACGATGTTCATAGCGGCTTGCGGCAATAACGGCGGCAATAACACGAGCACGGGCGGCAACGCCACAGCAACCGACAAGCCTGTGGAAGCGACAGAGAAACCGACAGATAAGCCGGCTGAGAAAGTGGAGCTTCGCGTATTCTCCACATTCGGCGGAACGGATGCCGCGAAGGAAGCCTTCCAAGCCGTCATCGACGAATTTACGACAGCCAACCCGAACGTGAAAGTCGTTAACGACGTGATGTCCGCGAACGACGACGGCTTCCGTACGAAAGTCAACACCGACATGACAAGCGGCAACGAGCCGGATCTGCTGTTCTACTTCGTGGGCGCTGATGCCAACGAGATCATCAAAGCCGGCAAAGTGGTGGCGATGGATGAGATCCTGGACGGCGACGCGGCTTGGAAGGGCGGATTCGCGCCTGCGGCTCTGGACTTCGTAAAGAACGCTTCCCCTGACGGGAAAACGTACGCGATTCCTCTGACGGGCTTCTTCGAAGGTCTGATGGTCAACAAAAAGCTGTTCGAAGAGAACGGCGTCGAGCTTCCAACCGACTGGGATAAAATGAAAGCCGCAGTAAGCGCGTTTGCGAAGAAAGGCATCATTCCTTTGTCCGGACCGTTCGACCAGTCCCACTACCTGATCGAGCACTTCGTGCTGGCCGCTGCCGGTTCCGAGGGTCAGAACAAAGGTTTGAAAGACGGCATCGATCCGAACTGGGAAAAAGGTTTCGCGGCTATGAAAGAACTGTATGACCTGGGCGCATTTCCGCAGGACGCGGCGACGATTGACCTCGGCATGGCGGGGAACTACTACTCCGAAGGCCTGGCCGCTATGATTCTGGAAGGCTCGTGGGCGATCGGCGGCTTCTCTGACGACGTGAAGGCGAATACGACGGTTCTTCCTTTCCCTGCGATTCCAGGCGGAGTGGGCACAGGCAAAGATGTAGTAGGCGGCTTCGGCACCGGTTTCTACATGTCGCAAGCGGCTTACGACAACGCGGCTAAAAAAGACGCAACCATCGCACTCTTGAAACACCTGACATCCGCGGCAAGCATCAAAACGATCGCAACGGCGAACGGCGGCACTCCGGCGGCTGCCGGCGTACAGCCGGAAGGTGTGGCGCAAGCCGTGCTAGACGGTTTCGCGATGGTATCCGAAGCCACTTCCGTTAACGGACCGATCGACTCCAAGGTGAAGCCGGAGACATTTACCGAGCTTCGCAAAGTACAACCGATGCTGAAAGGTGAAAAAACGCCAACTCAGCTTCTGGAAGCGGCGAAAGCCATCGAGGTGCAGTAATCGCAATCAGCGAGAACCATTCGAACGCATGAACGCATAGCCGCCGCCGCTCTACATGACAGGGAGCGGCGGCGTTATTCTACGGCCATCATGCGCCAGAAAATAAACATCAAAGGTGATAAGGATGAAGGGCGATCGTAAGTATATCTTCTTATTTCTGCTGCCGGCAGCAGTCTTTATGTCGATATTCCTGTACTACCCGTTCTTTAAGAGCATGTACTTAAGCTTCTTCCGGACGAGTGGTTTCTTTAGCAAGACGTTTGTCGGATTCGACAACTATGCTCGAATGTTTTCCGACGAGCTATTAGGGGCTGCCACGCTGCACACGCTGGAATTGATGTTATACGTTATCGTATTCCAAGTCGGCATCGCCCTTATTCTGGCCGTATTGGTCGACAATGTAACCTGGGGCAAAGGCTTCTTCCGGATGGTGTTTTTCTTCCCGGTCGTGATCTCCGGAACGGCCATCGCTCTGCTGTTCGTCCTGTTCTACAATTTCCAGTTCGGCCTGCTTAACAACATTCTTCAGAATCTCGGTTTCGATAAAATATTATGGCTTAGCGAAAGCAACGCGCTCAAGGCGGTTGCGGTTCCAACCGTGTGGCATTATGTCGGCTTCTACTTCGTGCTGTTCCTGACGGCGATGTCCAAGATTCCCGCGGATTTTTACGAGGCGGCCAAGCTCGAGGGTATTACCGGCGTCAAAAAGACGTTCCTGCTTACGATTCCTCTTATTATGAGCGATATCAAAGTCGTGATTACGCTGGCGATCACGGGTACGCTGAAAGTATTCGAATTCATATTCGTTCTCACCCGCGGCCAAAGCGGCACGGAAGTGCTCGGAACTTATATGTACAAGAAAGCGCTCGTGGATCAGAACTTCGGCTACGGCTCGACGATCGCGATCTATATCGTGGTATTCGGCGTCTTGCTGTCGCTGCTCGCCAACCGTCTGCTGAAGAGAGACGAAATCACATACTAAGCTGGCAATAGGGGTGTACGACGATGCAACAATCTGTCAAAAGAGAGCTTGGGCCTAGAAGCGTTACGATGAAGAGGCGCAGCTTCCCGCTGGGTACGATTCTAATGTACGCCGTCTTATTCGGCTGGTCGCTCACAACCATCTACGCGTTGTTCTGGATCGTGAACAATTCGTTCAAAGTATCCCGGGAAGTCATGAACAACTCGTTTAAACTCGCATTGGATCCAGTCATGGTTAACTATACAAACGCGTTCGACCGCATCAATATCGGCAAAGGTTATCTTAACAGTCTCATTATGTCCGGCAGCACCGTGCTGCTCGTGCTTCTGTTCGGCGGCTTGGCCGCATACGTGTTGTCCCGGTTCCAATTCCGCGGCAGGAAGGTCATCTTCTCGATCTTGTACGCCAGTCTGCTCATTCCCGCTTTCGCGACTGTCGTTCCCGTCTACGAGCTGCTCATTCATTGGAAGCTGGCCAACACGTACGGCGGTCTTATCTTCCCGCAGACGGCTGGCAACCTGACGTTCGCCATTCTCGTTCTTGCGGGTTATCTGTCCACCATTCCGAAGGAGTTGGAGGAAGCGGCGTTCATCGACGGCTGCAACCGCTGGACGATGTTCATAAAGATCTTCCTGCCGATCGGTCGGCCGGCATTTGCCTCCGCGAGCATCTTTGTTTTCCTGTGGTCGTACAACGACCTGTTCTCCGCCCTGATCTTCGTCAGCAAGGAGAACGTTCGCCCGATCGTGCTGCTCCTTAGCGAAATCAGCTCGCAATACGGCACGGACTTTGGCCTTATGGCTACCGCCGTATCCTTGACGGTCGTGCCGGTACTCATTATCTATTTGTTTATCCAGAAGTATATCGAGAAGGGACTGACGGAGGGCGCAGTTAAGGGATGAGGGCTCGATGCGGGCCAGAAAGTGCAACTACGACTTCGACTCCGCAAGATATACATGAGCCACGCACCAGCCGATCGTGATCGGCCAGGGCGTGGCTGGTTGGCGTTGATCGGGGGGATTTCTAGTCGGTTTTCTTTTTCTTGGACGAGAAGTTGGTCACGGACTTGGCGTCTTCGATCGTGTCATTGACGAAGGCCATATCCTGATTCTTTGCTTTCATATGCGTAGTGCCTTTGTAATTGCCCTTGCGGGATTGATTTTCCATGCGGAGTCACCTCCTCTGACGGTAGTATTGCCGGGATACGGCTGGCGTCATTCGGAACTACAATCGTTATTAATGAATCGGCGATTTGCCAGCGTAGTTATTCTCTTGATCTGCTGCTCAAAGATTTTGTTTTTTTGTAAATTATGTATCCCAAAGTACATGAAAACAAGTACAAAACAAAAGTGAAACCTATGTTCCATCCGTTAAGATAAACCACTTTTCCCGAAAAAACATAAACGCTCTCAAGCAATGTTTTAATTAATGTCGCTGAAGGAATAACAACCCAACTTTTTCTTCCGTTTTGGATTATCCGTACAGTTAATACTGCGATTACAGCGAATACTCCCAAATTGTATGGGATAAAAGAAAGGTTGCCGTAATCCTTTGGTGTAAGGTGCCACCAATTCATAAAGTATCCAATATCATTGATAACAAAGGAAATTAAAGCGCCGATGGAACCAACATGAAACACAAAAGGCAGGTCTTTCATTATTAAGTAAAGTCCAAGTATCCACGGTATTATGAATCCTAAAATTATATCCATCAACACAGAAATAGTTCACCTCAAAAACATTATCGCCAGAATTAATAACTTTTAGGCTCACTAAGCCGCTTGGCAGAACTCTGTTGCCTGGTCGTCTTGTTTGGCTTCAACCAAAAGCAATACGGGAAGTGACAAAAAGGCTGGGAATCGAAAACTAGGTTTCCCAGCCTCTATTCTACAGAGCGTTGCTCAACTTATGCCTTCATATCCTGCAGCCCCGGGCTATGCTCGTTCGGCATGTCGCCGAAGACCGGGAGAGGGAAGCCGTTAGGTGGAGGCGTGACGGCCAATTGGCCGCCGTTGCGGCTTGGCGTCTTGCCCTCGAATACTTCGCCGATACGCGTCGGGTCAAGGCGGTAGTTGAATTGGGCGTTGTGGTAGCCCAGGTCGACGTATTTGCGGCATTCCGGATACTTGTTGAGATCGTAGTTCGGCACGGGGAAGAGCGAACCCCACTCCACGCCGAGCGTCTCTAACGCCTTCGCGAACGCATTCTGATGCGCATTGTCCCTAACCATCAGGAACGCTAGCGTCTCGCGGAACGTTTTGTTGGAGCTCATCTCGTAAATGCGGGATTTCTGAAGAACCCCGGTGGATTCCAGCACCACGTTGTTCAACATGTCGCTGATTAGATTGCCGTGATTATAGACGTAGCTGCCCAGCCACGGATTCCCGGCGGCATCGACGGGCAAAGAGCCTTGAGCGCCCATAATGTAATGATGCGGATTGGCGTGTTTGATCGCTTCGTCGAGGGGGGCATGGTCAACTCCCGCGTTGCCGGCCGAATCCTCGCCTGCACCGTCCATCAGTTGGTTGATCGTCTGCTGCACCAGCTCGACGTGGCTGATCTCCTCCAGGAACACGCCGCGGATCAGGTCGCGATATTGCGTGTCTTTGCCACGAAAGTTGCTGCTCTGGAAGAAATATTGCATCATGGTCCGCATTTCGCCGAATTGGCCGCCTAGCGTCTCCTGCATCACTTTGGCCGCGGACGGGTCGGGTTTGTCCTTCACGATTACGTTGATTAAATCCTCTTTATAGAAATACATGTTCATCCTCCTTAAACAAATGTGAATCCCCGATATTATTCGGATAAACTGATTTCAATATACTTCCAATGAACTCTCATCTCCAATATTGTAGATACCCCTAAGAGCTGCTGCTTCGCTTATCACTTTAACAATTGAACAATGGGATCGACTTGGCTTTAATATTGTACGGTCATAAGTTATAATGACCAAAGATGAAAAGACTAGGAGTTGATATAAATGCCACTCTCTTGTGGTATCGTCGGTCTGCCGAACGTCGGCAAATCGACTCTGTTTAACGCGATTACGCAAGCGGGCGCGGAGTCCGCGAACTATCCGTTCTGTACGATCGATCCGAACGTCGGCGTAGTCGAAGTACCGGACGAGCGTCTGAACAAGCTGGTGGAGCTGGTTGTGCCGAAGAGCATCGTACCGACGGCGTTCGAATTTGTTGATATTGCCGGACTGGTCGCAGGCGCGAGCAAAGGCGAAGGACTTGGCAACAAGTTCCTGGCCCATATTCGCGAGGTGGATGCGATTGTTCACGTCGTTCGCTGCTTCCAGGATGAGAACATTACGCACGTAGCTGGCAAAGTGGATCCCATCAGCGACATTACAACGATCAATCTGGAGCTTATTTTGGCGGACCTGGATTCCGTCGAGAAGAAGATTGAGCGTTCCCGCAAAAACCTCAAGTCCGGTGACAAGAAGATCGCTCAAGAGGTCGAGGTGCTGGAGCGTCTAAAGGAAGCTCTCTACAACGACAAGCCGGCTCGCAGCCTGGAGCTGACGGACGATGAGAAGCTGCTTGTACGGGATCTCCACCTGCTTACGATGAAGCCGGTGCTTTACGCGACAAACGTCAGCGAAGAAGAAGCGGCTGACACGGACGGCAACGAATACGTGCAGATCGTTCGCAAATACGCGGCAGAAGAAGGCGCGCAAGTCGTGCCGATCAGCGCGAAGGTAGAATCCGAGATCGCCGAGCTGGAAGGCGACGACAAAGCGATGTTCCTGGAAGAGCTCGGCATGGCGGAATCCGGTCTTAATCGTCTCATTAGCGCGGCATACAAGCTGCTGGGTCTCTACACGTACTTCACTGCCGGCGTGCAGGAAGTGCGCGCATGGACAATCCGTCAAGGAACCAAAGCGCCTCAGGCAGCCGGTGTTATCCATACCGACTTCGAACGCGGATTTATCCGTGCGGAAGTTGTGTCCTTCGAGGATCTCGCCGCGGCGGGTTCCATGGGAGCGGTTCGCGAGAAAGGCCAGCTTCGCCTTGAAGGCAAGGAATACGTTGTGCGCGACGGCGATGTCATGCATTTCCGTTTCAACGTATAAATCCATCTCAATAAACGTCCGTAACGGCTGCAGAACCGGCTACGGACGTTTTTATTTTTCTCGGCCGTGTGATGCAGGCTGGAAAATGTCTAGCAAATTGTGCTTATAGAAATCGATTGCCATTAGGATCCAGCTGTTGATATAATCGAGGAACAAACTTGAGCAATGGAGAAGGATGGGGAGTATGATGGCAAATATTCGATTATTGCAAGAAAATGAATTCGATGCTGCGATACGTCTGGCCGACAGCATCTTCCGCGATGATGAACATAGATCGATGCGGGATGCGTACCCGTTTGTATTCTCGCCAAGTCTGAGGCAATCCTATGGCGTATTTGTAAATAATGAGCTCGTGGCCTTCATGGGATTCGTACCAGCCATCATTCAGGTTGGAGAAGCCAGGCTGCATATATACTCCATCGGTGCGGTTTGCACGCATCCGGACGCAAGAGGCAACGGTTACGCGAGCCAATTATTATCGTCGGTATTCGCGCACGCCGATGCCGCGGGCGCTTCTCTTATATTAGTGTCGGGTAAACGTTCATTGTATGCAAGAGCGGGCTGTTATCCGTTTGGCAGAATGAAGAAGTATACACTGAATCAAGACAATATTAGGCAAATTCGATCATTCTCTGGAGATGTCGGGATTCGCATAAGGGAATGGCGCGCGACAGATCTGTTCAAGCTAGTCGAGCTTATGCGGACTAGAACCGCCTATTATGAGCAGAGCGTTAACGATCTGGCTGCGCTTATTCGTGCTGAAGCATTCGCCAGCAATGTGAAGATGCAGCACACGCTGCTTGTAGCTGAGAGACAAGGCGAACCTGTCGCATTCGTGATTATGGCAACGGGTGACAAGGCTTCTGCGCGCACTCCGTTTATTATAGAGTGGGCTGGCGAGCCGGAGGCGACTGCGGCCATTCTGGGCCATGCCATTCGTGCGTATGAGCTTCCGAATCTTGACATTCATGTCAACTGGTTTGAAACCGGCTTAAATGAAGTGATGGAGTCGATTCCTGCTTTGTCGGAACGGAATTCAGGCACCGTCCATATTGTAAATGTGGAACATTTGTGCAATCAACTTGGGCCGTATTGGCGCGCAAGGTCAACGGCGGGCTCTGACCTGGCAACGATGCTCCGGGATATGGACGACTCGGATCGCATTGCCTTATTATTTGATCCGACCGTCGGAGAAGACGGCCATCATTCCGCATTGCCGATTCCGTTCCCATATACGGTTGGGTTAAACTATGTATAGCAGGTGTCTTAATTGTAATAATCATAATAACGACAGTGCGGGGGAATAATGATGAAGAAGCCGACAACGATACATGATATAGCCAAAGCAGCCCAAGTTTCGTCAGCTACGGTATCCAGAGTAATGAGCAACAGCGGCTACCCGGTCAGCAAGCAGACAAAGGAGAAAATTTTAAAGGTCGCCAAGGATTTGAATTACATTCCGAACCTGATCGGCAAGCAGCTGAAGGAAAATAAAAGCCGGACGATTGGCGTCATTATCCCGACTATTGTTAACCCTTTTTACTCCTCCGTTATTTTCGGGATCGAAGAGGTCGCAAGGCAGAACGATTTTACGGTTGTAGCCTGTAATTCGCTCCACGACCCTACGCTCGAAGTCGAATACATCAGAACGATGGCGGAGAAACAGATCAAAGGGCTAATTATTTCGTCCATCTCCAAGGACAAGGCGCAACTTAAAAGCTTCATGAAAAACGGCCTCAATATCATCGCAATCGATCAAAAAATCGATGAAGACGATATTTCGCAAATCGAATTCGATTATCAAAAAGGCGGTTTCCTTGCGACGAAGCACCTGCAGAGCAAAGGCCACCAGCGAATTGGTTACATCACGTCGAAGATCGATCGGCCTAGCCGCCAAAGCATCGCCCAAGGTTATTTGGATGCGATGAAACTGGCCGGTCTTGATCCGATGATCGAGGAAGCAAATTCGGATGATGCCTATACGCCCTTATATGATTTCGATATCGGAAGAAAGCTGACCCAGCGAATGATGAAGGCAGAAGAACTCCCGACAGCCATTTTTGCATGCAACGATATGATGGCCTTCGGGGTCATACATGAATTGTCGCAGCAACAAATAAAAGTGCCGGAAGACATATCCGTTATGGGGTTTGACGGAATCGATTTTGGTCAAATGATGAATCCCCAGTTAACCACGATCAAGCAGCCCGATTATGAAATGGGCAGGATGGCTTGCAAGATGCTGCTAGATATCATGAATGGAGAAAACAAGCCGGTGTTCGACATCATGCTGCAGCCCAGGCTTATTGAGCGCGGCTCGGTAAATGAAATAAAAATAGTGACGCGCCGGTAAGTCTTCTTTCGACTTTATAGTACACGATTACTATATTGACTTCATAAAAACGTTAGATTAGACACTTTGGATTAATAATTATCAAAAAAACTTGTATTTGTAAACGCGATCATGATATACTCACGATAGAAATCGATTACTATAGTTTCTCTGGATAATGCAAATTTATAGTAATAATTTCTGAGCAGGGCTTTAAAATGCAGTTGGTCTTAAAATAAAACATGGGGAGTTGTTAATGTGAAAAAGAAATCGAGTTTAATGCTAATGTTGTTAATTTGTGTATTGGTTTTTACGGCTTGCGCGTCGAACAACAACAATGCGCCATCGAATTCGCCATCTAATGGAAATAATGGTCAGACTCAAACTCCGGATAAGCAAGTAAAGCTTACAATTGGCCTCCCGGGCAGTTACGAAGTAACCAGCAAAGATATTATTGACCGTTTTATCGAAACACACCCCCATATCAAGGTTGAGATACAAGAAGCGCCATGGGGTGACTTTACCTCCAAGATCGCTACACAGATTGCCGGCAACACGATGCCGGACGTCTGGTTCCAGGAGAATGCGACCATACTCGGTTATGGCAAGCGCGGAGTTGCAGAAGATTTGGCTCCTTATATAGAGAAAGACTTAAACGCATCTGATTACATTGAGGGTTTATTCTCGGCCAAAACGCCTGAAGGACAAGTATGGGGCATCCCGCACGGGATCAACCCGGTTGGCCTGGCTTATAACAAAGCGGCATTCGAAGCCGCGAACGTAGATCTGCCTACAGACGATTGGACATTCGCCGATTTAATCGAAGCGTCCAAGAAACTTACAATCAAAGAAGGTTCGGACACGAAGCAATTCGGATTTATCGGATCCTATTCCATCACGAACGGCTGGTTCCCGTGGATTAAACAAGCCGGCGGTTCCGCGCTCGATGAATCGAAGACGAAGTCCATGATCAATGATGCCAAGTCCATTGAAGGGCTGAAGCAGCTGCGTCAAGGAATTGAAGAAGGATACTTCACCAATAATGATTATGTAAAGGCCAACGGAGGGGAACTGGAGGTTTTCGCCAGCGGCAAGGGCGCTATGTATTTCATGCAATACAGCCTGCAAGTGGATATGAACGCCAATTTCCCGGATGCGGATTGGGATACGGTGAAGATGCCGAAGGCGGTTGACGGCAATCGCTATGTTCCGATGGTCGCCAATTCCTGGCTGGTTTCCTCTAGAGCGTCTGATGATGCCAAGGGTGCAGCGTGGGAATTCCTGAAGTTCTACCTGAGTGACGAAGCACAAAATATTGTTGCCGCAAGCGGCTCGACCTTGCCGGTTAAGCAGTCGGCTTATGAGTCTATTGTAAGCAGTCAAACCAAACCGCTGAATAAAAAGGCATTCACGGAAGGCATTGCAGAAGGCGGCACTACGCTGGATGAGAACGCCAGCTGGGCCGAGTGGAGAATTCTCGTGCAGCAAGAGGTAAACGAGGCGATCGTGAATCAGAACAAGACTGTTGAAGAAGCGACGGCAGACGCGCATAAAAAGGTGCAGGAAGTGTTGGACGCCAATCAATAACAGTTGTATTGAAGGGCGTGTGTCTCACGCCCTTTCAATTTTTAGAAAGGCGGGTGACTTATGCGGAAGCAAAGTTACTGGGGTTATATTTTTACGCTTCCATTCATTATTAATGTACTCGTATTCCTGTTGTTCCCGATTGCGTTCTCCGCTTATATTTCATTTACGCAATACGACTTGTTCAACGCGCCCAAATGGGTAGGCTTGGACAACTGGATAAACGTGCTTAAAAAAGAAGAATTCTGGATATCGATGCGCAACGTGTTCTACTTCGCGCTGGTGTTCGTTCCGCTTCAGTCCGGGATCGCCTTCATTGTGGCGTTTATGCTTAATCAGGCGATACGCGCAAAGGCGATGTTCCGACTGTTCTACTTCTTGCCGGTTGTTACGCCATGGCTCGCGGGCGGCGTTGTCTGGTCTTGGATGTTTAACTATCAATACGGCGTTTTCAACTGGTTTCTAAGTCTGGTCAATATCGATCCGGTTCGCTGGCTTGACAGCAAGTCATGGGTCGTTGTCATTACGAGCATCGCCCTGGTCAATGTATGGAAAGGTCTTGGACAATCCATGATTATTATTTTGGCAGGCATGCAAAATGTCCCCAAAGAGGTGCTGGAAGCGTCGCAGATTGACGGAGCGTCCGGGTGGAAGCAGCTTACCCGAATCGTCTTCCCGATGGTTACTCCGATGGTGTACATGGTCATGATTCTTTCGACGATATCCGCCTTCCATGCGTTCGATGTATTCCTTGGTTTGTTCGGCAGCATTCAGACCGGCATCCCGGAACGGAACATGATTCCGAACCTGCTCGTGTATCGGGATTCCTTCTTGCTCTTCAAAATGGGGCCGGCATCGGCAATGGCTTGGTTGCTCTTCTTCGTCATTCTGGTGATCACGCTGTTCCAACGTTACTTTGAAAAGAAGTGGGTGCATTATGACTAAGAATACACCATGGCCGCTTAAGTTGTTGATCTATGCGTTGCTCTTAGCTGGTGCGTTCGTGATGATATTTCCGTTTATCTGGATGATCTCCACATCGCTCAAGACGGTCGGCGCGATCTCGCAGATGCCGCCCAAGCTCATTCCGGACCCGATTGATTTCAGCAATTACACAACGGCTTGGACGAAGGTCAATTTCGGGAAGTATACATTCAACAGCTTTTTCATCGTTGTGTTCGACATGATCGGCTCCTTGTTTTCCTGTGCGGTTGTCGCTTTCGGACTTGCGTTGTTCAATTTCAAGGGGCGCGGCTTGATTTTTATGGTCATGCTAGCCACGCTAATGATTCCCGGTCAAGTCACGATGATTCCGACGTACTTTATCTGGAAGCAATTCCATGCGCTGGACACTTATTACCCGCTCATCGTCCCCAGCTTCCTGGCTGGCGCTTTCGGAATCTTTTTATTGCATCAGTACATGAAGGCTTTGCCGAAGGAGCTGTACGAATCCGCCGTTATTGACGGCTGCAGCCCTCCTGGCATATTCGCGCGGATCTACTTGCCGCTTTGCAAGCCGGCGTTGGCGGCGCTCGGGGTGTTTACCTTCATGGGTGCCTGGAACAATACGTTGGGACCGTTAATTTATTTGCAAACCAAAGAGCTTTATACGCTGCCGCTCGGGTTGTTGTACCTGAAGTCGGAAAATGTAAACCAAGCACTGCTTATGGCAGGCGCGGTTATTACAACTTTGCCCGTAGTCATCGTATACTTGTTCGCGCAAAAGCATTTTGTGCAAGGAATCGCTTCGACGGGCATGAAAGGCTAGGATCGGGAGATGAGAGAAATCATGAAGAAGAAATACGTTCTTGTTGGGGCGGGCTCCAGAGCATTGTATATGTTCGCCAAGCCGATGGTAACGGAGCTAAGTGAATATGTGGATCTTCTGGGCGTTTACGACACGAATGGCGTGCGGGCCCAATTGCTCAGCGAGGAGTGCGGACATATTCCGGTGTATGCGGATTTCCACGGCATGCTGGAGGAGACCAAGCCGGATGTGGTCGTTGTAGCAAGCACGGATTATTCGCATCATGTGTATATCATCGATTCGTTAATGGCTGGATGCGATGTCGTCTCCGAGAAACCGATGACTATCGATGAAGAGAAGAGCCGGGCGATACTGGATGCAGAGCGGGTCAGCGGCAAGAAGCTGACCGTCACGTTTAATCTCCGTTTTGCGCCGTATTTCGCCAAGGTAAAGGAATTGCTTATGGAGGATACGATCGGCGAAGTGTACCATATCCAGCTGGAATGGTTTCTCGATCGGGATCATGGCGCAGACTATTTCCGAAGATGGCATGCCGAGCTTGCGAACAGCGGAGGCCTGCTCGTGCACAAGTCTACCCATCACTTCGATATCGTGAATTGGTGGATGGCCAGCAGACCAAAGCAATTGCAAGCATTCGGCGCCAGAAGAGTGTACGGAAATCATGGCCGGCCGCATGGCGAGCGCTGCATGACATGCGAGTTCAAGGATACTTGCGAGTTCTACAAGGACATTACGAAAGATCCGTTTATGATGGAACATTATGTCGGCGCGGAGCATAAGGACGGGTACTGGCGAGACCGCTGTCTATTCGATGAGCGCGTAGATATTTACGATACGATGGGCGTTAATCTGGAATATGAGAACGGAGCAATTCTGAACTACTCGCTCGTCGCTTATGCGCCATATGAAGGCTGGAGAGCGACGATCAATGGCAGCAAAGGCCGTTTGGAACTGGGCAATATATACCGCAGCGCGGATATGAGCGAGGTAGAGCTGAGCCAGATCAAACATTACAAGGCGGACGGAACGTCGGAAGTAATCGAGGTATCCTCTCAGATCGGCGGTCATGGCGGCGGAGACGTCAAGCTCAGAAAGGCGATCTTTGCAGGAGGCGTAGACGATCCGCTCGGTCAGATGGCGGACAGCTTGGCGGGAGCCGACTCCTGTCTGATCGGGGCAACGGCAAATCGCTCGATTGCAGAAAGCAGACAGCTTCCGGTGCCGGATCTGCGTGCATTGCGCGGCTAAGGCAAAGATAGGATACCCGCGGGATGGGAGGAATCGCCTGAGATGACGATGACAACTCGTGTGCAAGAGCTTGAACGTTATATATGTACATTATACGAGACAAAGGATCAGCTTAAGCAGCATATATTCGCGCGAGCCGATAGAGCGTTCCGGGCGGGAGACGAGGCACGGGATCGCGTCAGGGATCTGGCGAGCCTGGCGGATCGGCAGCAGGCGATGAAGCAGGCGATGGTCGAGGCGGTCGGCGGTTTGCCCGCCAGTGACACGCCGCTGAATGCGACCGTCACGGACCGCGTAGCAGGGGAAGGGTATACCGTCGAAAACATCGTATTCGAAGCGCGGCCTCAGCATTATGTGACGGGCAATTTATACTTGCCCGGGCACGGGCGGCAGGGAGAGCCCGGTGCCGCCGTCTTGTTCTTAAGCGGTCATGAGCCGGATGCAAAGCACAGTCCATATTATCACGAGGTGTGCTTGCGTATGGTGCAAGCCGGGTTGATCGTGTTCGCGATCGATCCGATCGGCCAAGGGGAGCGGCTTGGCATGCTGACGGCCGCCGACGGCAGTACGGTATGGGGAACGGCGGAGCATCAACGGCTTGGCGTACAGTGTTATGCCCTTGGCCAAAGTATTGCTAGATTGTTTATTCATGATGCAATGAGGGCGATTGACTATTTGGAGACTCGGCCGGAGGTTGACCCCTCGCGAATCGGCGTTACCGGCAATTCCGGCGGCGGAACGCAGACCGCCATGATGATGGTATGCGATGACCGGGTGGCCGCCGCTGCCCCGGCGACTTTTATCATGAATAGACAACAATATATGCATGCCGGCGGGGTGCAGGACGCCGAACAGATATGGCCGGGGTTAAGCGGCTTGGGTTTCGATCATGAAGATTTGCTGCTCGCCTTCGCTCCGAAGCCGCTGCTCGTCTGCGCCGTGCAATACGACTTCTTTCCGATCGAAGCGACCCGCCGCACCGTTCAGCGCAGCCGGAAGTTCTGGGAGCTGCACGGCTGCGGGGAACTGCTCAGGCTGGAGGAAGACCGCTCGACGCATCGATATACGGATCCCCTTGCGATCGCGGCTGCCGACTTCTTCGCGCAGCATTTGGCGAAGCGGACTGACACCGAGAGGCGCGCCTACCGGGAACAGGCCGCGCTTGGACGGCTTGCTCCGCTTGAGCCTTGGCAGCTGCAATGCATCGCCAGCAGGCAGGTGCAGCTCGAATACGCGGACGCTTGCACGGCGGCGGATGCGTTCAAGACAAGCGCGGCGCAGTTGGCGGCTGGCCGCTCCGGCCACGAGGCCGGCGCTTCGTGGCTCGCTCAGCGGGTATTCGCAAGCCGCGAACGTTGCGAGCTGAACGCCCGTTTCGTGCAGTTGGACTCTTGCGACGGGCTTGATGTCCATTATGCGATGTGGTGGTCACAGCACGATATCATGAACAGCGGTTATTGGTTCCGCGCGACAGAATTCGGCTCGAATGACGCTGCCCAGAAGCTTCCGAAACAACCGGAGTCCGTTACGATTGCACTCTGGCCGCACGGAACGACGAACCTGGCGGCGCATTGGTCATGGATTCAATCGACATGCGCTTCGGGTAGCGCGGTGCTCGTGCTCAACGTATCGGGCGTAGGGCCTCACGAGCCGCATCCCTTGTACGGCAAGCCGTCGCATCGTTTCTTCGGCATCCATCACAAGCTTGCAGATGAGTTGATATGGCTTGGCGACAGCCTCGCCGCCATGCGAACGTACGATGTGATTCGCGGCATCGACTTCGTTGCTTCCCTGTATGGGGAAGCCGACGCGAAGCCGGAGATATCGCTGTACGCGGCTGGGTTATTCCGCATTTATGCGGAGGCGGCCGCTGCCGTCGATCGGCGGGTCAAGACGGTAGAGGCTCAGTCGTCGCCGGTTCGTATGCAAGATTGGCTTGCCAGCGGCATAGAAAACGACGAGGACGTCATGAGTGTGATTATTCCCGGACTCTTACATTATTATGACTTTCCTGTATAAGCAGGAGAAGAAGGAAAGGATGTGTTGCACATGATCCAGCCTATTACGATTACGTTGATCGGAGCGGGTCTCAGAGGCATGATCTATAGCAAATATGCTAGCAAGCGCCCTGAGGAGATGAAGATCGTCGCCGTCGCGGAGCCGGATGAGTTCAAGCGCAACCGGGCCAGAGACATGTTCCAAATTCCGGAGGAACGATGCTTCAAGAGCTGGGATGAACTGTTTGCAGCAGGCAAGCAGTCCGATGCCGCTTTTATCTGTACCCGCGATAAGGAACATTATGTGCCTGCCAAGAAGGCGCTCGAGGAAGGCTACCATGTCATGCTGGAGAAGCCGATGTCTCCGAGCTGGCAGGAATGCATCGAGCTGGAGCAATTGGCGGAGAAGCACGGTCGCGTGCTGACGATTTGCCATGTGCTGCGCTACGCCCCTTTCTTCCAAACGATCAAGCAATTGCTAGATGAAGGACGCATCGGGCGACTGATGTCGATCCAGCACAATGAGAACGTCGGTTACTGGCATCAGGCGCACAGCTACGTGCGCGGCTACTTCAACAACGTGGAACAGTCGAGTCCGATGATATTGGCGAAGTCATGCCATGATTTGGATTTGATTCAATGGTTTGCGGGAGGGGCATGCACGAGTGTATCGTCGTACGGCCACTTGTCTTACTTTAATAAACAAAACGCGCCGGAAGGCGCTCCTAAATATTGCATCGACGGCTGTCCGGTTGCGGATACATGCGTTTATTATGCGCCGGATACGTACATGATCGAGAACGGCGGCTGGAAAGCGGAAGCGGCGAGCCGCGATCAGAGCTACGAAGCTCGTTACAAGGCAATGAAGGAAGGGCCGTTCGGCCGATGCGTGTATCAAAGCGATAACGATGTCGTCGATCATCAGGTTGTGGCGATGGATTTCGATAATGAGGTGACGGCCGTCTTTACGATGAGCGCCTTCACGGAGAAGTGCAACCGAACGCTCAAGTTAATGGGCACGATAGGCGAAATCAGGGCGACAATGGAAACGAATGAGATCGAAATCCGCATCTTCGGAAGCGGTCGATCGGATGTCATCAAGCTTGGCGACGCGGAAGGGCATGTCGGACATGGAGGCGGCGATCAGCGTCTCGTCCAGGATTTTGCCCGGACGGTTCGCCACTATGGCAAGAGCGGCTATTACGGCATAACCTCGGCAAAGGCTTCGGTGCAAAGCCATCTGATGGCATTTGCAGCAGAGCGCTCCCGCCTGGAAAAGAGAATGGTGCAGCTAGAGGAATTCACATTGGAGAGGGATGGAATCCATGCAAATTAATATATTCGAGAATGCGGATCAAAGCGGTTATCAAGCGGCGTTGGAAAGCCGCGATATTATAAATAAAGCGATAGCTGAGCGAGGGAGCGCGCGAATTGTATTATCGACCGGCGCATCGCAGTTCGAGTTTCTAGAGCACTTTATAACGATGGATATTGAGTGGGACAAAGTAGAGATGTTCCACTTGGACGAATATATCGCCTTGCCGGAATCGCATCCGGCGAGCTTTCGCAAATATTTGAAAGAGCGCTTCCTGCAGCATGTGAACATCGGTCAAGCTTGGCTCGTAGACGGGGAGGGGGACGTAAGTAAAGTCCTTGCGCAGTTAGGCGAACAAATCACGAAGGCGCCAGTCGATCTGGCTCTCATCGGCATTGGCGAAAATGCGCATGTCGCGTTCAACGATCCGCCTGCCGATTTCGATCAAGCGCAGCCGTTCAAGGTTGTGAATTTGACGGACACCTGCAAGGCGCAGCAAGTTGGCGAAGGCTGGTTCGCCAGCTTGGACGATGTGCCGAAGCAGGCGATTACGATGTCGGTGAAGCAAATTATGGCCTGCCGCCATATTATATCCGTTGTTCCGCGCGCGGCGAAGGCGACAGCCATCCGCAACACATTCAGCAACGATGTGGACGTAAACATTCCCGCAACGATACTGAAGACGCATGATCATTGGAGCTTGTACCTGGACAAACTTTCCGCATCGCAAGTGTATGCATGGAGTTAATCCATCACGGGATGAAACTACATGAAGAAAAGCGGGGGGTGATGGAATGATGAAGCGGCAAGGCAAGTTGACGACTACGGGAGAGGCGGTTCAGATCGACATTGCCGAAGGCGTAATTGCGGACATTCGGCCCCTTCTCCTTGATGGGGATCAGGCGCAGAGCTCGAAATTGCCATGGATCTCCGCCGGTTGGATCGACCTGCAGGTAAACGGCTTCGGCGGTTATGATCTGAACGCCGAGCGGACGACGCTGCAGGACATCGAGGGCGTCACGAGAGCGCTGCACGCGCGCGGGACGGCCCTCTACTTGCCAACCGTGATTACGGGAAGCTTCGATCGAATGAGGCAGGCGTTGTCCGCCATTGCAGAATATGTCCGGAGCGGGCAATACGCCGGCGATTCGATCATGGGCATTCATATGGAGGGGCCCTATCTGTCCAGCGAGGATGGCAGCAGGGGCGCGCATCCTAGAGCGTACACGCGCGACCCGGATTGGGAGGAGTTCCTGCGCCTGCAGGATGCGGCGGAAGGACGAATTCGTATGGTTACTCTTGCTCCGGAACGTGAAGGCGCTATGGCATTTATTGAAAAGCTGGCTAAGCAAGGAATCGTAGTAGCGATCGGCCATACGATGGCCAGCGAGGAGCAGCTGAAGCAGGCGGTGCTTGCCGGCGCGACGTTGTCGACCCATCTTGGCAACGGTTCGCAGCCTATGCTGCCCCGGCACCCGAATTACATCTGGCATCAATTGGCAGAGGACCGATTATGGGCGACGTTTATTCCCGACGGTCAACACCTTGCTCCGCCTGTGCTAAAGGCGATGATCAGAGCGAAGCGGGAGAAATCGATTCTCGTCAGCGACTGCACGCAATTCGGCGGTATGCCTCCTGGCCGGTACGACAGTCTTATTGGCGGACAGGTCGAGCTGACGGAGGCCGGCCGGCTGCACACGGCGGCGAATCCGGACATCTTGGCGGGATCGGCCGCAGCGCTTGATCTCGGTATTGCCAATGCCGTCCGTTACACGGATATGACGTTGGCCGAAGCGGTGGAGGCCGCTTCGCTCCGGCCTTCGCTTGTGATGAACGACAGGAGGCTGGGGAGAATCGAGAAGGGGGCTCCCGCCCATCTGACCCTGTTCGATCATGACGACAAAGCCGGCCGTATTGCGATCCGGGAGACGGTCGTGGCCGGGCAAACGGTGTATCAATCGGATAACGAATAAAACCATTGGATCGATGACGTATATACGTTATCGATCTTTTTTAAATCGGTATGAAATCAATTATCCAAAAAATCGCAAAATTCTGTTCAAAAGTAGCTGCAAAAGCGGCAAATTTCCTGGATGTGGACAAGATGTGCACATACTGTGCACACGCTGTGGATAAATTGCCGTTATAATGTGGATAAACAATCATGTTTTGTGTGCAATCTGTGTATAACTTTATAATGCTTTAAAATGCGTCCAAGAGACTGGAATGGATGACAAAGTAAACCACATATCGATCAGGCGGGCACGATATGGTATACTAAAGAATAATCTAAAGGAAATTAAACCGAGGTGACGAACGTGTTTGACCGTTTACAAGCACTGGCCGACCGATATGAGAAGCTGAGCGAGCTGCTGTGCGATCCGGATGTATCCAGCGATCCCAAGCGGCTGAGGGAGCTGTCAAAAGAACAGTCGGATTTACAAGAAGCGTATGAAACTTATACGGAATATAAGCAGGTCTCGGAACAATTGGAGGATGCCAAGCAGATGCTGGGCGAAAAGCTCGATGACGAGATGCGCGAGATGGTTAAAATGGAGATCGATGAATTGACTCCGCGCAAAGAAGAGCTGGAGGAGAAAATGCGTATCGTCCTGCTGCCAAAGGATCCGAACGATGACAAAAACGTTATCGTCGAGATTCGCGGCGCGGCCGGCGGCGACGAAGCTGCGTTGTTCGCGTATGATCTTTATCGTATGTACACGAAGTATGCGGATACCCAGGGCTGGCGTACGGAACTGATGGATTTCAGCGAAAACGATCTGGGCGGATTCAAAGAGGTTATCTTCATGATCAATGGCAAAGGCGCGTACAGCAAGATGAAGTACGAAAGCGGCGCGCATCGTGTTCAGCGCATCCCGGTAACGGAATCCGGCGGACGCATCCATACATCGACGTCGACGGTTGCGGTTATGCCGGAAGTAGAGGATGTCGAGATCGAGATCCTCGACAAGGACATTCGAATCGACACCTTCTGCTCCAGCGGCGCCGGCGGGCAGTCCGTCAACACGACGAAGTCGGCTGTGCGAGTGCTTCACGTGCCGACAGGCATTATGGCGACATGTCAGGACGGCAAGTCCCAGAACGACAACAAGGCGAAGGCGCTGCAAGTTTTGCGCGCGCGGATTTATGATATTAAGCGCCAAGAGGAAGAAGCAAAGTATGCCGGCGAGCGCAAGAGCAAGGTCGGCACGGGCGACCGGAGCGAACGGATTCGCACGTACAACTTCCCGCAAAGCCGCGTAACGGACCACCGCATCAACTTGACGCTTCACAAGCTGGATTCCGTCATGAACGGCGACATGAGCGAAATTATTTCGTCGCTGACGATCGCGGAGCAAGCCGAGCTGTTGGAGCGCGAGACGATGGGCATCTAATCGCCCAAGACAATACGAGGCAACGACAAGCCGGATGAACGCCGCCAGAAGCAAGTAGCTGTCGCGGCGGTTCATCCTTTTTTGTGCTGGTAGTCTGCGCGCTAACGGACCTGAGAAACGCTGGAATTGTGCAAAGTTGAAATTGCGGGCAAGTGTCCGTCAAGAAATGAACGGAAGCAACTGTAACGGAAATCAAAGGCGTTATTTCGGCAAAAAGCGGCATTTCGCAAATCTAATGGAACTAACAGCCCTTATAATGGTTAAAAGTCTGCGGTTTGCCTGGATTTCTCGCCAATAACGTCGCAGGGTTCCGTTAGATTTTAAAATCATGCCAAAAGATCCATATAAGGGCTCCCATTTCCTTAACAGGTTGGCGATGATTGATTGCAGCAGCTTCATTTCCAGTTTTGCGTACAATGAATCGACGGCCTCCTGAGAGACGTTATTGGGACAAAATTCTCGGGTATGGAACAAGTGCGGAATGCGGCGGTACGAGATAATGGAAGGGGAGTGGCGGCAATGGGGCAAGAGACGAAGGCGGACGAACGGTGGTATGAGCTGCCGATGACGCTCAGGCAAGCTTGCGTGAAGGCGGGATCTTGGCTTAAAGCGAACGGAGTCGAGGATGGGCGCAGCCATGCGGAGCGACTGCTCCTGCATGTACTGGAGATGGACCGCGCGGCGCTACTGCTCGCCTGGAACGAACTCCTGCCCCCGGACAAGGGGGAGGAGTGGCAGGCGCTGGTATGCCGCCGCGCGACGGGCGAGCCGCTCCAGTACGTGATCGGCGAAGAGTGGTTCTACAGCCGGCCGTTCGCGGTGACGCCGGCCGTGCTGATTCCGCGCCCCGAGACGGAGCTGCTCGTCGAGGGCGTGCTGGCGGCCGCCGAGCGGCTGTGGCCGGCGGAGCTGGCCGGCGGGCTGCCCGAGTCTGCGGGCAGCGGGGGAGCGCAGGAGCTGCCCGAGTCTGCGGGCGGCGGCAGGGCGCTGGGACTGCCCGAGCCTGCGGGCAGCGGCAGGGCGCTGGGACTGCCCGAGCCTGTGGGCAGCCCAGAAGCTGACGAGTTGCCGGGTCCCACCGGCAACTCCGGGGCGCGCGCTGCGGCGCCGACGGTCGTCGACGTCGGCACCGGCAGCGGAGCCATCGCCGTGACGCTGGCTGCGCAGCGGCACGACTGGCGCGTGAGCGCGTCCGACCTGTCGCCGGACGCGCTGGAGGTCGCCCGCGCTAACGCGGCCCGCCATGGAGCGGCGGACCGCGTTACGTTCGTGCAGGGCGACCTGCTGGCTCCCTTTATCGCGTCGGGGAGCCGCATCGACGTGCTCGTGTCCAATCCGCCGTATATTCCGGCGGCGGATATGGACGGGCTGCAGCGCGAGGTGCGGGATTATGAGCCGCATCTCGCGCTGGTCGGCGGTACGGACGGGCTGGATCCGTACCGCCGCATGCTGGAGCAGCTGGCGCTGCTCCCGGCGATGCCTCGTATCGTCGCGTTCGAGCTCGGCATCCATCAGCCGCGCATTGTAGCGGAACTCATGCGAACGATGGGCGCATGGGACGAAGTTTCCATCATCACCGATTACAACGACATCGAGCGCCATATCGTGGCTGTAAACACGGGCGGATAAGGCAATCACCTGTGTCGCAGAGACGCGACCTCAGAGCGGCTATGGTAGTCATGATGTGAGGTCACTCGATTGGCTCGGCCATACGCATCTCTTTGAACACTATCCCATCCTCTCAGTGAACAAGTGACCTCGACCTGGGAGTGCTTGCACGAAAATATAAATGATATCATCCGCCTGCGAACGTTTTTCCTTCCGCTTAGAAAGTGGAAGCAGGTGCGAACGAACGCATGAGAGTTCCCATAACAATAGCAGAAGCGTCCCGCCAAACCAGCCCATTTGGAGTTGTTGGCAGGGGCTTTTTTTCTCTGTGCTTATCCCCATTTCTCGGAAAGAAAAATAACTGCGCCGCCAAAGATCGATGGCAGGCTGGTTCATCTTCTTGGACTTGAAGTCCTCCACTGAACACTTGTTTGAAAAAAATGCATCCTCTGAACGGCCCTGCGAACACTATCCCATCTACTCAGGAGATTCCCCCTAACAAAGCTCGTACATAGCTAAAAGCGATCCTTCCACTTTCCCCTCTGAACGTTATCCCGCCAACTCAGGAAATCCCCCAACAAAGCTCGTACATAGTTCGGAGCGATCATCCCACGTTCCCTCTGAACGTTATCCCACCAACTCAGGAAATCTCCTCAAACATTGTACGTACCAGGCTCGAACTCCCCTCTGAACGTTATCCCATCTCCTCAGGAATAGTCTTGGTAACTAACGTGTGATCAAAATCGGGAAATAAGGCAAGGTACTAATTCATTCTGAGAAGTGGGGATAGTGAAAAAAGCATCCACAAAACGTGTGAAGCGGCAGAAGCCACTAATGCTCTGATTGCAAATTTTCTCGTCCTGAACAGAGGGGATATCCATCAAAAGTGGATCGTTTTTTGGTTAATTCTGGATTCAACCTCCTGAGTAGTGGGGATATTGATCCAAACATGTTAAGCGGCGCGAGATTGTCGGCGGAACGTAACGGGGCTATATGGCGGATTATCCTCTATATTTGGAGGAGTAGGCAAGCTGAACCATACCATAGATGAGGGCAAGTATTTTTATAGGAGTGTTTGCCCTTTCAACTTGGTACAACGAATGAGATTATATTCAAAAAGTACAAGGTAGGGGAATGAAATGCTTATAAATAAACCGGCAATTATATTGATTACTGGGATTATGGCTAGTGGCAAATCGACAGTCGCACAATTACTTGCCCAACGATTTGATAAATCTGTTCACCTTAGGGGAGATATTTATCGGAAAATGATCGTGAATAACCGAAAGGAAGTGTCCCCTAAGGGCAATGACGACGAACTTGAGCAACTGCGGCTTCGGTATCAGCTCGCTGCCAACGCTGCTGACACCTATTATAAGGAAGGATTTACTGTCGTTGTACAGGACGTTGTTGTTGGCCGCATGATGAACGATTTTGTTTCGTTTATTCAAAATCGCCCCTTCTATGTGGTGGTACTCTGTCCCAATACTGAGGTTGTGGCGGAGAGGGAGGCCATTCGCATTAAAAAAGGTTATGGAATATGGACAGTTTCCGATCTAGACAAAGTATTGCGACAGGAAACTCCCCGAATCGGCATGTGGTTAGATTCATCGGATTTAACCCCCGAAGAAACGGTAACAGAAATATTGAAACGAGCAGGGCATGAGGCGCTCATTACCCCCTAAAATAACTTGCCGTTACAGACAGCGCGGTGAATCGTGCTACAAGCAACGGCAAGTTTTTTTCGGGAAATCCCGTTGCGGGCTTAGAAAGGCGCTTTTCCGGGCGTGGGTTTGGGATTGCTCGCTCTTGGCGGGTAAGACAAAGCGAACAACCTTCTGCGAGCGTTTTGGGGTTAGAGAATGATTCTGTAGGGAGACTTTTTGATGGTTTTATGATAAAGGATTTTTGTGGAAAAAATTGAATAAGGATAACAGGATCTCGACAGCGTGGTTAATCATGAATCATATGGAAAAGGAGAGGGTACTTTGCAGGAAACAATAGCGATTGATTTGGTAGAAGTGGCGCCTTTCAAGGCATTGGCAGTAAGAACGGGAATGACACCCGACAAGAGCGGGACGCGGGTGGCGTGGAGCAAGCTTACGGCGCAGATCCCGCTTGACGATGTTCGACTAGCGGATGGGCCGTCAGCATATGTGTTCATTCCACAGGACCAATGGAGCAAGAACGTCGATACGCTTTGGGTCGGACTCGCGGTTCGCGAGTTTGGGGATGTACCGGATGGCATCGAGACTTTGGAGGTAAGCGGAGGGCTTTGTGTGAGCGCCCATGTCTACGGCGATGAGGCCCATATGTGGCGAGTATATGATGCGATATTTGCATGGCTCGAGCAGTCACCTGATTATGAAATGGATCGGCGTGAAGGTGTACTCGGGATGGAGACCGTTCCGTTTGAACCGTTGAACGCTCTCACAATCCCTTATTCTGAAATCGAAACATTTAACTTTACAATGTTGTACCCGATTCGCAAGAAGTCGTCATAGAGTTCTTCCTGTATCGCCTGCCTCGTCCCATAACCAAAGCGAAGTGTCCCATCCAATAACCCGTAAGGGGTTGTTCGATGGGACACTTCAGGTTTATATGGCGAATAATGCCTCGCTTTTCGTCGCCCCGAATATCGGGGATATCGAGCAAATATCTTGATCGAACAGCAATCAAAGTGCCGCTCACTGCGCTTTCCGGTTACGCCGGAGCCATCATGCCTGTCGTAATGGCGATGCGGTTCCAGGCGTTGATCGTAACGATCGCCATAAGCAACTCGCTTAGCTGCTTTTGGTCGAAGTGTTCCGCAGCCTCCGCGTAGACGTCGTCCGGTACATGGTTGCCGGCTACGAGGGTGACGGCTTCCGTCAGCGCCAGCGCCGCGCGTTCGGCAGGCGTGAAGTAAGGCGTCTCGCGCCATGCGTTTAGCGTATAGATCCGAATTTCCGTTTCGCCGTTGCGGCGGGCGTCGGTTGCGTGCATATGGAGACAGAAGGCGCAGCCGTTGATTTGCGAAGCGCGAATTTTGACGAGTTCCTTCAACGTTTTATCCAGACTGGAGCCGGCCAAAAACTTTTCAAGGCCGGTCATCGCTGCATAAGCCGCCGGGTTAACCTCGTTTAATACCATTCTTTGTTCCATGCCAATCACTCCTTAGATGGTGTGGCCGACCTGCTTGCATCGGCTTCTGCTATCTAAGACAAGGCAGCATTCCCGTTTGTGACAAAAGACAGCTTATCCGGGTTCAAAATCATAAAAATCTTCGAAATCCTGCTCTCCCCGTCCCATCCGAAAACCATGACTTTGACCGGAATCCCCTCCCGAATAAGAACGACGCCCGGCTGTCCGCTGACATCCACAGGCAACAGTTTCCCCTCGAGCGCTTGCTTGCGGGCAATGCCCAGAAAGAAGGAGGCGACGCGTTCGGCGCCCTCGATAGGATTGATGGCCGCCCGGACTTTGCCCCCGCCGTCGGACACCAGCATGGCGTCATGCGCAAGCATGTTTACAAGCGCGGACGAATTGCCCGTTTCGGCCGCCTGGATAAACGCTTTGGCGAACGCCCAGGCCTGCTCCTCACGAACGTTCAGGTCTCCCTGCGCGGATTGTTCGTCGCTGTCGGCCTTTGCCCCCTGGAGCTTTTCTTTTGCCCGGCTGAAAATTTTGCGGCAGTTGGCCGCGGACTTCTGCACGATGCTTGCGATCTCGTCGTAATCGAAGTCCAGCGTCTCGCGCAGCAGGAAGACGGCGCGCTCGACTGCGGACAGCCGCTCCAGCATGACGAGCATGACATAGGTAATGCTCTCCTGCCGCTCGATATAGTCGGCGGGATTGCCGCCGCTGACGGAATCCCTTTGTCCCAGCAGGGCAGGAGCGCCTGAACCGCCGGCAAATCGTACAGCGGGCTCAGGGAGCCATTGCCCGACATACAACTCGCGGCGCTTGCGCGCCGATTGTTTGAGGTTCAGGCACCGATTGGTCACCATCTTGACCAAATAAGCCTTCTCGTGTTCGATTTCGCTGCGGCTTGTCGAGAGCGAGTAATCGGCAAGCGCATCCTGCACGATGTCCTCCGCCTCGCCGAGCGATCCCAGCATCCGGTACGCCAGCGTTATCAGCAATGGACGGTACGAAAGGGCTGTCGTCGTATCCAACATCCTATTCTCAACTCCTAGCATCAAGTCTATCATTTTTTCGGAATAATAGGTTTATAGAGGGGCAAGTCGGGACATAATGACGGATAGAGACGTTCCGGAACGCAAGCAGACGCACCGGCGGGTGCGCGAGAGGAGCTTGTGTGATGTCCCACTATTATTCTTCATCTTTCCATTATTCCGCTAAACCTTATCGTTTTCCATACCGCAAATCGTACGGATTCATTCTTATGGCAATTATTGTGCTCATTATGAGCTGGGAATCTCAAAAAATGGACGCTACTCTCGCTACCGGCGACATTCCGACGGAAGCCATCCGTCTTCGTATATTAGCCAATTCCGACAGTGCCGCCGATCAGATGGTCAAGCGCATCGTGCGCGATGAGATCGTCAAAGCGATGAACGGCTGGGCAACAGGCCCGCAAAATATCGAAGAAGCGCGCCGCACGATCCAGTCGAAGCTTCCCGAGCTGGAAACGATCGTAGCAAGCGTGCTTAAGAGCAGAGGCTTCGAATACGATTCTTCGGCCGAGCTCGGACTGGTCGAGTTCCCTACGAAGATGTACGGCAACAAAGTATATCCTGCCGGACAATACGAAGCGCTGCTCGTTACGATCGGCGAAGGGAAAGGTCAAAACTGGTGGTGCGTGCTGTTCCCGCCTCTCTGCTTCGTGGATGCGGCAACAGGCGAAGCTTCCGCGGCAGCTGAGGTTGAAACGGCCGTTGCAGCTGAGGCGAACGCGGAAGCCGCGACGAACGTAAATGCGGCGTCGGCCACAGATGCCGGTGATGCCGGGTCCGATACTCCGGAAGCGCCGAAAGCAAAGTTTTTCTTGTGGGAAATGATACAGAAGTTCATCGATTGGATCAAGTCCTTGTTCTAGGGAAGAACAGCCAATCAAAGTCCACCAATCCAAATATTATTCCCCATGCCGCGCTTTGAATTTTACTATAATGGAAGTGTGGGGAGGGAATGTGGATGAAGATATTGATCGTGGACGATGAACCGAGACATCGCAGAGGGATGAAAAATATGATTCTAACGCTGCGCCCCGCAGACCTCGTCCTGGACGCGAAGGACGGAGCGGCGGCGCTGGCGCTTATTAAGGAAGAGCGGCCTGACGTGGTGCTGACCGACATCCGCATGCCCAATATGGACGGACTGGAATTTCTCGGGATGCTGGAGCGGGAAAATATGAAGCCCAAGGTTGTTATGGTATCTGCTTATGATCGGTTCGAATACGCGCAAACCGCGATGCGGCATGGCGCTTATGATTATTTGGTAAAGCCGGTGGACGAGGACAAGGTAAAGAGCCTCTTGCAGCGGGTGGAAGCAGCCTTGAGAGCGGAGACGATTCGCGATTCGGAGTCCGAGACGCTTAAGCTTAAGCTTCAGGAAGCCGCTTCCGCTTACAGGAAGCGGCTGCTGCTGTCCTGGATGAACGGCATTCTAAGCGAAGCGGAACGGGAAGAGCTGGCGGGGCTGGGTTGGCTGCGAGGGCCTGGCGCTATTATTCTCACCCAGTTCCATCCGGCGACTGGCGAAAGCGGCGAATCCGGGACCGGTGCGCTCATCGCCGAGATGGAGAGGGTGTGCGGGCGCTATGGCGCGGCATGCACCTTGCCGCTGGACGTGTCTCAGGGTGGCGCCTGCGAGCTGCTGACATTGTTGCCGTGGCTATCCCCGGCGTTTGCCGAAGGAGAACAAGGTGTGGGTCCGGCAGACGAAGCGGAGCTGCTCCGAGACTTAAAGTCGCTAAACGAAGCTTGGCATCGCCGCGGACGGTTGTGCCATACTGTTGGCAGAGCTCGGAATTCGATGTGGGAAGAGGGGCAGCGGGCATTTCGTCATGCTCGCTCTGCAAGCGCTTACCACTTCTACGAAAGAGAAGGCGGCGTGCTTGTGGGAGGGGAGCCGTTGGCATCCCGGGATTCGGGCGCCGCGATCGACAGCGAAGCGTTGTACGAGGCGCTTCAGCGCAGTGATCCGGAAGCGGCTATCGAGATGAATGCGAAGGCTTTCGAGCAGCTGGCCGACGGATGGCGGCTGCCGCCGTCGTCGCTTAAGGAGCATGCCGCGCTGCTGCTGATGAAGATCAAGAGCCGCAACCGCGAGCATGTGGACCGCGAGGTCGGGGGAGAGCTGGCCCAAGCCGCGGTGACGGGCGTGCCGGCATGCCGCACCTACCTGGAGCTGACGGCGCTGATGGAGGAGAAGCTGCGCGAGGTGCACGCCGCGCTGCATGCGGGCAAGGACGGGCGCGACAAGGAGCTGGCGGAGGAATGCCTCAAGTGGATCGCGGAGCATAGGAAGGAGCCGGTCACGCTGGAGTCGGCGGCCGAGCGGTTCTACTTCAATCCGTCGTACTTCAGCACCTGGATCAAAAATAATACCGGCCGGACGTTCACGGAGCATCTGCTGGAGGCTCGGATGAACAGCGCGGCCAAGCTGCTGGCCGACAGCCGGCTCAAGATCTACGAAGTCGCCAAGGAATGCGGCTATTCGGACACCAAATATTTCTGCCGCGTGTTCAAAAAGCAATTCGGGCTGTCGCCCGAACGCCATCGACAGATGTCCCAGCGGCAAAGGAGAGACGAGACACCATGAGAACGACGTTTCGCACCCGTCTTCTGGTCAGCTACGTGCTTCTGATCGTAGTGCCGCTTGTGACGGCGGGCATCATCTTCTACAACAAAAGCTTGGAGGTCGTCGTCGGCCAGGCCCAGCAGAACGTCCAGAGCATCGTCGTCAAGAACAACGAAATCATCGATACGAAGCTCGGCATCGTGGATCGGAACAGCCAGGCCTTGTTCGTGGACAGGCAGTTGTTCGAGCTCTTTAACACGCTGGACACAAGCGACGAGGCGAAGCTGATTGCCGCCGACAGGATAGTCGGCAGCGCGCTCCGCTCCTACTTCGCCCAGATCGAAGACGTCTACGCGTATCAGCTGTGGACGTCTTATTTCACATACGGGCAGACGCTGCCTCAGGGCAAGCCGCAAGACTCGGATATCTACCACGAGGCGCAAGAGGCCGGCGGCAAGATGGTCTGGTACCCGACTTACGACTTCGCGGACATGTTCGGCCAAGCTTATCTGGATGACAGCCGGCTGGACTTTCAATACTTGTATTCGGCCACGAGGGTGGTCGATTTCTCTTATCTCAGCAATTCCTCGCTGGAGCGGCTGGGACCGGACGTAGAACGGCCTGTGCTTGCGGTGAGCTTTAAGGCAGACTCGCTGACCAAGCTGTTCGAGCAGAGCATTCCCGCCAACTCCCGCTATATGATTATCGATCAGAGCAATGTAATCGTTGCGGGAAGCGATACGGAGGCCATCAGCACGAGATACGAGGGGGAGTGGACTCGGGAGCTGCACGAGGAGGGGAGCGGAACGCGGCGGATGACGCTGGACGGCGAAGCCGTTATTATCTGCTTCGACCGCTCCAAGGTGACGGGCTGGCTGTCGATCGTCATTACCCCGGAATCGGTGCTGGCTCAGGAGCTGGTGCCCGTCATCCGTACCTCCACCGTGCTGCTCTCCCTTGTGATGGGCGCTGTCGCGCTGGCGCTCGCTTATTTTATCTCCGGCAAAATTACGAATCCCATCAAACGGCTGCTGGGCGCCATGAGATCGGTCGGAGAGGGCGACTTTCATACGCAGCTGGACGTTCGCTCCAGCGATGAATTTGGCCTCCTTATTCAACGGTTCAACCGGATGAACGACCGCATACGGCTGCTGGTAACGGAGAATTACGAGAGCCGGCTCAAGGAGCAGGAAGCGGAGATTCGGGCTTTGAACATGCAGATGAATCCGCACTTCCTGTACAACACCTTAAACGTGATGAACTGGACCGCCATCGAAAACGGACAGAAGGAGCTCAGCAAGATGCTGGTCTGTCTCTCCCATATGCTGCAGTACACGACGCGCAAGGAATGGAGCTCCGTCCGGCTCGCCGAGGAGCTGGAATGGATGAAGAGCTACTTCTACATCATGTCGGTCCGGTTCGAGGACAAGTTCACGGTTCATTACGATATCGATCCCGAGCTGTACGACTGCAAGCTGCCGCGCCTGCTGTTCCAGCCGTTCGTCGAGAATGCCATCCTGCACGGCTTCGTCCACCTGGAGACGGGCGGCCTTATTCACATACGCGCTCGCAAGGAAGGCGGCGATTGTCTATTCGAGGTGGAGGACAACGGCAAGGGGATGAGACCGGAGGCGGTGCAAGCCATTCTGGAGAAGGAATCGGCGTCCATCGGCATTAATAATACGATTGCGCGAATCCGGCTTGCCTATGGCGAGCGGTACGGAGTCGATATTATCTCAGGGCCCGGAGAAGGGACGCGGATCGTCATTACGCTGCCGCACGAAACCAATTAAAGTCCACCAATACAAAGATATTGGGAATATGTAAGCGTTACCGGGTGCTCTATACTGAAGTCATCATAGACTGCAGCTATGAAAGAGATGGCATGATCATCGCTTATTCGGAAAGGGGTATATTCACATGTTGCGTAGTAAAAAAACGATAGCCTCGCTGCTGGCGCTAACGCTTCTGGGAACGACAATACTCGCCGGCTGCTCTCGTCCTTCGAAAGAAACGGATACGGGGGGCAATAGCGGACAAGATGGTTCGCCTGCGCCGATCACGCTGCGCATGACGGTATGGGGCGCGCCTGACGAGCTGGCTGCTTACAAGGTCGCCATCAAGCGATTCGAGGATAAATTCTCGCATATTACAGTCGATCTGCAGCATATCGCCGCGGATTACGATACGAAGCTGACGACGATGGTCGCGGGCAACGATGTGCCCGACATCGCCATGATGGAGTCCGGCACCATCGCTTATCCGTTGGCGGAAGAAGGCAAGTTCTTGAATCTGCAAGAGTTTCTGGACAACGACCCGCAGATCAATATCGACAGTCTCGTACCGAACCTGCTCTATTCGCTGGAGCCGGGTCACGTGATCGGGATCGCGCCGGGGCCGGAATCGTTCGGCCTGTTCTACAACGAAGACATGTTCAAGGATGCCGGCGTCGAGCCGCCTCCTGCCAAAGCGAGCGAGGCATGGACATGGGATGAATTCGTAGAAGCGGCGAAGTTGATGACGATCGACTCGCAGGGAAGGAACGCGAACGATCCCGCGTTCGATCCGAAGAACATCAAACAATTCGGCATCAACTTCCCGACCTGGTGGGGCGGCTACAGCAATTTCATCTATTCCAATGGAGGCGACTTCGTCTCCGCGGACGGGAAGACCTTCGCTCTCAATCAGCCGGAGGCGGTCGAGGTGTTCCAAAATATCGCCGATCTGATGAATGTGCACCATGTGGCGCCGTCGCCGGTTCAGTCGAAAAACATTCCGGGCACCAATGTGGCGCTGCAGACTAAAAAAGTCGCGATGGTCATCGACGGCCAGTGGGCATCCACATCGCTTGCGCAATCCAACTTTAACTACAACGTGGGCGTGCTGCCGGTCATGAAGGAGCCTATGACGACGATCGTTGCCGGCATGTTCTCGATGTTCAAGTCGACGAAGTACCCGCAAGAATCGTGGGAGCTGATCAAATATTTGATCGATCCGGAATCGTCCATCGACATGATTACGGCAGGCACCTGGATGCCGTCCTATAAGAGCTGGTACACGGAGAACGATCTTCTCGCCAGATGGACGGAAAATCTCGCTTCCCGTCCGTCGGGTTACAAGGATGCCATCGTAGAAGTGCTCCTGGACAGCAGCCATCAGACGCCTACGGGCTACGTCAAAAACTTCAGCAAAATCATGGATGTCGTCTCGCCCGCATTGGATAAAGTCTGGCTTGGCCAACAGACGGCGCAAGAGGCGCTGGACGGCGTCGCCGCCAAAGCGCAGGAGCTTGTGCAAGGTCGCCGCGACATTCAGCAATAAATGATAACGGGACAGGCGGCGGGCATGAGGCGCTTGGATAGACAGCCTCGGCCGCCGCGTCCCGGAGCATCGACAGGTCGGCCTGCAACGGGAGGTATACATGAGAAAAGGGCTATTTTACGGCTTGCTATTCACGTCTCCCGCGATTTTGGGCTTCCTGCTGTTTACGCTGGGTCCCATGATCGCGAGCTTGGTGCTTAGTCTTAGCGACTATAACGTGTTCAAAGAAGGAACTGCTTTCATCGGTTTTGATAATTATGTCCGCTTGTTCAGCGGAGAAGACGATTTGTTCTACCAATCGCTGGGCGCTACCTTCTATTTCGTGGCGCTGCGCGTGCCGGCGGTTATTCTGATCTCGTTCGCGGTCGCGCTGCTGCTCAACATGAACGTCAAGGGGAGGGCGCTGTTCCGCACCATTATTTATTTGCCCAGCATCGTGCCGGCCGTGGCGTCGGCGATGATCTGGATGTGGCTGCTCAATCCCGATCTGGGATTGATCAACACCGTGCTGGAGTGGCTTCATCTGCCTACCAGCAACTGGCTGTATGCCGAGAGCAGCGTTATTCCGTCCGTCGTGCTGACGACGTTATGGGGCATCGGCGGCACCGTCATTATTTTTCTCGCGGGCTTGTCCGGCATTCCGAAGCAATATTACGAGGCGATCGACGTGGATGGCGGCGGCTGGTACAGCAAGCTGCGCCACATTACGATACCGATGGTGACTCCGACGCTGTTTTTCAACACGATCATGACGATTATCGGCTCGTTCCAGGTGTTTAACGAAGCTTACATCCTGACGGATGGAGGTCCTAACAACAAAAGCTTGTTTTACGTGTTCTATCTATGGCGCACCGGCTTCCGGGATACGGAGATGGGATACGCGTCGGCGCTCGCATGGGTGCTGTTCGTCATCATTCTGTTCTTTACTTTTATCGTGTTCAAAAGCTCCAAGTCATGGGTGTACTATGAAGGAGGAGGGCGCTCATGAAGACATCAAGACTTACGCTCGCAGCGGGTTATGCCGCGCTTATTCTCGTATCCGTCATGTTCATTACGCCTTTTATCTGGCTGATCCGAAGCTCGCTCATGAATTTGTCGCAGATCTTCACCATGCCGCCGGAATGGATTCCGAACCCCGTGCAATGGGGCAACTTCAAAAAGGCGCTAACGATTCTGCCCTTCGACACGTATTTCATGAACACCTTCATCATCGTGATCGGCGTGCTGGTCGGCACGATCGTGACAAGCACGGTCGCGGCGTTCGGGTTCTCGCGGATCCGGTGGAAGGGACGGGATATCGTGTTCGCCATCCTGATGTCGAGCATGATGCTGCCCGCCGCCGTGACTTTGATTCCGAGCTTCCTGGGCTGGCAGATGTTAGGCTTCTACGATACGTATTATCCGCTGATCGCTCCCGCCTACTTTGGAGGAGGCATCTTCAACATCTTCCTGCTGAGGCAGTTCTATCTGACAATTCCGCGGGACTTCGACGAGGCGGCGGTAGTGGACGGAGCCGGCTACTTCGGCATCTACTTCAAAATCATTCTGCCCCTCAGCCGCTCCGCGGTCATCGTCGTGGCTCTGTTCACCTTCCTCGGCACGTGGAATGACTTTATGGGTCCGCTCATCTACTTAAAGAGCGACCATCTGTTTACGCTGGCGCTAGGTCTGCAGATGTTCCAGGGCACCTACACCGCCCAGTGGGACTTGCTGATGGCCGCGTCCGCCGCGGTCGTGCTGCCGTGCGTGATCGTATTTCTGGTCGGGCAGCGGTACTTCCTGGAGGGCATTACGCTGACTGGATTAAAAGGATAGCATGGTTAGAACGGAGATCATCGATACCAACAAGAGAGAGGGAGAGTTTCCATGCCGATTGCTGCTGCATCCCCGCTGAAGCGCTGGGGCAATGTTCCGTTCACGAAGGTGGAGATCCATGACGGCTTCTGGCGCCGGCGCCTGGAATCCGTGCGGAGCGTGACGCTGCCGGCTTGTCTGGAGAAATGCGAGACGACCGGCCGTATCGCCAATTTCGAGAAGGCGGGCGGCTCGAAGGAAGGAACGTTCGAGGGAATCTATTTCAACGATTCCGATGTGTACAAGGTGCTGGAGGGCGCCGCTTATTCGCTTATGCTGAATCGCGATTCCGCGCTGGAGGCGGAGATTGATCGGATCGTCGATGCGATCGCGTCGGCGCAGGAGCCCGACGGCTACCTGTGCACCTACTACACGCTGACGGCGCCCGAGAGCAAGTGGACCGATATGGAGAAACACGAAATGTACAACGGCGGCCATCTGATCGAAGCGGCGGTCGCCTATTACGAAGCGACGGGCAAACCGGCTATACTGGATGTCGCACGCAGACTGGCGGATCATTACGACTCGCTTTTCGGGCCCGGCAAGCGTCATTGGGTAGAGGGGCATCAGGAGATCGAGCTGGCGCTGGTCAAGCTGTACCGGCTTACGGGAGAAGAGCGGTATTGGAAGCTGGCTCTGTGGCTGCTGGAAGAGCGCGGTCACGGCCATGGCGTCGGCCGAATCTGGGATATCCCGGAGTGGGGCCCCGCTTATTGTCAGGACGACGTGCCGGTCAAGGATATCGAGAAGGTGACGGGACATGCCGTTCGCGCGATGTATCAATACGCGGCCATGGCGGATGTCGTTCACGCTTCCGGGGATCCGGAATATACGGCGGCCCTGCACCGCGTATGGGCGCACACGGTAGAGCGGAACATGTATATTACCGGCGGCATCGGTCCGTCGCATCATAACGAGGGCTTCACGCACGATTACGATCTGCCGAATGAGACGGCTTATTGCGAGACCTGCGCGGCCATCGCGATGGCGTTCTGGAACCACCGGATGAATCTGCTGTTCGGCGACGGCGTCTACGCCGACATCGTGGAGAGGGAGATGTACAACGGCGCATTGTCCGGCATCTCGCTTCACGGCGATCGGTTCTTCTATGTCAATCCGCTGGCCTCGCAAGGCGGACATCATCGCGTGGCGTGGTTCGACACCTCGTGCTGCCCGACGAATCTGGTGCGCTTTCTGCCTTCTATCGGCCAATATGCGTATGCCATCGCCGACGGCGGCGTTGTCGTCAATCAGTATATGGGCGGCGAGTCGGAGCTGACGTTGGCTGACGGGCGGTCCGTCCGGCTGAAGCAGACGACGAACTATCCGTGGGAGGGCAGTATCGCGATCGACGTAGTTGATCTGCGGTTGGCAGAGGGTTTGGGTTCGGGCTTAGTTACTGGCGGCTCGGGAGGCGATGTCGGGAACAATGTTGGAAGCAATGTTGAAAGCAATGTTGAAAGCAATGTTGAAAGCAATGTGGGAAGCGATGATGGAAGCAATGTGGGTAGTTATGCGGAAGGCAATGCGGTACAATCGTCTGAGGCCTGCGACAGCTTCCCCATTCGGCTGCGGGTGCCGGGCTGGTGCGGGAGCTACCGGATTCTGCTAAACGGCGTTGCGCTCTCAGGAGCGAATGCCGTGACACAGAACGGCTATCTGGTTATCGAGCGGAGTTGGACTCCGGGAGACAGTCTTGTACTGGAGCTGGATATGCCGGCAGAGAAAGTGCGTGCGCGCGGCGAAGTGGAGTCGAATCGGGGGCGGGTCGCCATCCAGCGCGGTCCCGTCGTCTATTGCCTGGAGCAGGCGGACAACGGGGAGCTTCCCTATGACGGCTGCGTGATTGAGCCGGGCTCGTCCTTCGTCGCCCAACATCGCCCCGAGCTGCTTGGCGGCGTAACTGTGCTTAGCGGCTCGGCGTCAGACGGAACGCCTATCGCGCTCGTGCCGTATTATGCCTGGGACAATAGAGAAGCGGGATATATGCACGTGTGGCTGCGTACGGCGGAGGATCGCAGACTGTACTCCGTATAAGGGGGAATGGTCGGCGATTGCTGAACCAGGGCGTTCGAAGCTGCATGTCCCCTTCGGCGAAACTTTTAAAGGTTGTTCAAAAGTCCGATTTTGATCGCAAAGTATGCCACTTACTCGACATCTAATATTTCCCGCTACCCACGAAAGTGAAGGTTAGCTTCGAAGCCTAACGATCATGTGTTGAAAACCTGACTTTTGAACACGCACTATTAGAGTTGCAGCATGGTTCGCCATAATCAGAGGAGGAAGCCAATGAACGTAAGGGAAAGTAAAGCTGCTGTGACATCGGGCAATCCGATTCTGCCGGGTTGGTACGCCGACCCGGAAGCGCGTATCTTCGAGGGAAGGTATTGGATTTATCCCACCTGCTCGGCTCCTTACGACGAACAGACCTGGTTCGACGCCTTCTACTCGGACGATCTCGTGCACTGGAGCAAGGCGGAGCGGATTCTCGAGATGAGCAGCATTTCGTGGGCGAAGCGGGCGTTGTGGGCTCCATCCCCTATTGAGAAGAACGGGCGGTACTATTATTATTTTGCTGCCAACGATATTCAGAGCAACGAGGAGCTCGGAGGAATCGGCGTCGCTGTAGCGGACCGGCCCGAGGGGCCGTATCGCGATGCGCTGGATCGACCGCTGATCGACCGGTTCGTGAACGGCGCGCAGCCGATCGATCCCCACGTTTTTCTGGACGACGACGGGTCCGCCTTTCTGTATTACGGCGGCTGGGGACGATGCAATGTCGTGAGGCTGGGCGAGGACATGATCAGCATCGTCAATTTCCCGGACGGGGAGACGTTCAAGGAAGTGACGCCGGAGAAGTTTGTGGAAGGGCCGTGCATGATCAAGCGGGACGGGCGCTACTATTTCATGTGGGCGGAGGGAGGCTGGGGCGGGCCGGATTATTCGGTTGCGTACGCCATCTCGGATTCTCCCGTGGGACCTTTCGAGCGCGTAGGCAAAATCCTGCAGCAAGACGCCGCCGTCGCCACCAGCGCGGGGCATCATGGCGTGCTGCAAATTCCCGGTACGGACGAGTGGTGCATCGTTTACCATCGCCGGCCGTTATCGGAGACCGATCCGAATCACCGCGTCGTCTGCATCGACCGGATGACGTTCGCGGCGGACGGGACGATCGAGCCGGTTCGGATCACATTCGATGGCGTTGCTGCTCGTAACATGGGATAAGGTAATAGACAGGCGGTTCGTTGATAAAAGCGCAAGTCCGTGGGATCCGTTTCCCTGGAGCTTGCGCTTTTTCGCCGTACAGGAATCTTGCCAAAAATTAATGTCCGGTTGAGGCTCCGAAGGTACAGCTTCGAAAGTGGCTCCACGGCACCCTGTAACCCGATTTTTTTCGGGTTACAGCATCCGAAGTAGCTCCACGGCACCCTGTAACCCGAATTTTTCGGGCTACAGCTCCGAAAGTAGCTCCACGGCACCCTGTAACCCGAATTTTTCGGGCTACAGCTCCGAAAGTGGCTCCGCAGCAACCTGTAACCCGATTTTCTCGGGTTACAGCTCCAAAAGTAGCTCCGCAGCACCCTGTAACCCGACTTTTTCGGGCTACAGTTCTAAAAGTAGCCCCGCGACGCCCTGTAACCCGATTTTTTCGGGCTACAGCTCCAAAAGTAGTTCCGCAACCGGGCTGGGAGGAGACTAAATGCTGCTCCGATAAGGCGAATAAGGTCGTGTGTCCGTCACAGTAAACATACATATCCTTATTGAAGAATTACGTCTTACCCGTCCTTTAGGAGGAAGGAACGGAATTTTGAACTCGCACTTATACTGCGTGTCAGTCTAATCCTTTTCTTGTGCTATAATAACGGTGCAACGGTTATTTTAAATATAGCAAGGATTGAATCATACAGATGATCGAGACTATAGTTTGGCAATCCGGCCCTTCGAGCAATATGACTGGCGGCAACGCACCCGGCAACGTGACTTGTGGCGATACGCCCCGAGGTAAGGCGCAGGCAACGGACCTGGCAAGGAAGGAGCTCACCACAGTCAAGGGGGAACTCTCCACGGCAACGGATGAGCTCTCCATGGCGGCGGACAAGCTGCGTTCTGGCGGGCTGGTGGCCTTTCCCACCGAGACGGTATACGGCCTCGGCGCGGATGCGCGAAGCGACGAAGCTGTCGCAGGCATCTTCGAGGCCAAGGGGCGTCCCTCCGACAACCCGCTGATCGTGCATATCGCGCGCCGGGAGCAGCTCGACGAGCTGACGGTGTCCGTCTCTCCGCTGGAGGAGGCGCTTATGACGGCCTTTTGGCCGGGGCCGCTTACGCTCGTGCTGCCAGTCCAAAAAGGCGCGCTCTCGCCGCTGGTGACTGCGGGGCTATCCACCGTCGCCGTCCGGATGCCGGATCATCCCGTCGCGCTGGAGTTGCTGCGGCAGGCCGACTGCCCCGTCGCGGCGCCGAGCGCCAATCGGTCGGGCCGTCCCAGCCCGACGACGGCCGCGCATGTGCTGGAGGATCTCGGAGGCCGCATACACGGCATCGTGGACGGCGGAGCGACCGGCGTTGGGTTGGAGTCTACGGTCGTGCAGCTGGAAGACAACGGCCTTGTCCGCATCCTGCGACCGGGAGGCATAACGTCGGAGCAGCTTCAGGCTGCGCTGCCGGAGGCCGTCGTCGTAACCGACGACGAACTGCATGGGGAGTCTGCCCCGCGTTCACCAGGCATGAAGTACACGCATTATGCGCCGCGCGGCGAGCTGACGCTGGTGCGCGGCGACGACCGCGACATCGTGGCGGCCGCCATCCAGCATGCCGTGGAGGACTGCAGTTCCGCCGGTGTCGCGACCGGCGTGCTTGCATTCGACGAACGGGCGGCGCAGTACCAGGCCGATCTCGTCATCGGCATGGGCAGCGAGGCGTTGCCCCAGGAGGCGGCCAAGCGCCTGTACGCCGCGCTGCGCGAGTTCGATGCCGCGGGCATTCAGCGGATCTGGGCGGAAACGCCGGGCCCGGACGGGATCGGCGCTGCGCTTCTCAATCGGATGGTCAAGGCGGCAGGCGGCCGCATCCTACTCGCAAATCCCAGGAATTAGTATGAACGACCTCTTGTCCGCATATGTTGGTTAGAGAATGCGCGGTGGACAAGGGGAGATTGGATTGGGAGATGCGAATCTATTTGCCGGGCAAGTGCTGACGCTGTTGTGCATAGCGGCGGCGCTAGGCTTTGACGCTTTTTCGCTTGGCCTGGGAATCGGGCTTAAGGGAATCAGGGTGCGGGATATTCTGAAGCTGGGCTTCGTGATCGGACTGTTCCACGTTTTGATGCCGATCGGAGGCTTAATGACGGGACACCTTGTCAGCGATATGTTGGGGCAAGTTGCATCGACTGCCGCTGGCGTGCTGCTCATTCTGCTCGGCTGCCATATGATGTACAGCTCGTTCAAGGGCGAAGAGGTGCGGTCTTTCGATCACCGCACGGCCTGGGGGCTGCTGGTGCTTGCGTTCAGCGTCAGCATCGACGCCTTCTCGGTGGGTATTACGCTGGGCATGTTCTCGGCGGATCTGTGGCTGACCATTACTCTGTTCGGATTGATTGGCGGGCTAATGTCTATGCTGGGCTTGTTGCTGGGCAGGAAAGTCGGCGGCAATCTGGGCGAATACGGCGAGGCATTAGGAGGCGCGATCTTGCTCGTATTCGGCGCATTATTTGTCTTTTAACGCAGAAGGGCCCTGAGCCCATACCAATCGAATGAGAAAGGGGAACACAGGGATGAAACGAATATTGTTCGTCTGTACCGGCAACACATGCCGCTCTCCGATGGCCGAGGCGCTGCTGAGAGAGCAAGCGGCCAGGAGAGGCATAACAGTAGCCGTCCGATCCGCCGGCGTGTCCACCGTCGACGGTCTTCCGATCTCCTCTCATGCACTCGAGGCGCTCCGCAGACGGGATATCGCGCATAACGGTTCCTCCCGTGCTTTGACGGCTGAGGCCGTTGCTTGGGCGGATCTCATTTTGACGATGACCACGGGTCATAAGCGAAGCTTGCTTCATGTCCATCCGGATGCGGTGGACAAGACGTATACGCTCAAGGAGTTCGCGGGGGCGGATGCCGCCGTGCTGAAAAATATCGAGGAGCTCGAAAGCCTGTATTCCGACATGCAGATGAAGGGCGCGATTGGACAGCAGTTAACGAGCGAGGAGCGCAGGCGGATGCTGGAGCTGGAGCGAAGCATTCCCAGCTTCGATATCGCCGATCCCTTTGGAGGCGCGTTATCCACCTACGAGAGCTGCTCCGGAGAGATCGAGGATGCGGTCCGCAAGCTGCTCGACAAGCTGTCGGGTCGGAGTCTGATCAAGTGAAAACGGGCGTTCTTCCTCCGAATTCCGGATTGCTTTATATCACGCCATGAGATATGATGAATATACAAACACGGTTTCCGATGTAACTGGCGACGGAAGTGGGTAACCACGGTGGAGCATCGGAATATACGGCCGGTCGCCTGGGCAAAGAGCGTCATGCTGCAAAGCATGTCTGCTCTTTTTTTCGTTTTTTCAAGATGCGAGGATGCATAAGCTGTCGCTTAGCCGCTTTGCCTTGCCTGTACGGTTGTCGTCCGCGGTCGGCTGTTGTCGAATTCTTAACATAAAGCAGGACAACTCCGATAGAGCTTTTCCCGCCGTAGAGGTATACTAACAGCATGAGGGGATTTGCCTAGTGCAAGGAACCGGGCAAGGAAATTCTGGAGAAGAGGTGTTGGCATTGAAGATTGCGATTGGAGCCGACCATGCGGGCTACCGCTTGAAGGATGTAATCGTTCCGTTATTGGAGTCGCTTGGACACGAGATTGAGGATGTCGGCTGCGACTGCAGCCAGTCCGTGGATTATCCGGATTATGCTATGCCAGTCTGCGAATCGGTTGTCTCGGGCAAAGCCGAGCGCGGCATTTTAATCTGCGGCACGGGCATTGGCATGTCGATTGCCGCGAACAAGGTTCCGGGTATTCGCTGCGCGCTTGTGCATGATTTGTTCTCCGCGCAAGCGACGCGCGAGCATAACGACACAAACGTGCTTGCCATGGGCGAACGTATTATCGGACCGGGCGTAGCCGAAGAGATCGTCAAGGTGTGGCTGTCGACTCCGTTCTCCAACGGCGAGCGTCATGTAGGCCGCGTCAACAAAGTGATGGAGATCGAGAAAAAGTTCAACTCGCGCCCTTAATAGTGAGTTCAAAAAGTTCGGTTATCAGTACCGAGAAGATTGAAGGCAACTAGAAACTGAGGAGTGGAGCGTAGCAGAGCTACGTGAGCACCGGAAGGTTCGGTTGCGTTTAATATTCGATGTCGAGTAAGCTTCTCGGTATACTTCGTAATGGGAATCGGACTTTTTGAACAACCACTTAATAGCGCGGGCGATTCCTTAGTAGGAGGCGTTGAACGATGACGACGGAGAAGCGAATCCCCGATCCATCTCTCTGGTCCGCCGATGTCGAGCGCATCGTCCGGGAGCTGGCCGAAGCCGGCCGCCTGCGCGCCCACGAACTGCTCGTAATTGGCGCCAGTACCAGCGAAGTAATCGGCGAGCGAATCGGCACGGCAGGCGCGCTTGAGGCCGCTGCCGCCATATATGCGGGCGTGGAGGCAGCGCGCAAAGATATTGCGTTCATTCCCGCCTATCAATGCTGCGAGCATCTAAACCGGGCGCTTGTTCTGGAAGAAGAAGCGGCTCGGCGATACGGTCTTGAGCTTGTGCATGCCGTACCTATTCCCAAAGCTGGAGGGTCGATGGCGGCTTATGCTTACGGCAAGCTTTCGAATCCCTGTCTCGTGGAGTCGATTCAGGCTCATGCGGGTATAGACATCGGGGATACGTTCATTGGGATGCATTTAAAGAGGGTGGCCGTACCCGTACGTCCTTCTATCCGTTCCATCGGAGAAGGACATGTGACGATGGCCATAACCAGACCGAAGCTTATAGGCGGCGCTCGCGCCGTATATGAGCCGCAGAACGTCTTAACAGCCGAACAATCGGCGGATCATTGCGAGTAATGAACCACACTATATTCTATTTCAGGAGGAATCATCATTATGGAACATCTACGTAAACAAGATCCAGAGGTATTGAAGGCACTTGGCCTTGAGCTGCAACGCCAACGAGACAACATCGAGCTGATCGCGTCCGAAAACATCGTAAGCGAAGCTGTCCTTGAAGCTATGGGCTCCGTATTGACGAACAAGTATGCAGAAGGCTACCCGGGCAAACGTTACTATGGCGGCTGCGAGCATGTCGATATCGTCGAGGATCTGGCCCGCGATCGCGCCAAGGAGCTGTTCGGCGCAGAGCACGTAAACGTACAGCCGCATTCCGGCGCACAAGCGAACATGGCTGTGTACCTGGCTGCTCTTAAACCTGGCGACACCGTACTCGGTATGAACCTGGCTCATGGCGGTCACTTGACGCACGGCAGCCCGGTTAACGCATCCGGCTTGCTGTATAACTTCGTGGCTTACGGCGTACAAGAGGATTCCTTCACCATCGATTACGAAGAAGTTCGCAAGCTGGCGTTCAAACACCGCCCTCGCATGCTCGTGGCGGGCGCGAGCGCTTACCCGCGCATCATCGACTTCGAAAAACTGGGCCAAATCGCGAACGAAGTCGGCGCGCTCTTCATGGTCGACATGGCGCATATCGCTGGTCTGGTTGCAGCCGGTCTTCACCCAAGCCCGGTGCCGCATGCCCATTTCGTTACGACAACAACGCATAAGACGCTTCGCGGACCTCGCGGCGGCATGATCATGTGTCGCAAGTCCTGGGCGGCAGCCATCGACAAGGCCGTATTCCCAGGCTCCCAAGGCGGCCCTCTGATGCATATCATCGCAGCGAAAGCAGTTGCGCTGGGAGAGGCTTTGCAGCCATCCTTCAAGGAATACGCCCAGAACGTCGTGAACAATGCGAAGGTGCTCTCCGAGGAGCTTCTGTCCAAGGGCATCAACATCGTATCTGGCGGCACGGACAACCACCTGATGCTGATCGATACGCGCAGCCTAAACATTACGGGCAAAGCTGCCGAGCATGTACTCGACGAAGTAGGCATCACCGTGAACAAAAACGCGATTCCATTCGACCCGACGAGCCCGTTCGTCACGAGCGGCATCCGTGTGGGTACGCCTGCGGCTACGGCTCGCGGCATGAACGAAGATGCGATGAAGGTCATCGCGGAAGTTATCGCGCTGGTGCTCAAAAATCCGGAAGACAGCGCGACATTGGATAAGGCTCGCGGTATGGTGCGCGATTTGACGGCCCAATTCCCGCTCTACCCAAGCATCAACTACTAGGTCGTGTCTGAAAACCCGCTCAGGGGCATCTTTCACCGCCTTTCCGCCCCCTGCTTCGTCACTTTTGCTTGACGTACCCCTGGTACGCCTTCACAAAAGTTCCTTGCATGAAACGAAAATTCGGCAAAATCTGCTCCCCTCGGAGTATTCAGACACGCCCTAATTAAAAACTTTGCATGAAAAAAGCACCGTTGTGGCAAAATGCTACAACGGTGCTTTTTTGTCGTTTTAGGAAATGATGCAACCATTTCGAATCGACGGCCTCCGGTATCGCCGTTATATGGTAGATAAAAAGCAAAAAGATGCTCCGATGGTTCAAATAGGTTGTGTGTGTCTATTAGATTCTAGAGACATCGTCTAATCGAAAATAGAACGCTCCTGTCCGATGAGGAGACAGCCGTTTACTCTAGAAGCTCTTAGAGGGCTAAATATAAAGTAAAACTGTTCCAAATGGTCGAATAGCTGAACTGAGTTTAGTTAAACTGATTTCATTAATTCTATATGTAAAAATATAACTAAAATGTAATCTTGGTTTCGGTAAAAGCTAGGGTGTATGTTGTTCTAAAACGCCTTGGAATGAAGAAAAATACGAAAACAAGAATCGTAATGAAGTTAAAAACCGAAACCAATAAATAATCATCCTCCGCAAAAGTGGAAATGGATGCAACATTGTACAAGCGTATAGACGCGTTAAAATATCAATACATAGGCGCATTGTCGCCTAGATGCTCTAATGCATATACGTATTAGTGCAAATTCGCATCAACGCGTTAAAGGGATGGCAACATGGCGATTTGTCAGGCGGCTCATAATGTTTCCGATCTAGGGACATAGTAAAAAAGCGGCTGGAAAGTTTTTCGAAGAAGTTGTCGGTTGACAATTATTAATTTTTGGTTGTATATTGTTTAACGTCGAATAAATAATAATTCATGTGAGAAATGATGACATTTTCAATGAAATTAAGTTTTCAAGTCACATTAACACGGCTGTAAAAAATTATATATAAAATTAGGAGTTGATGTATGTGAAAGGGAGTTTCAAAAAGCCGGCACAGTTCATGCTAGTTTTGATCGTCGCATTCAGCATGCTTTTGACTGCTTGTACAAGCAACAACAACAAAGCGGCTAATCCGGGCAACAAGGACGGCAACAACGCCGGATCGGAAACGCCAGCTGCTCCGCAAGAATTCCGCTTCACTCTTGCAAGCGAACCGCCAAGCTTGGATCCTGCTCTGATGACGGACGCCCAGTCCAGCATTGTGGCAGCAGGTTTGTATGAGGGTCTTACTCGTCTGAACACAAAGGGCGAGCCTGAAAATGCAATCGCTAAAGAACTGACTGCTTCAGAAGATGGCAAGACGTACACGATTAAACTCCGTGACGACGTGAAATGGAGCAACGGCGACCCTGTAACAGCAAACGACTTCGAATATGCTTGGAAACGCAGCTTGAACCCTGAGACGGCATCCGAATATGCATATATGTTGTTCTACCTTGAGAACGGCGAGAAATACAACGCCGGCGAAGCTACCGCTGACGACGTAGGCGTTAAAGCGCTGGACGAATACACGTTGGAAGTGAAGCTCTATACTCCTGCACCTTACTTCCCGAGCTTGCTTGCTCACTACACATACCTGCCCGTACATCCAGCAACTGTCGATGCTGCTGCCGACTGGGCTGCGGAAGCTGCAACGATCGTATCCAATGGACCGTTCCTTCTGAAGCAATGGGCGCATGCGGACAAGCTGGTTCTTGAGAAGAATCCCGATTACTACAACAAAGATGCGATCAACTTCGACAAAGTAACCATCTCTCTTGTCGAGGACGAGAACACCGTATACCAATTGTTCGAAACAAATAAAATCGACTGGATCGGCGCTCAAGCGGGTTCCGTGCCTACCGACCTGACGAAACAGCTGATCGAAGAGAAGAAAGCGGAAGTGACTTCCGTAGCTTCGACTTATTATTACCTGTTCAATAATGAAAAAGCTCCCTTTTCTAACGTAAAAGTACGTAAAGCATTCTCCATGGCAATCGATCGTCAATCCCTGATCGACAATGTAGCTCAAGCGAACCAGCAACCGGCATTCGGTCTGGTGCCGCCAAGCATCACAGGCGCTGGAGGAAAGTTGTTCCGCGAGACGTATCCGGACACTTTCTTCACGGAGAACGTTGAAGAAGCGAAGAAGCTGCTTGCCGAAGGTTTGGCCGAAGAGGGCATGAAGACTCTTCCGGAAGTAACATTGTTGTATAACACAAGCGAGGGCCATAAGAAGTTGGCTGAAGCGGTAGTTGACATGTGGCGCAAGACGCTGGGCGTAGAAGTGAAACTGGCTAACCAGGAGTGGGGCACGTTCCTCGAAACTCGTAAAGCCGGCCAATTCGACATCGCTCGTTCCGGCTGGGGCGCTGACATCAACCACCCGATCAACTTCACGTATGACCTGATTCACCCGAAATCCGGCAACAACGACGGTCGTTACAACAACCCTAAAGTGCAAGAACTGCTTGATGGTTCCCTTGTAGCGGAAACGCCTGAGAAAACGATTGAAATGTTGGCCGAAGCCGAGAAAATCGCCATTCAAGACGACATGGCTGTATTGCCGGCTTACTACTACACGACTGTAACGATGGTTAAACCAGGCATCGAAAACGTAGTATCCGACTATGCGGGTCACATCGACTGGGTATTCGGCAGCAAGAAATAAGGTCACTTTAACCGTGGCTTTCTCAAATAAGAGCTTGAACAACCTCTAAGAGTAACGGTCAAAAGGGTATATATAGTCTCTATATATACCCTTTTGAAATGCAAATAAAGATTGTGAGAGAGTGGGTGATCGTATGCTCCGCTACATTTCCGGCAAGTTTTTATTTATGGTTCTCTCTTTGTTTATTTTGGTAACGGCAACGTTCATGCTGATGAACGCTATCCCGGGGAGTCCTTTGCAGTCCGAGAAGGCGACCAGCGAAGCCGTCCAGAAAAACTTGGAAGCGTATTACGACCTCGACAAGCCGCTGTATGTACAGTACGGGAAGTATCTCGCCAACCTTCTGCAAGGCGACATGGGGATATCCATGAAGAAGAAGTTCCAGTCGGTTGACAAAATGATTGCACAATCGTTTGGACCCTCATTAAGATTGGGTATTTCGGCGATCGTGACGTCCGTAGTCGTAGGTTGCATTCTCGGCATTTTGGCAGCGATGTACCATCGCAAATTTATCGATAATCTGGCCATGATTATAGCTGTTATCGGCCTCGCAATACCAAGTATCGTGCTTGCTCCCGTCATGCAATATTTCCTTGCCACTAAGCTGGGCTGGTTTGAAGTCGCCGGTCTCAATGGACCGATGGATTACGTATTGCCTACGATCGCGCTGGCTTCCGGTCCGATCGCTTTTATCGCACGTCTCCTCAGATCCACCATGATTGAAGTATTAAACGCAGATTTTATTAAAACCGCCAAATCCAAAGGGCTTGCCGGTTATGTCATTGTCGCAAAGCATGCGCTTCGGAATTCCATGCTCCCGGTTGTCACTTATTTGGGCGTTCTGACCGCCGGCATCATTACGGGCTCCGTTGTCGTAGAGAAAATTTTTGCGATTCCAGGCATCGGCAAACACTTTGTTACGAGTGTTATAGATCGCGATTATCCGCTTATTATGGGCATTACCATATTCTACGCCGTTATTTTGATGATTAGCCGTTTCTTGTCGGATATTGCATATGTACTGGTGGATCCGCGCATGCGAGCCGGCGGAAAGGTGGGGAAATAAACGATGTCTAACTTCAATCCGAAACCGCGCGGCAAGGAGCGGTCGGACACGCTTACTCCCGACATGTTCGAGAAGCTGCGCCGCGAAGAGGTTCGCGTCGACGAAGTCGGCCGTGCAACCCTGACCGCCTGGCAGGATATCTGGAAGCGGCTTACGAGCAATAAGCTCGCGATGCTGGGCTTCTGGATTATCGCCGCCCTGGTGGTTTGCTGCCTTGTTGTTCCCTTAATTTGGCCATTTGACCATTACACGACAGAATTGACGAATACGAACCAGGCTCCGAACGGAACGCATTGGTTCGGCACCGATGAGCTAGGCCGCGATATGTTCGAGCGCGTCTGGAAGGGCGCTCAGATTTCCTTGTTTGTAGGCGTCGTCGCGGCTCTGATCGATTTGGTGCTCGGCGTTATATACGGCGGCATTATGGGATACTACGGCGGCAAAGTCGACGAGGTCATGAACCGTTTCGCCGAAATTTTGTACTCCATTCCCTACCTTCTCGTCGTTATCCTGCTTTTGGTCGTTATGGAGCCAAGTTTGACGACGATTATCGTCGCGATGTCGATTACGGGCTGGATCAACATGGCCTGGATCGTGCGCGGCCAAATCATGCAGCTCAAGAATCAAGAATACGCGCTTGCTTCCAAGTCCCTTGGCGCTGGCGCAATGCGTATTATTTTCCGTCACCTGGTGCCGAATGCGATGGGACCGATTCTCGTTACGCTGACCCTGACGATCCCGAGCGCGATCTTTACCGAGGCGTTCCTGAGCTTCTTGGGTCTGGGGGTTCAATCGCCGGCTGCTTCTTGGGGTACGATGATCGACGACGGCGTAGGCGGTATTTTCAACTATCCGTGGCGCTTGTTCTTCCCGGCCATCTTCCTCAGCGTAACCATCTTTGCCTTTAACGTCTTCGGGGACGGTCTGCGCGACGCATTCGATCCGAAGCTGAAAAAATAACAACACAGCACAACCGAGAGGAGGTCAACCCAAGATGAAGACCTTGCTGGAAGTGAAAAACTTAAGCGTATCGTTCGACGTATATGGCGGGGAAGTACAAGCCATTCGAGATATATCCTTCGATGTGAAGGAAGGCGAATCCGTGGCGATTGTAGGCGAATCCGGCTCGGGCAAGTCCGTAACCGCCCAATCCATCATGAGGCTGAATCCGTCTCCGCCTAGCCGCATCAAAAACGGCTCGGTGAAATTCGATGGTCAAGAGCTGCTCACCTTATCGGAGAAAGAGATGCAGACTGTGCGCGGCAACAAGATCGGCATGATCTTCCAAGATCCCATGACGTCGCTAAACCCGACTCTGACCGTTGGCGCGCAAATAACGGAAGGTCTGATCAAACATCAGAACGTCAGCAAATCGCAGGCGACTGCGCGAGCGATCGAGATGCTGCATCTGGTCGGCATCCCGAATCCGGAGCAACGGATCAAGCAGTATCCGCATCAATTCTCCGGAGGCATGCGGCAACGCGTCATGATCGCCATCGCTTTGGCATGCAACCCTAAGCTATTGATCGCGGACGAGCCGACAACGGCGCTGGACGTGACGATTCAGGCGCAGATCATGAGCGTCATGAAGGATCTGCAACAGAAGATGGGCACTTCTATCATTCTTATTACGCATGACCTCGGCGTCGTGGCCGACGTCTGCGACCGCGTTATCGTCATGTATGCAGGTCGTATCGTTGAGACGGGCACGAAGTGGGAGATCTTCCAGAACCCGCAGCATCCTTATACAAGAGGTTTGCTGCGTTCTCTGCCTCGTCTGGACCAGAAGAAAGACGAGCCGCTTATCCCGATTCCGGGCACGCCGCCGGATCTCATCAAGCCGCCTGCGGGCTGCAGCTTCTGCGCGCGCTGCGACGAAGCGATGAAGGTATGCGTGGACAACGATCCTAACTTGCATCCTATCAAAGGCAGCGAATCCCACGCGGCCGCTTGCTGGATGCTTCATGAATACGCGAACCGGGAGGTGCCGGTATGAGCAAAAGCACCCCATTATTAGAAGTTAATGATCTTCGCAAATTTTTTAACCTCGGCAAAGGCAATATATTGAAGGCCGTCAACGAAATATCGTTTTCGATCGGCCGCGGCGAAACCGTGGGCGTCGTAGGCGAATCCGGCTGCGGCAAGTCGACCGCCGGACGTACGATTCTGCGGCTGTACGAGCCGACAAGCGGAGGCGTGACGTTTGAGGGCAAGGATATCTACAAGCTGCGCGGCGCGGAGCTGAAGGCGCTGCGACGCAATATGCAGATGATCTTCCAGGACCCGTACGCGTCCCTGAATCCAAGGATGACGGTAACCGACATCATCGGCGAGGCGCTCGATATTCACAAGCTTGCAGGCAGCAAGGCCGAGCGGAAGCGCAAGGTCGAGGGGCTGCTTGATCTCGTCAACCTGAATCCGGAGCATGCGACCCGTTACCCGCATGAATTTTCCGGCGGTCAGCGCCAGCGTATCGGCATTGCGCGGGCCTTGGCCGTCGATCCGAAGTTCATCATCGCCGACGAACCGATCTCCGCGCTCGACGTGTCGATCCAGGCGCAGGTGGTCAACCTGATGCAGGAATTGCAGCGCAAGATGGGGCTGACGTATCTGTTTATCGCGCATGACCTGTCCATGGTGAAACATATTTCCGACCGCGTCGCCGTGATGTACCTGGGCAAAATCGTGGAGCTTGCCGAATCCGGTGAGCTGTACGACAACCCGCGCCATCCGTATACGAGAGCGTTGCTTTCCGCGATTCCGATTCCGGATCCGCAGGTCGAAGCGACCCGCGAGCGCATCGTGCTTAAGGGTGATTTGCCGAGTCCGATCAACCCGCCGAAGGGCTGCCAGTTCCATACGCGCTGCCCGCTCGCGACGGATAAGTGCAAGACGGACGAGCCGAAGCTGGCGGAAGTCAGCAAGGGCCACTTTGCGGCTTGCCACTACGCGTAAGAGTTCTATACATGAAGCGAAGCCCGATGCTTGCAAACTTTGGGCTTCGCTTTTTGTGTTTTGATATATAGAATTTTAAAGTTTTGGGGTGGAGCGCTAGTTCGGTCGTTGTAGCTACGGTACGCGTACCGAGTATGAACATGCCTGAGTTCTGCACACACCTGAGTAATAACACGTTTGAGTTCCGCGCACACCTGAGTAATAGCACGCCTAAGTCCCGCACACACCTGTTTAGTTTGGTCAACAAGCACGTTTTGTTCACGCTTTGTCGCCATAACGGCTTTGCTTTGCAAAGCTGAAGGTCGCGTTTATCTTCAAGAGAACCCTCGTATATCACATAAGGAAAATAGAGGGAAAAGCTCCCTATAATCCTGAAAAATCGGAGTGTCGGCTCCACTTAGAGGGAAAACCTCCCTCTAATCGGGGTGGCTCAACCCGAAAACAGCGATTTGCTGGGAATTAGAGGTAGGATTTCCCTCTAAAGAGCAAGCGAGGGCGGGGACGGGGTTAATAGAGGGAGCTTTTCCCCTTATTAGAGAAAGGGGCAGACAGGAGAGAGGACAAACAGGAGTGACGCCGTTGGTTCTTTCTGACGCAAGTACAGGAAGGACCGTCAGGATGTTCTGCGAAAAAAATATAACAGACATCAGCGGCACTATTCGCCCGTTTTTTGTCTCAAATAAACTTTAACAGTCAGGAAAGACGCTATTTGATTGGAATCAAACAAAATGCTGCCGGGATCGTACAAATAGAGTCGATTGTGTCTGTTAGATTTTAGAAAATAGAAAAAATCCAAGAATAACGTCGCCCA
>NZ_MXQD01000003.1:0-44489 GCF_002165585.1 Paenibacillus sp. MY03 | reverse complement strand
CGTTGCCGGCGTCAATCTCTCGCGGCGACAAGAAATAATATATCACAGCTGCCTAGCTCATTGCAAGTACTTTTTTTCAGCATTCGACATTTTTTTGACTGGACGTTCTACATCCGCCCCGCCTGAACCAGCGGCGAATTCCAATTTATCATAACCCTCGTAGACCAGTCAACTTAAAATTCACACGCAAACTTAGTTCCATCTAACAATAAAACCTCTGCGGAAGGAGGTTCCATTCCGATTGGAACTCCCATCGACAGAGGCGGCAAACTTTAAGCATTCATAATCGTATATCGAAGCTCGATAGCTCCGTTGTCGTTGTTATCCTTCATAACGGCCACTTCCCGTACATAAGCCCGTTTCACCAGCTTCTGTATGACAAGCGACAACTCAAGCTGATGTTCCGCCAGCTGCGGGTGAGTCTGCAGCTCTCCCAGACTCCAAGGTTCGGTTCGGGAATTCATGATGCGGATCAGAGGCTCGCAGCAAGATTTCATGAGACTCATGACAGAGAACTCGCAGGCTAACATGACAAGCTGCACCCGCTGCTCGAGTGTCTCCGGACTCGCCGTCAGCTCTTCGTATAATTTGTAGACGCCGGGATGAACTCGCTTAAGCTGCTTCCATACCGTAAGCTCCGGATGCCTGCCTTCTTCTATTAGCACGATGTGTGCCCAGTAGGTTAACGCCTGCAGCACATAACTGTATGCATCCAGCAAGTTGCCTTCCACTAGATCCTGCTTGGCTTGCAAGTACGTTTTAAGAAAGCCGGTGAACTCCGTGAACCGCTTCCTCTCGCGCATGGAATCCGGGAATGACGACAACCGCTCACGTACGCCCGCCAAATAACCGTCGCGATCCAATAATATCTCCCCCCGTACCAACCAATCGATATAATGCCGATGTTCCCCTGACGCAATCCAGCTCTGAATCGTATCTTGACGAACAGCTCTGACTAACAAGCGCGCGCCGCCCACTCGAATATGCTTTGCGTATTCCGTCTGCGCTTCTTCGCTGAGCACGGCCAATACAAGCGCATCCAGCCCATCCATTAGCGGATTATAGAGGTAAGGGTTCTCGATGACGGCTAGGGATAGCAGTCCGGGGCGTTCCCGAAAGATGTCTAAGAATTGCGTTCTGATATGCTCCACTGGGCTCCTCCGTATAGCTTATCGCCTTCTATTAGGCTATAATAATAATCTACAGATTTATTTCTTTTCGACAACAACCTTGCGGTTTCCTGCTTTTACACGAAGCTTTCCAGTCTCAATTTCGTAAGCCAATAGTAATAGGAAGGGTTTGAACCATGAACAGAATTTTTTTCAAATCGGCCAAAATCAATGAATTCCGCCTCTGGGGACTCGTATTCACGCTTGTCGGCATGGGTATCATGATCCTTGGAACGGCCGGAATCGTATTGTGGGGGCAAGCCGGCAAGATCGTTGCAGGCATCTTTATGATCTTCGGCATGATCTCGCTGCTGATCAGCGTTGCCGTCTACTTCTGGGCCGGCATGATGTCGACGAGCGCTACTATGCTGGTGTGTCCGGAATGCGGACGCCAGACCAAGATGTTGGGCAAGACGGACCGTTGCATGTTCTGCAGAACGATGCTGACACTTGATCCAAATCAAGCCAGAGATGCCGCCAACGAGGTCAATGCATAACTTCGTACGAAGCCACAAAAAAACCTCCATGCTTAGCGGCATGCATTTAAGCCGCTTGAGCATGGAGGTTTTTGATTAAAATGATGATGATGATTTGAATTAGAGCTTTCAGCTAGTCATGCAAGGCTTCGTCGATCGTTTGCCAGATGGATGGCGTCTGGAAAGTCCTTTGCCAAGTCGCGACCCCTGCAAGTTTATACTTGTGCACGAGCTCAACTCTTGCCTTCATGGACATATCGTCTTCGATCCAAATCCGCTGCTTGATGCCATTTTCGTCGTATTCCACGTAATTCTGTCCCGAAGCCGTATCTAACACGGGCTTTAGCCCCTTCTCTTGAATAATCGTCTTCACTCGCTCCATGCCCACGGCCTTTGACGAAACTTTAAGTTTGCCGTCCTCGCCCGTCTCCTCGCTCCAAATTCTCGTATAAAGCGGCATGCTGAGAATCAGCTTGCCCGGGGGCACTTTATCCTCTTCCAGTATGCGGGCGATGGATTGCTCCGTCCATGGAAGCGATGCAACAGAGCCGGACTTCGGACTCGACGCCCAATGCTCGTCGTAGGCCATCACCATCATGTAATCTACCGTCCGGCCAAGCGCTTCGCGATCCAGGAAGACCGACCACATCTCGCTGTTCGACTTGGGAGTGACGTCGATCGATACGACCAGGTCCGCTTCGTGCAGCAATGGAGTCAGCTCCTTCATAAACTGAACGAGATTTTCCTTATCCTTCGTATAGACATTCTCGAAGTCGATGTTAAAGCCTTGAAGGTTGTACATCTCCGCAAAGGCGAGCAGTTGCTGAATCATAACAAATCGGGATTCTACCGTCGCCAGCGCCTCCGTCGTCCGATCAGGCTCGAAGCCGTTGCTAAACAACGCCCATACCTGATACCCTCTGTCATGCGCCCATTTTACATAAGCGGAATCCGCTTTGCCTTTAATCGCCCCCGTACCGTCAATCAGTTCGAACCACGTCGGACTAACCACATTAAGGCCCGGCATCTCGCCGATCTTGGCGGGATCAATGCGGCGCTCATAAACCGCTTCCCAGGTCAGATTGATCTTTCGGCCGTCCAGCTTCCACGGCACGAACGGGTCGTCTCGTTCTACTTCGGTTACCGTCTCGGAGCCGGCAGGCGTCGCATCCTTCTCTCTGATGTAGCCGATATGACCATCGCCGCTCTGTACGAGCAGCCAGCCTTCATTCTCCTCCCAGACGCGAAGCTTCTCTCCTTGAGGCAATTTAAGCAAGTAGGGCTCGCGTATAGAGGGTCCCGTGCGAACCGCCGCCCCCTTTTCGGGTTTTGCTTCTACCAGCGGCACCGTTTCTCCTTCCGTAAGAAGCGTGACGATGCCGCTCTCCGCATCATAATCCACTCGGAGGCCATACAGCTCTTTCAAGGGCGCAGACGGAATGTACACCGTTTCATTCGTTACTTCCGCCGCTATTGTCAGCTTGTAAGGCTGTCTGTTCAGGATGCCGGTCAGCGTATCCGTCTTGAGCCGAAGCACCTTGTCCGCGCTCGTCAGCACAATCGTCCCCGTCGAGCTTTCGTAATGAAGAGGCTTGTCCTGGGCGAAGAGCTCCTCCAATACGGGCAGCGGGAGCTTTACCTCGCCGTTCTCGATCAACGCTCCATGCCCCATTTCCTTGCCGCCGATCATGATGGGATTCGTCGATGCGTACGCAGGCGCTTGATATTCCCTGCTTGGTACATACTTCATATATCCGAACCACCCGAAGGTAGCTATAGCTGAAATCATAAATAGGAATACCAGTGTCATGAATCCGACTCTCCGCTTCTTGCGCGGCGAGCGGACGTAATTCGTCTCCAAGCACTCACTCTCCTTATAGTTCGATATTGTACGGAAACAGCTGTCACCTCAAATAAAAACGTGCAAGAAGTAGCGTCAGAACGCTGCCCAGCACGTTATAATAGCCATTATCCAATTCTATAGACGACGAATCCGTCTTAAGTGTTGCAAGTAGCGCACAACCCATATATTTCCATTCGATGCCCGTGAACGGTAAATCCCGTTTCCTTCGAGGCTACCTTCTCGACCTCCAGCAGCGGCGGGTATCCGAAGTCTACGATCTGGCCGCAGCCCTTGCAGATTGCATGATAATGGTCGGACAAGTCAGCGTCGAATCGGCTGGAATCATCTCCGTATGTCAGCTCTCGAACCAGGCCCGCTTCCACAAACAGCCTTAAGTTATTGTAAATCGTCGCAACGCTCATGCTCGGATAAGTCGGCGACAGCGCCTTGTAGATCTCGTCGGCGGTCGGATGTGACTTGGTATCCATCAAATATCCCAGTATGGCGTGTCGCTGCGGGGTCATACGAACGCCATTCATCTTCAGTTGTTCCAGTGCCGAATGAACGTTGGCTGCCATTCCCCTCACGCCTTTCTTTATTGTTAATTAATAATCGTTATAATCTATTGTACGTTCAGTTCAAAGATTTTGTCAATGAAAGCGCCTCTAAGTAGTGTCCTGACTTTCAATGGTTATGCTGTTAGTTGCATTAATATGAATCCGGTATACGCCTGTCCCTACCGTTCCCCTCACTGTCTTGCGGATCTGCCTGAACGGCATCTCGGCATTGATCTTGCCAAACGTTACCGAGCCGTAAAGCGAATAGTCGCCCCGTTCTGGCACAACAACCTTAATCTCGCCCACGGAGCTGTCGAGATCCCAATTGCCGCCAACCTGGCTGCTGCTTACGGCAATGCCGCCGTTCATCGTGCTCGCCTTTACCGGTCCGTACGCTTCCGCTATCGTAATGCTGCCGTTCTTGGTCTCGGCTTCCGCATCTTCCCAAACTCCTCCCAACGAAATGTTCCCGTTGGATGTAACCGCATATAACGCGCCGCCGGTCGTGTCATTGACGGTGATTTCGCCGTTTTTCAATTCCAGCGTGCTGGAACCGTCCAGCGTATCGACCTCGATGCTCCCGCTGTTACCCGTTACGGCAAGCGGACCGATAATTCGCGCGACCCTGATATTGCCATCTCCGCTCTTCACGGTTAATCCGTCTTCAGCGACCAGATCCGTAACCTCCGTATCGCCATTGGTGTTCTCAATCGCAACCCTGATGGCGGAAGGAGCTGCCGGGGGCGGCGACATTTCCCATTCGAAATCGGGTAAAGCAAGCGAAAGCTCATCCCCCGGCAGTGCCGCGAGTTGTTCTTCCAGCGTTTGCACGGTCTCGGAAGAAGCTGTCGGAGTATTGCCTGAATGACTTTCTGATCCATCGGCTTCAATATCCGTGGACGGGGTCGCTAGTGCTCCTTCCGCGTCCTCTATTTGTCCATCGCCCTCGATTCCGCCTTGATCATCTTGCTCATCCTGCTGCACATCCGGAGGTGACAGCTTGACGCTAGGTTCGATACGCGGCACCACAACCGTCAGATTCATCTTGGGAACGCGGTTGTTATCAGCTCCATACCGCTGTCCTTTGGCTTCCAGCACAATCTCGTTGCCAGGCGTCACGTCGACGGTCGACTGCTCGGCAATCCGCTTCGATTCGTTTTCGTCTCCGGCATCGACCCACACGGTGGAGTAGACCTCGATTCCTGCAACGTCATCGGCGCGGAGAGTCACATTGCCGTTAACATTTTTGACCGTAATCGATGACAAATCCTCGTCAACAAGCACCTTCATCACATTTTTGTCGATGCGGTAGCCCTTCTCATCGCCGTAATCGACCATTCCGTTTAAATCGACGTTAAATTGGTCCAGCCAGCGGACAGGGAAGTCCGCATATTGCGTCACCGCGTAAGCCGTCACCGTAACGACAAGCGCCGCGGCGGCGCCGGACAAATCAAATTTCAGCTTGGCGGATTTGGCTCGAAGCACCGTACTGTACAGGATGACCTCAATGCCAAGCAGCAGGAACAGAAGCGGCCACCAGTCGCCAAGAAGCGCAATATCGCTTGATCCCCTCGCCTGGTCCCAGAGCAGCAGCGCTCCGACGCTCAGGATCAGAATGGCAGCCGTCAGCCGCCCCAGCTTAAACACGGCGCCCCCTCCTCTCCTCGCTGCTGTCCATACGACGACGCAAGCGAGCGTCATGAGCAGCGGACCGACAATCAGCTCCGCCAGCTCGTTCATCCAAGGCAGCAGCATGTCCGGCGGCTTGACCATAATCATCATGACGATTCCCGACAAAGCAAGCAAAATGCCGTGCGCCAGACGCACAGGCATCCGCTCTTCTCGCGGAATCTCCTTGAGTTGAAGAGCCTCGTACACGCTGACGAAATAGAAGACGGGCAGCAGCATGCCCAGATAAACGATTAACAGCAGATGTCTGCCGCCGTCGGAATCGGCAAGCCGGAAGATGGCGGTAACATCCAGCAACAAGCCGGCAAGAAGCAGCAAGCCGCGCGAATATTGTCCATTGTACACATGTCCCATACCCGGGATCCCGAACGCAAGCAAGACCGCAAGCCACGCCCGTTTTCGTTGCGTTATTCGGAGCTTACCCAACGTATGCCCTCCAATTTATTCAACTCGTCGAGCAACCGAACGGCGGGATCCTTCTTGCGCGAAGGCATCCTGACATGAAGAATCAGCCTCGTCAAGGCTTCGTCTCCGCTCTGCCTTGAAGCAGCTACGGTTTCCATCGACATTTTGCGAATCGTAACCTTGCGTTGGTCCAGCATGTCGTTAATCTTGCTCAGCAAGGGGGACAGATCATGAGCTTCAATCTTGATTATTCTGTCCTTCTTCGCATTCATAAACTTCTTCTCGATCTTGTTAAAACCCCATAATGTTAATAATGCCATAACCGTAACTGTCGCCGATGCAAAGTAGAAGCCCGCTCCGACAGCGAGACCGATAGCCGCAACAACCCATAAGGAAGCCGCCGTAGTCAGTCCCGTAATCGATTTGCCCGTAAATAGAATCGTACCCGCTCCAAGGAAGCCTACCCCGGTAATAACGGCTGCAGCCAGACGCGCAGGGTCTACACGCACATTGGGCTCTTCCACAAAGTCCGCGAATCCATAGATCGATAACAACATCAACAAGCAGGCTCCCAAGCAAACCAGGATATTGGTTCGGAAGCCGGCAGCATGATTGGACGATTCTCGTTCGAAGCCGATCAACCCCCCAAGCACGATCGCGAGCCCAAGTCGGGCGGCAATGTCCAATTCGTTAATGAACCAGGGATCCCTTGCCGCAGCAACAAACATATCCATAAATACCCCGCCTTTTTTTCGAAATCGCCGGATATGTCCGACGTTTATCAGACTATTAATGGCCGGATGCATGAATACCCAAATCGGCGGGATATCAAAAACGAACAAAAAGCGCAGTCCATCTCTAGGATGAACCGCGCCTTCGCTCTATATCCCCCGCCGTTCGCGTCCGGGTCTATGTCAGCTTAGCCGATCAAGCAGCATCTTGTTTACGAGTGCCGGATTGGCCTTGCCTTTCGTTTCCTTCATAATCTGTCCGACAAGGAAGCCGATCGCCTTCTCCTTGCCTGCCCGGAAGTCCTCCACGGATTGCGGATTTCTTTCGATCACGGCATCGACGATCGCCAAAATCGCGCCTTCATCGCTAATCTGTACAAGTCCTTGCTCCTCGACGATCTGACCCGGCAGCTTGCCGTTCTCCAGCATCGCCTTGAAGACGGTCTTCGCAATCTTGCCGTTGATCGTGCCTTTCTCCAGAAGTCCGATCATCTCGCCAAGGCCTTGACCGGTCAGCTTTACGTCCGACAGCTCCAGATTATTGGCATTGAGATAACCGAGCAGATCGCCCATGACCCAGTTCGCCACAGCCTTTGCGTCCTTCGTATAGGCAAGACTCTCCTCGAACAAGTCGGCAAGCTTCTTGGATGCCGTAATAACGTCGGCATCATAGGAGGACAAACCGTAATCGGCCTGGTAGCGTGCCTTGCGTGCATCTGGAAGCTCCGGTATGGAGGCGCGTACGTTCTCCTTCCACTCCTCGCTAATATGCAGACGGACAAGATCCGGATCCGGGAAGTAACGATAATCATGCGCTTCTTCCTTGCCGCGCATCGAAAACGACTTGCCGACAGCGTCGTCGTAGCGCCGCGTCTCCTGCACGACTTCGCCCCCGCCATCCAGAATTTCCGCCTGGCGGACCTGCTCGTACTCCAGGCCGCGCTGCACGCTGCGGAACGAGTTCATGTTCTTGAGCTCGGCGCGCGTGCCGAATTTCTCTTGTCCGTATGGACGCAAGCTGATATTGGCGTCGCAGCGCAGGCTGCCTTCTTCCATCTTGACGTCGGATACGTCGCAATACAACATGATCGCGCGCAGCTTCTCCAGATACGCCTTGGCTTCCTCCGGCGTGCGAATATCCGGATCGGAGACAATCTCGACAAGCGGCGTGCCTACGCGGTTAAAGTCGACTAGCGACGCGTAGCCGCCGTCCACATGCGTCAGCTTGCCCGCGTCTTCTTCCAGATGAAGACGGGTAATGCCGATGCGTTTCGTCTCCCCGTTCACCTCGATGTCGATCCAGCCATGCTCGCCGATCGGCTGATCGTATTGCGAGATTTGGTACGCTTTGGGCGAATCCGGGTAAAAGTAGTTTTTGCGGTCGAATTTGCTAACATCCGCGACCGTGCAGTTTAGCGCCATCGCCGCTTTCATCGCGTACTCCACGGCTTGCTTGTTCAGGACCGGCAAGACGCCGGGATGTCCGAGACAGACCGGACACGTATGGGTATTGGGCGGCGCGCCGAAGGCGGTCGAGCAGCCGCAAAAGATCTTGCTGTTCGTATGGAGCTCGACGTGCACTTCCAGCCCGACGACCGTCTCGTATTTGTTCGATACTGACATTCTTATCGTTCCCTTCCGTTCGAATTACAGCTGCGGACGCAGCTTATGATAGTCCGTGTGCGCTTCGAACGCATGAGCGGCGCGCAGCACCGTCGATTCGTCGAACGCCTTGCCGATGATTTGCAGCCCGATCGGCAAGCCATCGGCTTGTCCGCACGGCACGCTGATGGCCGGAACGCCCGCCAGGCTGACCGGAATGGTGCAGATGTCGTTCAAATACATCGTGAGCGGATCTCCAACCTGCTCGCCGATGCGGAATGCCGGCGTCGGCGCCGTTGGACCGATAATGAGATCATATTGCTGGAACGCCTTGTCGAAGTCGCCTTTGATCAGCGTGCGAACCTTTTGCGCCTTCAAGTAATAGGCATCGTAATAACCGGAGCTGAGCGCGTACGTGCCCAACATGATCCGGCGTTTGACTTCCGCGCCGAAGCCTTGGCTTCGGGATTTGCGATACAGATCGACCAGATTGTCCGGATTGTCCGCGCGCACGCCGTAACGCACGCCGTCGAAGCGCGCCAAGTTGGACGATGCCTCCGAGGATGCGAGCAAATAGTACGCTGCAATCGCATATTCCGTATGCGGCAGCGAGATCTCTTCCCAAGTCGCGCCAAGCGACTCATATACGCGAAGAGCGTCCATAACCGCTTCCTTAACGCGCGGATCGATTCCCGCACCGAGATATTCCTTGGGAACGCCGATACGGAGTCCCTTGACGTCGCCGGTCAGCGCGGCCGTATAATCCGGGATGTCCACCTTCGCGGACGTCGAGTCGCTGGCGTCGTAGCCGGCGATCGCTTGAAGCACGTAAGCCGAATCCTCCACGTTTTTCGTCAGCGGGCCGATCTGGTCGAGCGAGCTGGCGAAAGCCACGAGGCCGAAGCGCGATATCAAGCCGTACGTCGGCTTCAAGCCTACGATGCCGCAATAGGCAGCTGGCTGGCGGATGGAGCCGCCCGTGTCGGAGCCCAGCGAGAAGTAGACTTGTCCGGCCGCTACAGATGCCGCAGAGCCGCCGCTGGAGCCTCCCGGCACGTAATCGGTATTCCAGGGATTGCGAGTCGGATGGAAGCTGGAATTTTCATTGGAGCCGCCCATCGCGAATTCATCCATGTTTAGCTTGCCGATAGTAACGGCGTCGGCCGCGTTTAGCTTGCCAGCAGCCGTTGAGTTGTAGATCGGCTTGTAATTGCTCAGGAATTGGCTTGCGCAAGTCGTGGTCAAGCCTTCCGTTACGATATTGTCCTTAATGCCGGCGGGCAGGCCGAACAGCAGGCCGCGTTCGCCGCCGGCTTGCAGCGTCTTGTCCAGTTCGGCGGCTTGCGTGCGGGCGCCGTCCTCGTTTAATGATAGAAAAGCCCCGATCGCGGAATCCGTCTTCGCGATCCGTTCGAACGAGCTATCCACGAGCTCCGCCACGGAAAGCTCCTTGCCCTTTAACTTGTTATGTACGTCCTGCAGGCGCAGATCAAACAATGCCAACAGTAGCTCCTCCCTTCAAATCCTAGCAAATTATGATTCAAGCACCGCAGGCACTTTGATTTGTCCGTCTTCTTCGTCCGGCGCGTTAAGCAGCACCTTCTCGATCGGCAGCGACTCCTTGCGCACGTCGTCCCTCATGACGTTCGTGATCGGCAGCACGTGGCTGGTCGGCTCGATCTCGTCCGTATTCAGCTCGTTCAGCTTCTCCGCGTATTTCAAAATGGCGTTCAACTGGTCGGTAAATTGCGCCTTCTCGGCATCCGACAATTCCAGCCGCGCCAGATTAGCGACATGCTCGACATCCTTCAGCGTAATGCTCATCGGTAACTCTCCTTCTCTGCGTCAGTCATACCCATCATTATAGCCTACATTCGGCGCGTACATCAATTAGTAAGAAGCAACGAATCGCATGAGCCGAACAATTTCTCGAAGAGCAGCAAAAAGAAGCGGACACCAAAGTCCGCTCCCATGACAAGCTCTATTAGATCCAGGCCTTGAGGTTTACCTGGCGAATAAAGTCTTCCCGACTCAGCGGCTCCTTCGCCGCTACTTCATCCTCTTGCTCTCCGTCGCCCTTCATGATTCGATAGAACAGCTCTTCGTTATGCGTCGCAAGCGCGTAATCGATCAGCGCCTCCCGTTCGATCCGCTCCGCCTCCATTTGAAACAGCACTTCCTCCAGCTCGACGTCCTCGTCAGGCAGCAAGAAATTGCGATTCGATGCCGGAACTCTGACTACGTAATCGAACACGTTGTCGGCATTGCGGTCATAGGCAATAATATATCCATGCTCCCCAACGGGAAGATTCTGTTCGTATTGATCCGATATTATGATGACTTTGGAGCCCAGCTGCAACATCCAATCTCCCCCAATCGCCCTTGTCGTTGTAGTCTCTCTTTCCATTTCTATTATCCTACTAAAAAACGACATCGCTGTCCAATAGCAGGCGGAAGAGGATTTGACTTGCCAGAGTCTCATAGAGCGATCGTTGACGAGATGCTGCCCGCTTGGCGGATTATTCGGCTTCTTTGCCCAGCTCCAACAAAGCTTGAGGCAGTTGGAACGCCTTATTATTTAAGAACAATCGGGTTAGTTCCTCCGTATCGTCAGCCTGATTCTCCTTGATGACGGAGATTTCTCTATGCAGCCGCTCCATCTGCTGATCCAGACGATTAGCGGAATCCGAAGCTTCCTTAAGCTCCTGGATTAGCCTGGCCGGCACGGATTGATTGTATTTGTAAAAGATTTTATGCTCCAGACTTGCCCAGAAGTCCATCGCGATCGTGCGAATCTGGATCTCGACGCAGACGCTTTCGCTTCCGTCCGACATGTTGACCGGCACCTCCGCGAGCAAATGCAGGCTTCGATAGCCGTTCGGCTTGGGATGTTCGATATAGTCCTTCACTTCGAAGATATGCAGATTAAACTGATTTTGCAGCATATCCCGGATCCGGTAAATATCCGAAATAAAGGAGCAAGTAATTCGCAGGCCTGCTATATCCTTGATCTCCCGTTTAATATCCTCCAGAGAGAACGCGATGCCCTTGCGGCCGATCTTGTTCATAATGCTTTCCAGCGACTTGACTCTCGACTTCGTATGTTCGATTGGATTATAGTCGTGCAGGAACTGGAATTCTTCCTTCACGATCTCGATCTTTGTCTCCAGCTCGTTGAGCGCAAATTGGTACATCATCATAAACCGCGTCACTTCGGTCTTCAGCTTCTTGAATTGCTCGATCTGGTAATTCGTCATGCTCATCTCTTCCATTCTCCTTCGTTCAAGACGCGGAGAGCGCCCTTGATGCTCGAATAAATCCATCATATTATGAACGAAGGCACCATTGCAAACAAGGTGAAACGACTGTCGCCGTCCTTTGGCTGCGCTGCTCGGTTCATTCGGAGTAATATAGGGAAAGAGTTGCGAAGAATGCTTCCCTATATTTTAACAGGACTCGGCAAAAAGGCTTCTGCCCGCGAAGGTAGAAGCCTCTTTGCTTGTTTTTCAAACGTTGACGTATGCGCCCTTGCTGTCCGCGGATCGAATCTCCGCCTCGACGATTTCGAGCGACTGGACGGCGCTCTCCGGCGAACAAATCGTAACCGGCTCTCCCGCCGCCACCGCTTCGACGAAATACTTGATCTCGCGGTAGTAGCCCATATCCGGGGATAATTCGGCAACAAACCCTTCGCCGTCATGCGGATTCACCTTGAGCACATTATTCTCGAATACGAGATTGCCGCGCTCAAAGTTCACCCGGAATGTCATCGAGAAGCCGAAGTCGCCGCCCAGCGTCCAGTCGGCCTGCGCGTTCAGCACCTTGCCGTCAGGATAGACATAGTTGGTCGATACGACGTCGTAGGCGCTGCCCGGCACTACGTTGCGCGCGATGGAAGAGACGCTCTCCGGCTTGCCAAACAGCCAGTTGATGACATCCGTATCGTGAATATGCATATCCACCATGCAGCCGCCGCTCAGTTCCCCGTTAAGGAACCAAGGCTGAGGCAATCCGCCTCCGCGGAAGAAACTCCCCGACGTTACGGCGCCGTAGCGTCCGTCCTCTACGCAGGCCTTTAAATATTCGTAAGCTGGCCAGAAGCGCAGGCATTGTCCGATCATCAGCGTATTGCCCGTGCGCTTAGCCGCTTCCGCCATGCGCCAGCCCTGCTCGGAGGTGCGGGCTACCGGCTTCTCGCACAATACATGAATGCCGCGCTCCAGCATGGAGCATGTCAAGTCCGCATGCAACGGCGTAGGCAGCGTAATATCGACGATGTCCAGCTCCTCTTCCGACAGCATGGCCTCTATGGAATCGTACAGCTTGTACGGGGTCAGATCGTATACGGATTGCTCGGTAGCGATATTGCCCCAAGCGGCACCGTCCTTCAACTCCTCGATAAGCTTGTCGCAGATCGCCACAAGCTTAATGTCCGCCCCTTCCTGCATCAATCGTACATAGTTATCGAAGTGCATCCTTCCCATAAATCCGAAACCGATTAATCCGATTTTTAGCATAGATGTCCTCTCCCTTATCGCGTAATCCGCCCTTAGCGGTCCGTTCTGCCCAGTATGGCGTCCATAGCGCCCGAAGTGTTGTAGATGATCTGCTCGGCGTGATGGGTGTACGGAGGAATCATCTCCGCCGTCACGTAATTGTCGTAGCCGATTTCCTTCAGCGCCGATACGACCGCAGGGTAATCCACGTCGCCCGCCAGCAAGTCGACGAAGCCGTGCAGTCCTCCCGCTTGACGGCGGTAATCCTTGAAGTGAACCTTTTTAATGCGGTCGCCGAGAATGCGGATCCAATGCTCCGGGTACCCGCTGTGCACGACATTGCCTACGTCGAAGTAAGAACCCACATAACGGGAGCCATGCGCATCTATAAATGTTCTCAGCTCCAGCGGCGACAACAGGAACTTGTTCCATACGTTTTCGATCGCGATGGACACGCCAGCGCTTTCCGCATGCGGCACGAGACTGCCGATCGCTTCGAGCGCGCGGTCGTATGCTTTATCGTAAGGCACGACCTCTGCTCCCGGAATAAAATCCACGCCTACGGCGCCGGGGATGACCAAAATCGCGTCGACGCCTAGGGCGGCCGCGACCTCCAGCTGCTTCTTGCAGACGTCGACCGCCTTTGAGCGCATGCCGCTATCCTCGCTGGTCATGGCGTACGACCAGTAAAGACCGGTAGCAAGACCGGCAATCTCCAGCCCCGCATCCTCCAGACGGCTGCGAACGGCGAGAATCTCCTTGTCGCCGGCATCCAGCCCCAGCTCGCCCGACTCGTTAAGGGACAGCTCGATGCCGTCAAAACCCGCTTTTTTCGCAAGAGCGATAGCATCGGCAATAGAAGTCCCTTCCTTGAACGACCAAATATTAATTCCTTTTTTCATCGTCATTCCTCCTCGATAGTTGGATTGTCGCCTTGATCCAGAAACCGCAGCATCCCGAACCGCGCGGGCAGATGGTAGTTGACCGCTCCCGTCGGACTCCATGCCTGGTATTGCCGGACACCGTTCTCGTCCTGATCGATCCGGTAGGCGTTCATTCGCCACCATGCGCCAGGCGCCGGTTTCCTTGCGAAGCCAGCGGTCGGAATCGCCAAGTGATAGATGAGCTCGTCGCCCTGCCTGACAACTTCCGTCCGCAGTCCTTCCATATTCCATTCCACGTCAATACGGGCAATCCCGCCCTGGCCGTCGTTCCACACTCTTGCGTCGAATACCACATTATGCGGACTTAGCTCCAGTTCGACGTAAGGACCAGCCTCCTGATGCCCTTCTTCAATAAACAGCTCCACGACGTCCTCCTCGTACAGCGGCTCGTCGCGCTGCGTGAAGCGCGAGAAGACATGATGGTCCGTGCACCTGATTCGAAACCAGACATAATCCGGGCTCCAGCAGGCTTGGAACTCCGTAGGCTCAATGACGGCGCCTCCGTCTACCGTTTCGGATAACGGCGCGGCTTCGCACTCGCTCCAATCCAGTTGCCGCCCCTCTCCAACGCTTGCTGTCTCGCTTCCGACGATCCACTTTGCAGGCCTGCATAAGTATTGTTTCAGATCCATGTCCCGAGACATCGACGCAATCGCTCCTTTATCCATTTCCGTTTCGTTGCGATATCTCCATATTTCTGTAATAATGCTTATATCATAAAAGATTTATGCGAGACTTTCTTTAGCAATACAAGCGAATATTTGCATGATTCCGTTATGGAATTTCTGTAACTTCTCTACAAAGAGGTGAAGCGCTGTGACGATCCATAAAACGGTATTTCCCTTGCAGCGGACCGCTCCATTCCGGGAGTGGTCCCCCGTCATTCATTATGCGAAGTCTCAAAAGCTGGAACAGGGGAAGCTTGCGCCGAGGCGCATCTATAATTTCGAATTGTTATACGTCAGCCAGGGAGAAGCCGCCACAATCATGAACGGCCGTCGGTACGAGCTGTCAACCGGGCACCTGATCTTCCTCCCGTCGGGCGTGCTGCATCAGAACGAAGTGGTATCGCCCGGCGGCACGCGTTTCCTCGGCATCCACTTCGACTTCTTCGGGGAGCTCGATATCCATACGGAGTACGATATGATCGTGGGCGATGCCGCTCCAGGTCTTGATCGATTCGCTACGGAGGCCGTCCCCGATGTGTTTCCGCCGCTGTCCCAGCAAGTGGTCTATACGCCAACTCTCGCGTGCGTCGCGTTAATGGAGCAGCTCGTGAACGAATTTACGATGCGTCCGCTTGGCTACGAGCTTGCATGCAAGGCGCTGATGTTAAACATTCTTGCTCATCTGCTGCGGCTCCCGCACTCCCGGTCGCACGCGTTCTCTTCGCAGCACGCTATCCGCTTGCAAGAGCTGGCAGAAGAGATCGAACGGCACCCTTCCGCCGCCTGGACCAACGCTATGATCGCCGAACGGCTCGATCTAAGCCTCGATCATGCGGCCAAGCTGTTCCGGGAGCTCGTAGGACGCCCGCCCGGCGAATATGTCGCTTCCATACGCCATCGCGAAGCCCGGAAGCTGCTGCGGGAGACCGACATGTCGATCGAAGAGATCGGCGACGCCGTCGGATATTCCGGCATCCATTATTTCAGCCGGCAATTCCGCAAGCACGAGGGCGTATCGGCGTCCGAATACCGGAAGCTGTCGCAAGTCCTCTAGCCTTCTCAGCCATGCACCATGTACTGGGCGAAAACATACACTACCCTAGGCATTGTGGCACTTAAGTCATGAAGGGAATGGATAGCTGATGGAAGCAACAAGCATGGATTACGCTGCGCCGAACACTCAATTCACATACGATCTGAGGAACAATGTATTCTTTAAGAAAGACGACCATAACTTCATTCTTTCGTTATCCGTCAAGCAGTTGAATACGCTGGGCAATTCCTCGTTGCTGGACATCTATCTGGACAAGGAAAATTATGTGGAGCCGCACTATCATCAAAACGCGTCGGAGCTAGTGTACTGCATTGCCGGCTCCGCTGTCGTCTCGCTGATTAACCCTTTTACGAACGAGCTGCTTCACTTCCCCATCGGACCGGGGCAAGTCGCCAACGTGCCGCAAGGCTGGTGGCACTACGAGGTGGCGTCTCAGGATGACACGCATCTGCTGGCCATCTTCGATGCTCCGGTACCGGAAGCGATCTTCGGCTCGGACATCCTGCGTCTTACGCCGGCTTCCGTACTTGCCGCCAATTATTGCCTCAATGAGGACATGGTAAAGGAGACGCTGGCTCCGATCGAATCCACCGTCGTCATCGGTCCTCCCGCCGGCTGCCAATCGTCCAATGGACCGGCTGCCATAAATGATGGAAGCTGGAATACGCCGGGCATGTACCCGCAAGCCGATTACGGCATGGGGACGATTCAGGGGCAAGGACTGTCGGGACAACAGCAGGGAGCCGGCCTGATGCAAGGGCAAACGCAGCAAAGCCACGGTTCGTATGCTTACCCGCTGCGGCCCATCGAGTCCGCCTACTCCCCTTACCCTCCTCCCTTTCATCCCGTTCCCTTTCTCTATAGAAATTGGAATTAGGAAACCACTACACGATTGGCTGTCATGGGGCTGCTTCGAAAGGTCTTGACGGACCTTTCGCGGAGCAGCTTTGTCTCATTTATACGGAATGAAAGCAAGTGCTCCCTCCGCCTAATAATAATCACAAGAAAACGCTTGCGCTCTTTTGTCGAACTAGGTAGAATCATCCATAGCGGCCGGACGGAGCTCCGGTCCAATTTGCCCGAAGGAGATCTTACATACCATGAGAAAAAGCATTGGCGTTCACGAAAGACCGCCGCATCTTCAAAGCTTGATGCTGAGCTTCCAGCATCTATTCGCCATGTTTGGCTCAACCGTGCTCGTACCGAACATTCTGAAGGTGGATCCCGCGATCTGCCTGCTGATGAACGGCATCGGCACCTTGCTCTACATTCTGGTGACGAAGGGCAAAATACCGGCTTATCTCGGCTCCAGCTTCGCCTTCCTTGGCCCTGCCGGCGCCGTAATCGCAAACGAAGCATCCGGCGGCAGCTACGCCGCTGCGCTGGGCGGCTTCATCGCCGTCGGCGTAATCTTTACGGTCGTTGCTTTTATTATTCAATATACGGGTACAGGCTGGCTAAACGTCGTGTTCCCTCCGGCAGCCATGGGCGCGATCGTCGCGATCATCGGCCTGGAGCTTATTCCGGTCGCGGCCAGGATGTCCGGCTTTATCCCTTACCCGGAAGATCCGCCGACTTGGACGATGGATACCGATGTCGTCCTATTGGCCGTATCCACGATGGCGGTCACCGTACTGGGCTCTGTTCTGTTCCGAGGCTTCATGCGCATCATTCCCATCCTGTTCGGCATCATCTTCGGCTATGTGCTGGCTTACTTTATGGGCATGACCGACTTTAGCGGACTGGATAAGGCTGGCTGGTTAGCCGCACCGACACTCACCTTTCCGGAGTTCCATTGGACCGCCATTATCGCAATCGCTCCGGCAGCCCTGGTCGTCATTGCGGAGCACATCGGCCATCTCATCGTTACCGGAAACATCGTGGAGAAGGATCTGTCCAAGGACCCTGGCTTGCATCGTTCCATGCTTGGCAACGGCATCTCGACCATTCTGTCGGGCTTCGTCGGTTCGACGCCGAACACGACGTACGGCGAAAATATCGGCGTACTCGCGATTACGCGGGTATATTCCACCTTCGTCATCGGCGGCGCGGCCGTAATCGCGATCATCCTGTCCTTCTCGGGCAAGTTCTCCTCCCTCGTGTCCGGCATTCCCGGTCCCGTTATGGGCGGCGTATCGCTTCTACTCTTCGGCGTCATCGCAGCCTCCGGCCTGCGCATGCTCGTGGAATCCAAGGTGGATTACAGCAAACCTACTAATCTGTTCCTAACAACGGTCGTATTGGTTGTCGGCCTGAGCGGCGTCAAGCTGACTTTCGGCGATGTATCCTTCACCGGCATGGCGCTCGCGACAATCGTCGCGATTTTGCTCAGCCTGCTGTTCAAGCTGTTCGAGGTACTGCGTTTAACGAACGACTCCGAAGCCGGGGGCCACTGATCCGGCACTTCACGTTTTACAGCCAGCACCGGTTTCACTACCGGAAGCTGGCTTTTTTTGTTACGAACCCTTTTACAATATTCCCCTCCAATTCCACGAAACCGAAACATCATCCGTTTGCTAACGTACATAGGGATACACAAAGAGGACGAAAGGAGAGTTGCGCATGTCGGGGTTCGGATTATTCGGCATATTTCTCATGTTCGGTTTCTTCTTATTCCTGATTAATATCGCTACGAGCGTATGGGCTTACCTGGATGCAAAGAAGCTGGGCAAGAGCAACGAATACGCGCTGCTGTTGCTGATCGGCACGCTGATATTCCCGGTTGCAGGGCTGATCGTGTATTTGATCATACGAAGAGCCTAGCCGCGCATTATTAAATAGAAGAGGAGGATACGCAACATGCTGCAGCATTACAATGACCGGTTGGCCGAATTAAAAAATCGGCAAAGACAGAAATCGAACTGGACCGCGAGCAGAGAGCAGTTGAAGGTGAGTCTGGCAAACGCCAAAGAGGATCTGGGCAGGCTTGAAGCCTGGCTTCATGAGGAACAAAGAGACGTCGACCGGCTGAAGAAATTGTCGCTTGGCGGACTATTCTACTCCCTCATCGGCAAAAAACAGGAGAAGCTCTCGGAAGAAGAAGCAGAGCTGCTGCAAGCCAAGCTTCAATATGAGGAAGCCTCGGATACGGTATCCGATCTCGAAAAGGAGCTCGCGGATATCGAAGCCAATCTCGCGCCAGTCCGCTATGTCGAGTCAGACATCGAAGCGGCCATGAGAGAGAAGGAAAAACACATCTACGATGCCCATCCCGCCTTGGCGTCGGAGCTAAAACTGTGGTCTGACGAGGAAGCGGAGACGGAGGCAGACGCCAAGGAGCTGCGCGAGGCCGTTAACGCCGGCCGGTCCGTCATCTCCTCTCTGGATCGCGCCAGCGAACGTCTGCAGTCAGCCAGAAACTGGGGAACCGCGGACATGCTCGGAGGCGGTTTACTTACGACTATGGCCAAACACGGCCATATCGATGATGCCCGCTCGGCGATTCACTCCGCCCAGAGCTCATTGCGTCGATTCGAGAAGGAATTAAAGGACGTTCAGCGCGACGTTGGAATGACGATCGATATTGGGTCGATGATGACTTTCGCGGATTACTTCTTCGACGGTTTCCTGATGGACTGGGTCGTACAGGGCCGTATTAAGGACGCGGCGGAATCCGTGAGGGAGAAACGTGCGCTAATTCGCCGCATTGTTGCGGAGCTGGAAACCGAACTGGGAGCCAAGGATCGAAAGTTGGCGGAATTAAGACGGCGCCAATCCTCTCTTATCGAACAGGCTTAGACGGCTTCATGGCATTCCACCCTATACATCCCCCGCCAACAGGCCCTTCGGGGCCTTTTTGCATTCCTTCTTCCTTCGCACCGCGGTGTCTTGCATATTTTAGCAGCAAAATGGAATAATAATGCCGATATTCCGGCCAGCGCCAGAAGGAGTTGCCCCTTGCTGGAAAACCTGTTAGTCGTAGTCATTATCGCGATGGCGCTCCTGTTCGCGGATAGGCGCAGCTTCGCACGGTCGGAGCGCAGGACGAAGGTGCTGTATATTCTCCTTCTCCTCCCGGCTTCTTACTTGTCCTTATTGTTCATCCTGCAATTGCCTTGGTTCAACATCGGACATCTCACCAAAGCCATGTATGGATGGCCTGCCAGACAAATCGTCGCGCTGCTCAAATAATTCCGCGCGCGGAAAGGGATGTAGCTATGTCGTCCGATCGGTCCACCATCAACTTAAGGCAGCTGGCAGGTCTGTTATGCTGCTACGTGATCGGTTCCGCCATCGTGTTTATTCCCAATCCTCTTACGGCCGCGGCCGGCAATGATGCGTGGATTTCGATGACGCTCGCTTACGGCTTCGGCATCATCATGTTGACTTGCGTCCTGTACCTTCACAACAGGCACGATGGAGCGAGCGTAATCGCATATAGCCGCAAACTGATCGGACGGACGGCTACCTATCCCGTCGGACTCCTTTATATCTTGATGCTTTTTTTTGCCGCATGCGCCGTTAATGCGAGCATCGGCGATTTTTTCACGAGCGTGATGATGAAGCGGACCCCTTCGTATATTTTCCATACGATCGGCATGTTGCTATCCGCGCTGACGGCGCGTTCAGGCATTCGCGTTATGGCCCGCATGTTTTTTTTGCTGCTGTGGCTGATGCTCTTTTTCTCTCTGCTGGTCATGATACTTGCCATCCCCATCTATCAACCGGCCATGCTTCTTCCGTTATTCGAGAACGGCATCAAGCCCATGCTTCATGGTTTGTTCATCTCGGCCGGTTTCCCGTTTGGGGAGATCGTAATATTCGCGATGCTCCTGCCGTTTGTACGGCTTCAAGCCGGACAATCCATAAGCAAAGCACTGTACGCATCCTATTCCTTTTCCGCGCTGATGCTGATCGTGCCGACGATTTGCACCATTATGGCATTCGGTCCGGCGGCCGGTTACTTCAATTATTCGCTATACCGCCTCTCAATCGAGATTCACATCGTCGAGCTGTTTCAGCGAATGGAAGCCATTATCGGCATTGCGCTTATTTTGGGTTCTTATATGAAAGCAACGCTTCTGCTCTTCATTATCTACCAATGTCTCATCCAGCTCTTTAACCTAAAGGACGATCATGTATTGATGTATCCCCTCTCGGTGACCTGCATCTTCTTATCGGCCACAATGTTTCAAAGTCCTGCCGACTTTCAGGAGCAAGTCTATACGATTTGGCCGTTCACGGTCATTGTCGTGGGCGGCGGACTTATTCTCCTATTTACCTTGATTACGTGGATCAAGCATCGACGATATCTTCAAGCGGAACGAGGCGATACTTCTTGACTACGGACAGTCGCAAGACTAACGCTCTTCATGACGACATTACATTTAACCGAGAGAAGCTTGAAGGCGTTTTTTCCCGCTGCGGGGACGTACACTTCCAACAATGGAATTATGGCGACGGGTTCGCGTTCCAGGCCGTGTCCGTCTATTGCTCATCGCTCGCCGACTACTCCAGCCACCTCCTCCAGCGTGCTTTGGAAAAAATCCCTGGATACGAGAGCGAAGACTGGAATAGCATGACGCCGGAAAAGCTGCGCCGATGCTTGCAGGTTAATAATGCCTCCCTTCAGCCGTTCTCGCTGCTGGAATCATTCGAAAACGTGTACGAGTCTGTCATGCACGGCTTCATTGTCATTTTGTTCGACCAAGTAAATCAAGCGTTAGGATTCCCGACGGAATCGGCAGCAAGAAGGCAAATTACGGAGCCTGTCAACGAACCTGCAGTGCATGGCCCCCGGGAAGGCACGACGGAAGACTTGTCCCTGAATTTGACCTTGCTCAGGAGCCGCATCCGCAATCCGGCGTTTAAGTTCGAATTCCTGCAATCCGGCGCAGTCACGAAGAGCGCGATCTGCTTCGGCTATCTGGACGAGGTCGTAAACCCCGACGTGCTTGCGGAATTCAGGCGGCGAGTCGAATCCATCACTGATTATGAAGTACTGGAGACCTCCTACATCGATGATTGGATTCAAGAATCGACGTTGTCTCCGTTCCCGCAGGTCCGTTATACGGAGCGGACCGACACGGCCGCCGCGGCCGTGCTGGATGGCAAAATTATCGTGCTCGTGGAAAATTCGCCGATGATCATGATTTGTCCGGCGTTTCTGGTGGATTTTATGGGGACGGCGGAGGATTACTACGTACGATCCATCTTTTCCTCGTTTATCCGAATGCTGCGTCTGCTCGCGTTTATCATCGCTTTGACGCTGCCCAGTCTCTATATTGCGCTGTCTACCTTCCACCCGGAGCTGATCCCGACCGTGCTGCTCCTGGCGATCGTAGATTCCCGCGAGGGTATCCCGTTTCCCGCCTTCTTCGAAGCGCTCATCATGGAAGCCTCCTTCGAGCTTCTCCGCGAAGCCGGCATCCGGCTGCCAAGGACGGTCGGATCTGCCGTCAGCATCGTGGGAGCGCTGGTCATCGGACAAGCGGCCATTATGGCAAAGATCGCCTCGCCGATCATGGTGATCGTCGTGGCGCTGACGGGCATCGCCTCCTTCGCGATCCCGCATTACGATCTGGCGATCTCCCTGCGCCTCTTGCGTTTTCCGTACATGATCGCGGCCAGTCTGCTAGGCGGTTACGGGCTGATGGTCGTTTTCCTGTTGACGCTGCTGCATCTCACCAGCCTACATTCGCTTGGCGAGCCTTATTTAACGTCGATTGCGCCGTTCAAGCCCAGAGATTGGCGCGATCTGTTCGTCAGGGTGCCGCTCAAGGTCTTTCTGCGATCGCCGCGCAATCGCAAGCTGCTCCGGTTAGGAGGCAGACGTCCGCATCCCTAACATCGCTTGCAGAAGCGTCAAACGCCAGATACAACCTCGAATAAGGAGGAGCTCCCATGCCGTCTCATAGCAAAGGAAAAGGATGGAAAACCGCTTGCTGCCTCTGCATGATTTCCTTTCTCCTTTCCGGATGCTGGGACAAGCTGGAGATCAACAATTGGGCATTCGTGCAGGCAGCCTCCGTCGATCTGTCCAAGGACGGGCGGCTGCGTCTCACCAGCCAGATCTACAAGCCCGGTTCTACGGAGGCATCCAGCATGTCCCCTTCCACCGGGTCATCGTTCTTCAACATCTCTAGCGACAATGACACCGTCTATGGCGCCTCGCTGATGGCGAGCAATGAAATCGGCCGGAAGCTGCAGTGGAGCCATATGGAGACCTTGATTATTAGCGAAGCTTTCGCGAGGGATCGGAACATTGGCGAGGTGCTGGATTTTTTCTCCCGCTCCAACGAACCGAAGAGCACCTTGACGATTGTGATCGCCAAGGGCGATGCAAGTTCACACCTGAATGCCAGGCCTCTCGTGGAAAACAACGTCGGCAAGCAGTTGGCCTCCAGTATCGAGACGGCCCAAATTCTTACGGGAATGTCGATATCCGTAAGCCTCAGGGAGCTTAGCATCCTTGCGAAGCAGCGGGAAGTGACGTTCGTTCTTCCTTATCTTCCTTTCACCGGAGCAGGCGCCTTACCCCATACGCCAACCTTGGCACTGTTCCGATTCCCCGAGGGCAAGCTGATTGACATCGTGCCGGTCTCGAAGACTCCATTCCTGCTCATGCTGATGAATCATTATCGTAACGGTTTCGTCAATATCCCCTGCGGCGAAGACAAAAACAACGGTCAGGGAAGCGAAGCGTTTAAGATCGGATCTCTCCGCAGCACCATCAAACCTCGGCTGATCAATGACCAGTTGACGGTACATGTTGGCGTGCAGGTGTCGGGAAGCGTCAAGGAGCTTGCCTGCACCCATATCAAAACAGAGGATGACGTTAGCCGTTTTACCGACAAAATCGCCGGAAAGCTGGAGAAGCGGCTTGCCTCGACGGCAGCTTACTTGCAAGAGAAGGAGGCTGATGTCCTTGGCGCAGGCGCGCATCTCCACCGCTGGCATAACAGCCGTTGGAAGAGTTTGCAGCAAAATTGGGGGGAACGTTTCAAGCAAGCAAAATTCGAAATTAACGTGCACGTACGTCTAACCAATACGGGCATCGATGCCGGCCAACCATTCTCTGCCAACGAGCCCTGAATCCCCGGCATACGGCTATATTCGAATATCAAAAGATTCGGAATAGCCGCCAGGCGGTTATGGAAAGATTAGAACGACAATTCTGGAAGGAGCGATAGTATCATGTTGGACAAGAAAAACGAAGGAAGAGTAGCAGGTAAAGTAGCGGTCGTTACGGGAGCTGGATCCGGCATTGGCCGGGCAGCCGCGTTGAGGCTTGCGGAACAAGGAGCAAAGGTCGTGCTGGTCGATCTTGTCGACGGGAGAAGCCAGGAGGTCGAAAAGGAAATTCAAGAGCATGGCGGCGAAGCCTTCTTTGCCGATACGGACGTATCCGATCCCGCTCGCGTCGAACGGGCGCTTAAGCAGGCGGCCGACAAGTACGGGCGCATCGACATCCTGTTCGCAAACGCGGGCGTAAACGGAACGCTGGCGCCGATCGAACACATGGAGCCCGAGGACTGGGATACGACGCTTGGCATTAATCTTAAGGGAACGTTTCTAGCCGCCAAATATGCCATTCCCCATATGAAGGAGAACGGCGGCAGCATCGTCATTACCAGCTCCATCAACGGCAGCCGCAAGTTTACCGGCTTCGGCATGTCCGCTTACAGCTCCTCCAAGGCCGGCCAGGTCGCTTTCGCCAAGATGGCGGCGTTGGAGCTTGCGCAATACGGCATTCGCGTCAACGCCATCTGTCCCGGCGCCATCGAAACCAATATCGGCGAGAACACGCATACGACGCCCGAGGTGGAGGAAATTAAAATTCCCGTAAAGTATCCGGAGGGCAATCAGCCGCTGGAACATGGACCCGGCAAGCCGGAGCAAGTCGCCGATCTCGTGCTGTTTCTGGCTTCGGACGAGTCCAGCCATATATCCGGCACGGCGATTTATATTGACGGCGTGGAGTCGCTTCTGTAAATGATCGAACAGTCCCGTTCAACTGAACGGGACTACGCTTAACATTACAGGGCGTTCGAAATCCTCATTTCATCGACTACCATAGATGTTCCCGCTCCGCCGATTTCAAACAGGACGATATCAAATTTCTTCTCTGAGCTCCACCCTGTAAGGGCTGGGATGTTGTATCTAAAAGTCCCAGTCTCCAGTGTATCCGCTTGAATGACTTTGTCACCGGTTCCGTCATTGACTTTTAAGGCCCATTTAGCGCCATTGGTCAGAGTCGGAACTTGAACAATTAAAATAGGGTATCGATTTAAATCGTATTCCACCGCTCTGATCATATTTCCGTTAGGACCACTTACGGCAGAAAGGGTTGTAAGACCGTTTGAAGAGCTTGCAATGGCATTGTTACGGATCGGCCAATCCGAGACATTGCTGAAATCCTCCAGTGTGTAGGCAGGGCTCGATAGTAGATCGACTTTAAAACTCGACCCTGTTGGACCTACGACATATAACAAAATATCAAAGGTTTGTTTGCCGCCCCAACCCGTAATAGCCCTAAGGTCATAGGTAAAGGTTCCGGTTTGAGAGGTGTCCGTCTGCACGTTGATATCCCCAGAACCTTTGTTCACTTTTAATGCCCATTGGGTCCCAGTCGAAGCCTGGGGTACGGTAATCTGCAAGAACGGCGAATCCGTTAGATTGACAGTTACGTTTTTCCTTACAGAACCATAAGGACCGACAGCAGCAAATACTGTAGCTACCCCCGAAGTTGTAGAGATGGATGCATTGAATGGATTCGTCCAGTCCGATACATTATTAAAATCCTCCAGTACTGTTGCAGGGATGGCATGGATCGTATCGGCCTTTACCCAACCATTAACAGCAAACAACTTGACTTTAAATGTCTTCGTACCGGACCACCCCGTGATCGCCTTCAAGTCATACGTGAACTCTCCGACCTGGGATGTGGAAGTTTGCAAGTCAATATCGACTCCGCCATCATTAACTTTTAACGCCCAACCGCCTTGCACTTTATCCACCTTGATCGTCATTTGAGAGAATGCGTCTACATCATAGGTAACTTGCTTGGCCCCATATCCGTAGTTGAGATTGTTTGCGGAATAGTTGAATATCGTACCTGCTCCATTGATCGCATACATGCCTGAATTTACACGTTCGGTCCAGTCTTCCACATTTTTGAAATCTTCCACAGTAGGCATAACATTCGGAACATTTGGCATAGAGAAGGCGGATGAGTTAAAAGCAAAGTTCGTCGCCGACCCGGAATCAATGCGAACGCCGTTCAACAACCAGGTAAATTCAATAACCGCGCTTGCCATAAACAGACTCGGCCGAACGCCGCCGACGGTCGGATTATTCGAACTGCCAGGAAGAAGCATCTCCGCAAAATCCGGGGCGCGTATCGCATCGCGCAAATTGGCTTCGATAAATTCCTTCGCTTGCTTGTGACCGCTATAATTCAACAGACCATAAATGGTTAAAGATGCGTTTGGATATTTCATTGCGCCAAAGCCGCTCATTTGCCCGCTTGGATTATGAATGCTTATAAAATAATCTTTTAATTTGGACAAAGGATTGGATGACAAGCCATTAACCGCAAGCGCGCTAATTTTAATATAGTCGCCCCCAAGGCTGACCGGCCCCGTTATCGTATCATAATATTGATAGATTTGCTGAGGCTCTGCGAAGAACCAAGCCTCCATATTTGCAATCATCGATTGTTTTTTGGCTTGCCACATCGCGATGTCGGCTGATATCCCTAGTTCGTTGGCTATTTTTATAGCAAAATCTACATCGAAAAGCCACGAGGCGACGAAATCCAAATCCCTGGACGTAGGCGGAGTATTGACCCCCTCCATAAACCAGTACGGGTGATCCTCGGCCCAATCGAGATGCCGTTTAAGATTAGGGTATACGGTCTGCAGTTTGTTCAAATCGTTAGTATTTTTATAAAGCATCCATGCTGTCTGAGCTTTTCGAGTCGGCAAAGATTCTCCTGCAAGCGCTCCGTTGGAATCGACCAGACTCATTAAGCCCAAATAGGCGTTCCATGCTTCTGCAGGCATCATGTAAGATAGAAACTGGTAACCGAACAGGCTCTCCCATTGCGCCGATCCCGGATTGCGCGGTTCGCCGAAATTCCATAATGAAGGCTTGCCCGTCATCATTTGCGGATAGGGGAAAGAGGCAGCATTTTCCGGTAGCGCTTTCATATAATTTTGCAAATAAAACGTCCAGGCCTTGTAATAGCTATCGCGATGCTGCTGAGCGGTTACCCCATAGGGGTTAACCGTGGAGAATCCCCAGACAGAAGGCAGCGGCGCTTTCCGGAGTTGCGTGTCCATATAGGCTTTGGCAGCCGTTAATCGATCGGTTACTTTAAGGGCAAACACATCTTTAGCGCGAGAGATGGCTACGGTACTGCCTTCGGATGAGGAGGCAACGCCTATGCTAACCGCCATTCTCCCGCCTGAATTAAAATGTTTTCTAAAGCTCCATGTAGATGCTCCAAGAACAGGGACCTCATTTAACGCTACCGGGGTTGTATCCGCAGTCAGGCCAACAAAATGAACGGCATAATAATAGTTGGCTTCCGATACAAGCAGGACACGGTTGGTGCCGTCCCATTGTGCGCCGCCCGAGCCGGTGATCGTCCCTCTTACCAGAACATCATTGGGGACGCCCGAATTATTTTGGAGATAACGGACAAATGTGCCATTGTCATCCACAAAAAAATCGTAGCCGCTTAAGGATTGGTTGACCAAGCCGGAGTAAGTCGCATTAAAATCGATTTTGTAAGGATACCAAGTAGATTGAACGGTGCCGGCCGGGTTTCCGTTCGTTCCGGTAGCTACCAATCTTGTATTCACTACGGAAGGCCATTTGAAAGTGGATGATTTAAACCATCCGCCCAAATGAGCCGCTAATTCTCCATCCAATGCCCCCGGTGGCGTTGATGAGTCCCCCATGTTGGCGTTCAAAGATAGGCGGCTGCCCGGATAACTAAGCCAGCGGGGTTGTTGAGCGCTGCTGTCCGCAATACTGTCGCTGTTAAAAGCAGCGTCTCCCGCCATCTCCACATTACCAATCAGTGCAGCATGAGCTTTCATAGATCCAAAGGAACTTTCGAGCAATGTTACAAGAATCGCGAATACCAGGAAATACAGACCCGACTTTTTGGTTTTCCGCATCATTTCATGCTCCTCCCTGTAGATTAAGATTTCATCCCGTTCAATCACCCTCGGCAGATGAAAAACACAGTCAGCAGCGAGTCGCAAAACACACATCTCAGTAATTGCGACATCACCGCTGACTGTTAGGTGTACCTGTTATACTTGTCCGTCAATGAAGCTTTGACTGACGATACGCATTTGATTGATCGTAATGGAAGCGCCCGGCTCGCCGATGACAAATATTTTAATGATGAACTCCTTCTCCCCGGTCCAGCCTAACATTGGTCCGTAAGTAGTCAGCTTGTAGTTGAAAGTACCAGCTGATCCGTCCTCCGGCTTCAGGGCCTGATCAACTCCAATGTCCAAGTTTTCGATTTTTACCGTCCAGTTGTTCACTGCTGCGGAGGTACGAATCTGCAGAATCGGCGTTTCATCCACATTCACTTTTACTTTAACTTTCGTGTAGAAATGTTGCCATGCCGGATTGGCCAAATCTGTTGTCGTTAATCGAATGCCATCCGCTCCGCCGTTTATCTGTTCGACTTTAATACCTCCTGGATTGAAGGAATATCCGTATTCCCACTGCTGCAAGTCTGTGAAGTCCGCTTGCCAGCCTAAACCTTCAGCAAGCACCGTCACCGGGAACGTCTTCGTCACCGAAGGAAACCCCGCCTTGGACAACGTCAACGTAACATTCGCTTCTCCCTCGGATATGCCGCTGATCAACAATTCCCCGGCTTGTACGTTTGCCTGAACGATAGCGCTGTCGCTAGATACCGGAACAATCGTTACGTTTTCTGGAACAGCCGCAACCTGCACTCGTTTGCTCGCATCGACCGAAACATACTGCGGCAATATATCGCCAACTGTAATTGCTGACGCGTTGTTGTCGAGATAGGTCTGGCTAACCATGCGCAGTTGATCGATCGTAATGGAAGCGCTCGACCCGCCGACAAGATAAATCTTGACGAAAAATTCCTGCTCCCCGGTCCAACTATTCATTTGTCCATACTGTTTCAGATTGTAGTTGAATATGCCTTCCGATCCGTCCTCCCCTTTCAAGGCCTGCTCATCTCCGAATTCGCTGGTCCCGATTTTTACCGTCCAATTTTTTGTTGCGTTGGAGGCCCGAATTTGCAGAATCGGCGTTTCATCCACGTTTACCTTTATTTTTGTGTAGAACGGTTGCCAGGTCGGATTCGCCTGATCGGTCACGGTTAGTTTAACGCCGCCCGCTCCGCCATCCAATTGCACGACATCAAGGCCGCCCGGGTTCGAGGAATATCCGGAATTCCACCGCTGCAAGTCTGTAAAGTCCGCCTGCCAGCCTAAGCCTTTGGCGAATACCGTGACTGGAAATGTCTTCGTTGCGGACTGATAGCCCGTCTTCGACAACGTTAACGAAATCGTCGCATTGCCTTCGGATACACCTATGATCGACAATTCCCCGTCTTGCACGTTTGCCTGAACGATAGCGCTATCGCTAGATACCGGAACAATCGTTACGTTGTCCGGAACCGCAACAACTTGCACACGCTTGCTCGCATCGACCGAAACATACTGTGGCGCAATATCGGCAACAGTGACATCCGGGATGCTGACGTTCACCTGAAAGGAGAGACTCCGATCCCCATAAAATTCTCTCTTTAATTGAATGGTTATCGTTGTCGTCCCTTCGCTTAGCGCTTGCAGCTTCAACTGATTCCCCACCATCTGAGCATTGGCGATCTCCGGATGTTCCGAGGTCAATGCATAGCTGACAAGCCCCGGGGTTGTCCGTAGCGGAATCATGGTATCCGTATAAGCCTCTACTTCGTAGTCGGCAATGCTTTGCATCGTGATCTCGGGCTTGCTCATCAGCTTCAACGTATCGAATATTACCCGTCCGCCGAACTGCGAAGCGTAGATCCGCAGCTTGAACGTCTGCTGACCCGTCCAGCCCGTCAATGCTTCCAAATCATAGAGGTAGTCGCCTGTTCCATAACCGCTCTCTCTTACAACCATTTCTTCATTGCTTTCGTTGATCAAGCTGACACCCCAATGAGCGCTAGCCTCCGCAACAGCGAGCTTTAGCAGTTGTACCGTACCGGAATCGGCTTCAATTACCGTTTCGATATAATGGTCCTGCAGCACGTCAAGCTGAAGCTTTCCACCGGCTCCGTTCACGTTTAACTTCCCGTGATCCCAAGTCCATGCATTCAAACCTGCCTCTTCATGTTGCCATCCTTTGGCTGCGGAAACACCCACATCGAATGTACGGATTGTATCCGAATAGCCATTTCGACTGGAAACAACCGTAATAACAGCGTTTCCGGCAGAGAGGCCTGTCACAGTGAGTACGTTGTCAACCAACTCGACTGCTGCTGTCGTTTTTTTGCTGCTCGCAACATAATAGGATACCCCGTCTTGCAATTGGAGCTTCACTTGTTCGCCAACTCCAATGATTTGATCCTTGAGCGGAGATTCCGTTATTGCCGGCAAATGAACGGGCTTATGATCAGGCGCATCAATAATCGCAGATGTGCCGCCCATCCAAGATCCCGACAAATTGATTTTCTTCTTGGAAGCGTCCAGTTTGTAGTTAAGCGTCAATCCATCCAATAAAATATTGGATACTTCACCGTCGGCCTCAAACAAGTTCGTAAACATCGGTTTGCCCATATCCATACGATATCCGTTACGCTGAAGCACGTTATCAACGAGCATAGTAGCTCCAAAAGAGGATGGACGTACGCCTTGCGGATATGGCACTCCCGGTACCGAATACTGTTCGGCGAAGAAATGGGCTTTGGTCACATCCCTTATCATGGTTTCAATAATCATTTTTGCGTCTTCTATTAAACCGTTGTCAATCAAGCCGTATGTCAAATAACCAACATCCGGATGCTTCGGGATAAACAACCCTGCAAATGGTTCTTCCGGTTTCATATTCGCTTTCAACCGATTATATAAACTTTCACGCAAAGTCGGGTCTAAATCGGTAATATACATACCCGTGGAGGTCCAAAGCGGATTGCCCGGCGTGAATTCGCCATTTACCAAATTGTAATATTGGTAAGGCACTCCATCCTTCCAAAAGGTAGTCGTATATGTTTTGTATAACTCCTTATATCTATCTTCCCAGAAGTCAATCTTGTCGATATACCCTAATATGCGAGAAATCTCGATTGCGAATTCGATATCCTTAAGTGCAGAGACGGCAAATTCCGCGTCAATGACATCCGGATTGTCGACGCCGGGCATAATCCAACGAAGATGATCGATTCTCCACAAGAGATACCGCTCTAAAGCGGGGTAAATCTCTTCCAAAGAATCCGCATCCTTGGATATATTATACAGGATGAGCGCTGTTTGAGCTTTTCTGGAAGGTAAGCTTTCCCCTGCCATAAGTCCGTCGTCATCCACCAGGGACATCATCCCTTTAAACGCATCCCATGCCAGTTCGACGTCAATGTATGCATACTGTTGAATCGACAGCAAGCTTTCCCACGAAGCGGAATACGCCGCTTTTTGATCGCCATGCCCCCAGAGCGAAGCCTTCCCTGTCACGATTTGCGGATAGTTAAAGTCGACTTCGGGAGCAGCAGCCAAAATGTTCGAAGCCGTAAACACCCAAGCCTTGTAATATTCCTGTTCAATCTGTTCGAATGTGACGCCTTGCGGATCAACATGTTCCAGTTCGAACTTACCCGGTTTAGGTACTTTGGCGAGATATTGATTCCAATTATCCAATCGTTCCTTAAATTTAAGATCACGATCGTTGTTCTCGAATGGATTGCGAACGGCTTCCATAATACTAACCTTGCTATCCGCTGGCGTTCCAATGCTGAATGCTGCGGATAATCCGCCAGGCGGCAACGTATGAAGTTCGAAATCCATCAGCCAGTACCCTTTGCCATGGGGTTGCGATGAGCCGTTGTCAATCAGCATATCCGCATAACTTTCGAAATATCGAATACCGTTAGAAGGCTGTTGCCCGAAGGAAATCGCATACTGCTGATCCTGCAAGGTTGTCCCCGTTGATACGTATAAGGTATTTATATCTTCATTCCATTGGATATCCCCTTTGTATTGCCCAAACAAAGAGATGGAATTGCTAGTACCGTTTCGATTTGCTTTAATGGTCCGAACAACCGTGTTCTCGTCATAGAAGAAGTCTGACCCTTCCAATTGCAGACCGCTATTGTAGTCCGCCCCGAAGGTTAGCTCATGCGGCGCCCATGTTGTCGTATAGTCGCTCGCTTCCGCTAATGTCGATTGAATCTCGACAATCTCCAACGTATCTATTTTGAGATAGCTGCCCTTGCCCACCTGGAATATGCGCAGCAATACATCCTTCTCGCCTGTCCAGTCCGGAACCATCTTGGCAATATCAATCGTTTCCGTTCCGTCAGCTGAGCTCTCCGCGCGTAATACCCGTTCATCTCCACGGTCGCCTTTGCTCAAGTCGTAGATCTTAATGGCCCAAGCTCCCGTCGTTTCTGTATGAAGCTGCAGTAATGGTTTCTTATCTAAATCTATGGCTATCGATTCACTTGTTAGAAACTGCCAAGGAAAGGTTGCATCGTTTTTTACATTCAATTGTATAAAATCCGAATTGAAGTCAACAACGGCATCCTCGGGATATTCGAACTCGCTAATTCTCCATTTGTCCGGATCGTTAAAGCTTGCCGACCATATGCTGTCAACAGTCTGATCCGTATTCGACTTATCGAAGATTCCCATTACGGTATCCAAGGTATACCCCTTGTAATTCGTTGGCCAAGGGCTCAGAAAGCCAATATTCAGGGGAAGGATTGGGCTATTGCTATTATGAACCTGTGTCGTCGGATCCGGCAGATGAAAATCGAAAGGATTGACGACAATCCTGCTCTGCGGCACACTCATCCAACGACGCTGTTTCGGACTATCCTCTTCTATTAACTGCTGACTTAGCATTGGATCGGTTGGATCGGTTGGATTTGTTGGATTGGTGCTCCCCCCGCCAGGGGCAGTCGATCCCGGATGACTCGTCAAGTCTTGAGCCGTTACGTTCTTACCCGCAATCTTCACGCTTATACCCGGAGCAATCATGATCTTGCCGGGTTGATTATCCATCACCACTCCGCCAGCTTGAATATCGGCATTGTCTATCCCATTGGCTCCTGTAATGGTTATTGAAGCTTGTGCGATAAATTGCCCCACCCTGGATTGCTTATCGAGATGGAGTTCGCTCCCTGTTCCCTTGTTGCCGAGAACCATTTCGTCCACCTTGGAGTTATTTAAGCTGATGTTTGCGGGTTTCACCACATCCAGGGTGTGAATGACACTGTTATCTGCAACGACTTTCATTTGTTCCTTGTTTACGATAACCTTGCCTTTAATTTTAGAATTGGCAATAGATATGCCTTCAAGCCCACCGCCGTTGATGATAATATTTCCTTCTACCTCGACCCCGTCCAGTGTAACGACACCGGCATCGACTCCAACCGTAAGATAGAGATCGCCTTTTATTTTCATGTTAGAAAGAACAACATGATTGCCATTAATGATGACGCTTTTTTGGTAATCTCCTGAGTAGGCACCACCATCGCTAATGATTTCATCAACGACATTATCGAAGATTTGAAAGGCTTCCGCACGGGTTAAGCGACCCTTGGGGTCGAATTTATTTCCGCCCTTCCCCTTAATAAAGCCGTTCTCTTGCATGGCCTGTACCGCTTCACGACTCCAATCGGCAATAAGCGCAGCATCGGCAAACTTCTGAGATGGAGATTTGTCGCTTGCTTGCAGCTGGAATACTCGGGAATAAATGACCGCGGCTTCCTCGCGGCTAATGTAATCCAGCGGCCTTGCGTGTCCGCTGTCATCGCCCAATATTAGTCCGGCAGCATGCGCCTTCGAAAAATCGGAAGCATACCAGGCATTGGGGGATACATCGGCAAATTCCTTATTGCTCGTTTCTTTCAAGTTCAATATGCGTACGATAAAGCTGGCTAATTCCGCTCTGGTCATTGGTTGATCAGGCTTATACTGCTGTTTGGAATCTCCTCGGATGATCCCCTTATCAATCCATTTTGTCATTGCCCGTTGTGCCCAATGATTTTCCAATTCCGATTTCTGCGCTGCGACCAAACTCGGATAGGTAAACAATAAACATGCGATAACCATTAATGAAATAGACCTATTCCATCTCATAAACCTAAACATCAAATACCCTCCTTTTCTTTAACTCGATGATTAGCTCGGCAAACCAATGTTGAAACCGTTTATGATAAGCTGCTCCACCGAATCCATAGGTTGCATAGAGCTCTCAATCGTAACGCTTTCTCCAGGGAAAATATGAAGATAGTTATGGTTAAATGAAACAATCCTGGAAGCTTCTTTTTCTTGAATCATGACACCTACCGCTGTAATATCGGAGACGTTGCGAATCTGCAGCTGCCCTTCTCCCATAAGTTCCACAGCTAACGATGCTTTAGGCAACTGTCTTAGCGGTCGATACGGGGAGAGCAAGTCCATAGAGTACAGATACGTGTTGGTGCTGACAACCGCATCCTCTTTATCCCTTACTTGCAATCTCAAGAAAAAGAGAGAGTACGGAGCCCCTGAGACAATCCAATCCAGCTCGCCTACTTGCGTTGCAAGTTGTTCGGAAGTACAGGTAAACCTGTCTTGCTTATACACCGTGCCATCGATCCCTACAATTTCGGCCTGTACCTCAAAGGTCTGTCCGTTTGTTCCAAGCTCATCGTGCAAGTACAATTGACAGCTGAAACGCTCTCCTTCGCTAAAGTTGACCTTGTCATACTTCGCTGAAATATGGAGTGAGGAAAATGCATTCTTTACGGCATAATAAGCCGGTTTGACCATTCCGTCATATTCGATTACAGATGTGTTCGAGTTGTTGGCAAAGGGTTCATTTCCCATCCAGATAATAAAACCGGATGCGTATGGCTCCCTTCTCCGAGTCGCTTCGATCGCATAACGCAGCGATTCCATCTGCACATACCGGCTGGCTTGACTGTATATTTGCAATTCATTATGATCGCGACTCCACTCGCCGAATAATCTGTTTAACTGCTCCCATTGAATCCACCATGCCCCCCGATGAACCCAATACGGATTTTCCTTTGTTGGAGGCCAAGCCGAACAGCCTATCGCATATTTCTCAATATTTTCCGCTCTTGAAATACCGGGAGTCCCCATCTCGGACAGCAATAGTGAGTCGTCCTTGTTAAAAAATTCGTAGTGATCCCCCTCCAAATATAACCAGGGGCCGTGCACATCATGATGAAGCCCGTTGCCCATATGTTTGACATTGGCATTAAAGCTTGGGCCGGAGGCGCTTGTCGGCAAAAATCCACGGTCAGGATCATGCTCCTCGACAACTTTTTTTAGTCTCGCAATATTGGCATGTCTCTCATCGACAGGCTTAAACCCTTCCCACATGAGCTCGTTGCCCCCGCACCAGATGACAAGACTTGGATGCGATCTTTTTTCCTTAATGGCAAAGATGGCCACCTGCTCCAAATCATTGAGAAACTTGGGATCGTCCGGCGGTGTATTGTTGATTCCGCTAGAAGATTGCAATAATTCCTGCCACACCATGAGTCCATTGGCATCACAGTATTGATAGAAATCTTGTTTTTCAATAATGGCGCCGCCCCAAACTCGCAAAATATTTACATTCATATCTTTAAACCGGCCAAGATAGTTGGCATATTCGTCCGCCTTGACATCTCCATAAAAGGGGCGAATAGGCACCCAGTTAACGCCTTTCATGAAGATCGGTCTGCCATTGATTACGAGCGTATAAGGTAGAGCGCTTTCAGGGGAATTCGGATTTTTAATAAATTCCAACTTACGGAATCCGATAAGCTTCCTATCCTGGCATTTCATGATATGGTTATCATTCGTGATCTCAATGAAAACCTCATACAGCGGTTGATTTCCATACCCGTTAGGCCACCATAATGCAATGTCAGCCACTGCAAGTTCGTGTTCAATAATAAATGAATTACCGCATTCAAGCTCCATCGTATGAACGGCAATCGCCTTCTGTTCGCCTTGGTCTGTCATGACCCTGTAAGAGATCGTATAGGAGCCCCGTCTCTGAACGGTCACTTCCGTACGAAACCGCACATGGCCGTCGATCATGTTGTCCTCTACCATTGCATTGGGGTAGAAATCATTGATTTTGACCTCGCTGTAGGTTTGAAGATAGACGTCTCTCCAAATACCGACCGGGACAATCCTCGGACACCAATCCCAGGCATAGTTGAAACGCGATTTCAGCTTTCGAATTTGATTGGAATAACCGAATTGTCCGTCAATATCCGGCGCCGCATGAAAGACGACTAACAATCGGTTGGATCCATTTGTACGGATCCGGTCTGTTATATCCAGTCTCACGGGGATAAACATGCCTTCAAAACCCGCAACTTTGCTGCCATTGAGATAAATTTCTCCGGAGTAATCCAATCCTTCGAATACGAGTTCGCATCGATCTTGCAGCCAGTCATCGGATATGCTGAAATTCGTTTCATATACCCATTCCCTGTTATCAACCCACTCGCCGTCCAAGCTGGCCAATCCTAAATTGGGATCCTTTAGCCACCCATTCGCCATTAAATCCGTTTGCACACTGCCGGGAATCCTTGCTTTCATATGTCCAATAGCTGGAATGATCTCGTGACCGAGTTCCATGGACTCATATAGTCGCCATTGGTTTTTGTAAAAGCCCATTAATCCCCATTGACATTCATTTAAAGATACGGTGTTAGTCAGCTTTTACACTCCCAATCCTTGAAGTCTCTATGTTCGAATACATTTCCTAAAAACTCTCAACCAGCCCTTGCTCATGGAACAAATTCATCCGATAAGGCTTGCCGTTTTCCAAGCGGTACCCGTTTTTTAAAAGTACGCATTCTATTAATTGCGCACACCCGAAAATGGATGGCCTGACTCCCGTCGGATGGGGTTTATCCTCCACATCATATTGCTCCGCAAAAAAACCGGACATCGTTACATCGCGGATACATACCTCGACAAGCTGCCGAGCCTCCTCCAGAAAACCCAACTGTATCAAGCCGTAAATGTCGAAGTTAATATCCGGATGTTTGGGGTAAGCAAGTCCTCCAAACGGTTTGCTCGGGTCGAATTCTCCCAGAAACCGGTTAATCAGGCTCTCCGCATAAGGCGTTTCCAAGGAAGGGAGGTAAACGCCCGTCAGCACCCAGGAGGTCCAGCCCGGGTTTCTCGCTCCCGTGGCGGTATCGTAATATTGATTAGGAAATCCGCCCGGCGCGTCCCAAAACCATGCTTTGTAATTTTGCAATAATTCGGCATACGTTTCTTGCCAGATCGGAATCTCGTCCTGCATGCCGAGCAATTCCGCCATTCGAATGAAATAAGAAATGTCGATAAGGGCGGACACGACGAACTCCGAATCTTTCGAATTCGGGTTATTAATCGATCCAAGAATCCAGCGCGGGTTGTCCACACGCCAGCGTAAGTATGAACGGATTGACGGATATACGGACCGCAAGGCATTTATATCTCCGGTTAGTTCGTATAAAATCATGGCCGTTTGCGCTTTTCTGGAGGGCAGACTTTCTCCCCCGAGCATGCCGGTCGGGTCAACCAAAGACATCAGACCTTTAAATGCTTTCCAAGCCACGTCAGGATCGATATACGCGTACAGTTGTATCGCAAAGAGGCTTTCCCATGCAGCGGAATAAGGCGCTTCGTGAGCCCCGGACCCCCATAACGAAGGTTTGCCGCAGCAAAGCTGAGGGTATGGATACCCAGCTTCCGGCGATACGTCCAGCATATTGGACGCCAGGAAAATCCATGCCTTATAATACTGTTCCTCCGCTTGATCAGGCGTTACTCCTTTGGATGGAACATGATCCAGTGAGAACAAAGATGGCGATGGGACCTTTTCCAAAAACCCGTTCCAAAATCGTTCATTCTGTTGCCTTTTTTCCGTTAAACGTTCGTCAACCGACTCCCGAAGCGAAATCGCGCTCAAATTCCGTACCAGGCTCTCGGCCGTTTCAAGCGGACCCGGGAAGGAGACCAAAAGATGAATGCCTTCTCCGATGCTCCGAACCGATTTTATCCGCATCTGCCAATACCCGTATTGCGGAGGCTCCTCCAATGCCCGAGTGCCGCTTAAATAATCGCAATAATTGGCATAGTAAACCATCCCCTCAACGTGTTCTCCTAATAGTCGAATCGCGAAGGCATACCGTCTGTCTTTTACAACAAGCATGGCCAGGCTGGGATCATACGTTAGCTGTCCCGTATAACGGCCGCCCAAGATGATGTCGGCGCCCGACGCCTCTTGCGCACAAGTTATGGATCTGCACACCGTGTTCGTGTTATAGAAATAGTCTCGTCCTTCCAACGTCATTTGATTTCGATAAAACGCTTGAAAGGCAAGTTCGTGAGGCGCCCACTCGGTTTCAAACCGGATGGCATCGGCGTAGGGATTCAAAACGCCCGCAATCTCCAGTTTTTCAAAGGTTATGGATTTGCCAAACCCATAAGCATATAACCTCAGCTTAAAACGCTTGCGTCCTCCCCATCCGGTCACTTCGGCAATATTAACGCTAAAGACACCCGAGTTGGAATTTTCCGTCATCAGTTCGATATCTTCTCTTGCAGACTCCGCCTCAAGCGGCGCAACTTTAATGCTCCATGCGGACAAACATTCCGGCACAACCACATTCAGCATTGGCGTTTGATCAAGGTCAACCTCAATTTCCGTCGTAAGATACTGCCAGTAATCTCTTGCATCGCTATTAACCGTAATCGTAATACCAGAGACGTCGAACAGGGCGGTTCCATGACCGGGAATATCATATTCGCTTATTGTCCACCGGGCCGGGTCAGATACATTTAATACGCATCCCTCGATTCGCTGCGGCGAGCGATTGGTATCCGTGTGAATCATAATCATATCGCCAAACTCGAACCCGATCTCGGACTCGGGAATATGCGGAGTGAGATATCCGATATTCATAGGCATTGTGGATCGATTGCTGTACGAAGAAGGGGACGTCGTCCCCGCCTTCTTGAAATTAAAAGGATTTACAACGACGCGACTACCGGGAAGGCTCAGCCACCGTTGCTGGTTGCCGCCCCTTTCCCGCAGTTTATCAACGGTCCAAAGTTCCGTCATTATTGCTCATCCAAGAACGCTTGCAGTTGTTGAACCAATTCCGCTTTGATTTTCTGAATATCTGCCTGCAATTGCTTGTCTTTCAACAGATTCTGTTCTTGTTTGGCTTTGTTGTCCGCAATATTTTTAATGAGTCCCAGCTCAAAACCTGCGTTTTCGGCGGCCATTTTTGCAAATGAAGGGTTGGTCATTTCGGTTTTCACAGGCTCCCCATTAAAAGTAAAGCCGGCGCTAACTTGTTTGAGGAACGTCGTATCTTGAGCAACATAACTGTAATACTCCACTACATCTTGCGGATATGCTTCTGCAAGACGCATATAGTTCGGATTCCAAGTTAATTGGTATCCAGGAAATGCGTAGTTCTGGCCAGGGTCCACTCCATCCGGAAGCTTGTATTTATCGTCCCCTACCGCAACCCAGTTTTTACCTTCAATTCCGTATTCAAATAAGTCGTGATTTTGTTGGCTTGCAAAGATCCAATCCAGGAACATCATAGAACGATCAGCATTCTTAGACGAAGCGGGGATGCTCAAGAAGTTCCAAAACTTAAATTCGGTTAGCAGAGAAGCCGGTTCCATGTTGCGCACGTTGTTCTCGTACACATATACACCCAGCTCGCTTCCCGGCACTGCCGCTTTTAATGCGTTCTCTAGTGCGACATAGCTGTCTAACGTCTGCATGTACGAGCCGGCGGTGCCTGCAGTAAATTGATCTTGCGCATCCTTGCGGTTGATTGCATTGGATTCGATGTAACCCTTCTCGTTCCAATTCAATATCTCTTCATTGGTTGTGAAGTCGAGTGCATGAAAGGGCTCAGGAAAATCCTTCAAAGCATCCGTGCTTTCCCCTGGCAAATAGGCTGCTTTAATCTGGTTGTCTACAATATGCAATTTGGCTACGCCAGCGGAGCCTGTCGATACTTCCCATATATTATTTTTGGCCTGATCGATTTTAATGGCTCTATTTCCGTCAATAATCCATGCTGGCGGGTATTGATCCTTATTAAAGATATATGGAGTAATTCCAGGCTCATTATTTTTTACTGCATCAAAGTAAGCAATCATATCGTCATAGGACTTCAGTTCCGATATACCGTGTTTTTTGGCCAAGTCTTTCCGGTAATACAACGCATATACGGGAGCATAACCTTGACCGAGCGGTACCCCGTAAACATGCTGCTGTTTATCGGGACCAACAAATTTATTATTGTTAAGCAAGCTTTCGCCGAACGCTTTTTGCAAGCCCGGATATTGATCGTTATTAAAATACTTGTCCAATTCAATATAGCTGCCGTTAGCGATCAAACCAGGCATGTTCAACCACGGTGCATCGAAAGCCAAGTCAATCTTTTGCCCGGCTGACAGCATCAGCTTTATTTTGTTGCCGTAGTCGGCCAGCGGCGTCCAAGTCACGTTTAAGTCAATGTTCAAGGTATCTTTGGTCTGTCTTTCGAATTCATCGACAATCTCGTCGAATTGCTTCGGCTTGTCTCCCCAGAGCATGACCTCCAGCTTTACAGGCTCCAACGGAGTCTTAACTGCGGGCGGTTCCGACGAATTGTTTTGCACCGCATTTGTCGGTGACGACTCGCCCTTATCCGGTGTCGATGGCGAGTTTTTACCGGTGCATGCCGCAAGCAAAGAAGTACTCATGGTGACTGCAAAGATCAAAGAAAGTGTCTTTTTTATACCTTTTTTCATATTTAACCCCTCCGAAATTTTTATATGCTAATTCAGCTTTGCTGATTGTAGCTGTGATTTATCCTTTTATTGCCCCGATTTTCAAGCCTCCTACAAAATATCGCTGCAGGAACGGATAAAGAAAGATAATCGGACCAATGGTAACCATGGCGGTCGCGAGTCTTACGGTAAAAGCAGGTGGTCGCTGGGTGTTGATAACCGAACCGGCCGTACTTGAGACCGCGATATTCTGTGCAATGTCAATGTTGCGAATAATCTGCATGATGATATACTGCAGCGAAAATAACTTGTCATTGTTAATAAAAAGAAGTGCCGGTTGCCAGCTGTTCCAATACATAAGGGCGTAGAACAAACCAATGGTTGCCAACGCCGGCAATGACAACGGCAAAACAATTTGCCATAAAATCCGCCATTCCCCCGCGCCTTCCAGCCTCGACGATTCGTAAAGCTCATCCGGTATTTCGTTAAAAAAGTTACGCATGAGGAACATGTTCCATGGATTGAGAACAAAAGGGATAATATAAACCCAAATGGAGTCCGTTAGCTGCAAGTATCGGGTTACTAAAATATAAAAGGATACAAGTCCGCCATTAAACAGCATCGTGAAGTAGAAAATGAAGTTAATGTGGTTACGGTAATACAGCTTTCGACCTGATAAGGCATAGGCGATCATACTGGTAACAATCAAGCTGATAAGTGTACCCGCAACGGTTGTAAATATGGTTACTAGATAGGCTCTCGGGATCGTCGGAGTGCTTAATATAGCTTTATAAGCAGCAATAGACCAAGTTTCAGGAAACAGGGAGTAGCCGTTCCGTATCAATTCCACTTCATCGGTCAACGAGCTCGTCAATACGAGTACAAACGGATAGACGCAGGCCAGAGAAAACAATGCCGTAAATAAGTAAAATAAAGTAGACAACGACCACAAAGATGATAATTTCATTACTTTCACCGCTCCACTCTAGAAAATGGATGAATCTTTATCGAATTTTTTGACAAGTTGATTGGAGAGCACGACAAGGATGAACCCGATAATCGATTGATACAAGGCTACGGCCTGGGACATCCCAAATGAGCCTTGCGTACGCAACGCGCGAAATACATAAGTATCTATCGTGTCCGTTGTCGGAAACAGGAATGAGTTATCCCCGACCAACGAATATACCATATCCAACGTGCCCGAGAATATCCCGCCTAATGCAAGCAAAAACAACATAATGATCGTACTTTTAAGCATCGGCAGCGTAATTCGGAAAATGCATTGGAGTCGACTGGCCCCGTCAATCTTAGCCGCTTCGTATAGTCCCCTGTCTATGCCCGCAATTGCCGCCAAGTAGACAATGGCTCCAAAGCCCGCGCCTTTCCATAAGCTGAAAAAGAGCAGAATAACAGGCCAAATCGAAGATTCCATATAAGCATCCGAGATACCCAACCCTTTCATAAGCCCGTCCAAGGTGCCCGTATCAGCAGTTAAAAATGCTACAGAGAACAGCCCCACAATTGGCCAGGATATAAAGTTGGGCAAAATCATGATCGACTGCATGCCTCGAACAAACAAGCTTTTACCAAGCTCGGATAACATGATGGCAAGAGTGATGGACAGCAGTGTTCCAAATCCAATGAATAGAAGATTAAGAAAAACGGTGTTAAACGTCACGGTGAACCAATCTCGGCCTCGAAAAAAGAACTCGAAGTTTCGCAAGCCAATGAATTCGCTTCCAAAAATACCTTTGATCGGATTAAAATCCTGGAATGCCATCGTAATGCCCGCGAGCGGTAAATAAGAAAATATCAAGCTGAATAACAGAGCCGGGAGCGTCATTAGATATATGTAACGATTTTTCACCAAATCTCTTAAGCCCTTATGCTTCAATTTATTAACACCACCATTTTGTTAGTGCGAGGAACCAAACGCGTCAATCGCCCCAAGCACCTCATCAAGTTAATAAGCCTCCAATAAATCTCAAGCACCCTCCTCATTGATTTTGTAACCTTACTTTTTTGGTTATTTTTAATAAATAACCTTTCGAAGCAAGTATATGTCACTTCACATTTTTGTGTCAACATCTTTTATTTTATGTTCCCGTTATTCTTGTTTCCGCTTTCATTCATTACTGAATAGCGATAAAACCAATAGTAAAGACGATTAAACCACTTTGTTTATTCTGTTGACTTGTAAAGTTACAATATTATATAATTGCGATAATGCACATATAGGTTTTTGTTATCTTTTGGAGGAGAGTTGAGTATGACTAAAGAAAAAGTAACCCTGGATAAGATCGCCAGTAAACTCGGGATTACTAAGGTTACGGTGTCAAAAGCACTTAAAAACCAGCCCGGTGTCAGTGAGGCATTAAAGAAACAGATCATAGAGCTTTCCAATCAAATGGGATACGTAACCCGTAAAGAAAAACCTATTCAGACCGTCTATAAGTTGGGACTCATCGTCCCAAAACGTTTTTTTCTGGAGATCGATGATTTCTATACAAAGATCTTTTATTACTTGAATCGAGAGTGTGCCCTCTTGAACTACACTTTGAATCTTTACATCTTAGAACCAAAGGAAGAAGATGCCCTAAATTACCCTTTATCGTTTACTCAAGATCAAAGCGAACTGAGCGGCCTGTTTATTGCGGGTGAAATTAAGAGCGATTATTTAAAATTGCTTTTAAATCTGCCCATACCAATCGTTGCGATCGACTTTTACAAAAACAACCTGCGATTGGATTATATCGTGTCTGATAATTACCGAATGGGCTATTTCACAACTAATTATTTGGTTGAAAAAGGCCACCATACTATTGGTTTTGTCGGTAACCCAAACTATACCAGCAGTGTAATGGACCGATATTGCGGATATTTTAGGGCCTTAACACAACACGGACTTGAAATTCGCAAAGAATGGCATATCGTCAATAACGATGAGTCGGGAAAATACCACTTCGACTTTTCGTTGCCGGACCAGCTCCCATCGGCATTTGTTTGTTATTGCGATATGGCTGCGCATATCTTGTTATCCAAGCTCCAAATCAATGGCGTTCGGGTACCCGAAGATGTTTCGCTTATCAGCTTCGATAATACGGAGATCAGTCAAACTATGGTCCCTGCACTTACGACGATGCATATCGATAGATTCGAATTTGCAGAAAAGGCGTTAAAACGAATGCAGTGGAGACTCCAGCATCCCGATGAAGAGGCACAGTTTGTGTATGTGAACTCAAAGTTAATCGAAAGAGATTCCGTCAAGCCATTATCGGATTCGCCCCCATTGATTCCTGATCCGGATTACGCTGTAGGGGACCGTTAGTTGAATGACAATAGCGACAGCCAAGGACGAGAAATAAAGTCCTTGGCTGTCGCTGTTTCATTTTCCAGGCTCAGTCTAAATTTTTTCAGTTCTAACCGTACCGTCCCCTGGGTATGCGAAAAACAGGAAAAAATCAAGGAGCTCATTTCTCTTTATTGAAGGTTATTACATCAATATAATTTATATAGAGGTCTTATCTTTATTCACTATCGTCAAGAACGATATGAGGTGTTCGATTGTTGGAGCAAGTATTGCTTGTATCTATGTTTACTTTTATTATTCATCTTTCGGAAACTCTTACCTATTCTATTCGCTTAGCAGGTGTACGATTAGGGAAATTGGCGGTTGCTTTATCCTTATCGGGGATCATACTGCTCATTTCAAGAACAGCTAATATGCTACAGGCCCCGCTTACAGGTAACATTATTGATTTATCAAAAAATTTTAACTTAGAATATAATCTAATTGATCAGTTTCGTATTATTATTGGTGCGGCAACAGTAGGAACTTTTACAGCTTTATTGCTGTTTCCATCCGCGGTTTTTCTATCTTCGAGGGTAAT
>NZ_MXQD01000029.1:0-2251 GCF_002165585.1 Paenibacillus sp. MY03 | reverse complement strand
GACCTGGATTAGAGGTAGGATTTCCCACTAAAGCGCAAGCAAGGACGTAGACGGAGGCAATAGTGGGCGTTTTTCCACTTAATCGAGAGTAAGGGGATAGAACAGACAGGCAAGATGAGCGATGAGTTATGAGCGATGAGCGACACTTTAGGTTTTTCGAAAAATCTAACAGACACCTGTGACGCTATTTGTCCGTTTTTTGTCCCAAACAAACTTTAACAGACAGGAGAGACGTTACTTGGTCGCTATCAGTCAAATTGGCGTTGGGAGGATGCAAATAAAGTCGCCTGTGTCCGTTGTGCGCCTAGCCAAGCTGGGCATAACTAGCTGATGAAAGTTCAGCCGGGGTAAAGGCCAAGCTGCCCTGTAGCTAGTAGGCAGGTCATGGCGAAATCCATGGGTTGAAGCCCTACGAAAAGCATGAAAAAAAATAAAAAAAATCATGCGAAGCAAGCCCGCAGGCCGTAACATCCGAGTGAATCCTGCCGCACCGTAAAGCGTAACCCGCAAGGGACAAGAGGGAGCCGAGCCTTGAGCGGACGGGCGAAGGCCATGGAACGTGCAAAGAACTTGGAGCAGCACGGAAGAACCTTCCGGTGTATGGGGATCGGCATGTGGAGACAGTTATGTTCGGAACTAGGGAGACCCTCCCCCACACGGCAGCAAGGGGCCGTAACGAGCAAACCTATAAGCCTTGAAAGGTGAAGTGGTGAGCGGTGGGAAGGGAGTCGGAGGGGGCCGTAGTACCGAGGAAGCAAGGACAACATAACCTTGTGGAGGGAAGGGCGTCGAAAGACAATACCCCACTTCGTTCATGGGAACCAAGGAGGTAAGAGTGAGTGAATGCCGCAAAGGCTAACAACGCCAAAGAAAAAGCTCGAGAACTTCAAAGAACCCTCTACCTTGCAGCTAAGGAAAAGCCAGGACGGCGGTTCCATGCTCTGTATGACAAGATCAGTCGCGAGGACATCATGACCTATGCGTGGATGCGAGTAAAGGCCAATAAAGGGAGTGCCGGGGTCGACAAAATCACGATCCAATCGATCAACGAAGACTATGGCGAGAAGCGGTTTATCGCGGAGACATGCGGTCAACTGAGAAACGGTACCTATCGACCAACGCCGGTGCGTCGAGTAGATATTCCAAAAGATGATGGAAAGACAAGACCGCTCGGCATTCCGACGGTGAGAGACCGACTGGTACAGATGGCGACAAAGCTCGTACTGGAAGGCATCTTCGAGGCCGACTTCAAAGACTTCTCCTATGGGTTTCGTCCGAAACGCAGCGCGCACGATGCGCTGCAAAAGATCCTGACGACGGCGAACGAGGGGAAAGTATACTGGGTCGTGGATGTCGACATTCGGGGATACTTTGACAACATCTCACATGAGAAGCTGATGGCACTCGTCGAACAACGAGTCAACGACCGGAAAGTACTGAAACTTCTTCGCGGATGGCTGACGGCAGGCGTGATGAAAGATGGCGAGTGCTATGCTTCGGACCTCGGAAGCCCGCAAGGAGGCGTTATTTCCCCGCTACTGGCTAACATTTACTTGAACTACCTGGACACGATCTGGGAGAGGAAATACACGCAGCTCGGAACGCTGGTCCGTTACGCTGACGATCTGGTCATCCTATGTCATCGAAAAGCAGAAGCGCTGGAAGCGATACAGGTATTGAAAGCTGTTTTCGCAAAACTGGAGCTGAGCATGAATACGGAGAAAAGCAAGCTGGTGAATGTATGGGAGGACGATCAGGGCTTCGACTTTCTAGGCCATCATTTTCGCCGACTGCCGGTCATGCGCAAAGGGGGAAAAGTGGCACGAATTCTCCGGTGCTTCCCGTCGCAGAAAGCAATGAAGAAGATGAAGACGAAAGTAAAGGCAAGCACGTCGTCGCGAACGCTACTGAAGCGAAAGACCAGCGAGATCATCGCAGAACTCAACCCGAAAATAGTGGGGTGGAGAAACTACTACGCCAAAGCGGACAAAGGCCTAGCCAATGGCTTTTTGGCCAAGATCGACTGGTATATCCGTAAGAGGCTGATGATCTTCTGCCGGAAGAAGTTTAAAAGGTGGAGGCTGCGTCAATCCGGATTCTTCAAGATGCTAAAGGAAGCAGGGTTACAATCCGTCACGACCTGGACGAGTACGTACTGCGCAAGGTGAAGAACGTCGGAAAGCCGTATGCGGGAAAACCGCACGTACGGTTTGATGAGGAGGGGCTGGTAGTCCCAGCCCTTTACTCTACA
>NZ_MXQD01000028.1:0-144440 GCF_002165585.1 Paenibacillus sp. MY03 | reverse complement strand
TCAGCCCGTCAGCCCCTGCTGATGCAGCCGGCGGTAGATGCCGCCGCGTTCCATCAGCTCGTCATGCGTGCCGCTCTCGGCGATGCCTTGCTCGGCCACGACGAAGATGCGGTCAGCGTTGCGGACGGTGCCCAGCCTGTGGGCAATGACCAGCGTGGTGCGTCCCTTGGACAGCTCGGCCAGAGCTTGCTGGATGGAAGCTTCCGTCTCCGTATCAAGCGCCGACGTTGCTTCGTCCAGGATCAGGATCGGCGGATTTTTCAGGAAGATGCGGGCAATGGACAGCCGCTGCTTCTGTCCGCCGGACAGCTTGACGCCGCGTTCGCCGATCAGCGTATCGAGTCCTTCCGGCATGGAGTCAATCATCTCCGCGAGTTGGGCGCGCTCCGCAGCCTGCCGGATCTCCTGCTCGCTTGCGCCGAGCCGGCCATACTCGATATTTTCGCGGATCGTTCCGTCGAACAGGAATACATCCTGCTGCACAATGCCGATCTGCTCGCGCAGGCTGCGCAGCGGCATATCGCGAATGTCCAGGCCATCGATCATAATTTGTCCTCCCGCAATGTCGTAAAAGCGGGGCAGCAGACTGCAAAGCGTGGATTTGCCGCCGCCCGACGGCCCGACCAGCGCGATGGTTTCGCCGGCGCGAATGTCCATGCTCAGATTGCTGACGATCGACTTGTCCGACTCATAACCGAAGCTTACGTTCCGATACACGATATCGCCGCGGAGTTGGCCGATGCTGCGTGCATTGGGCTTCTCCTTTACGTCGGGCTCGGTATGAATCAATTCCTCGTAGCGGCGGAAGCCCGCGAGCCCCTTGGGTATCGTCTCGATCAGGGAATTGATCGTGCGGATCGGTCCCAGGAAGACGTTGGAGAGCAGGATGAACGCCATGAAGTCGCCATTGCTCATTTTTCCTTCAATGACGAACCAGGCTCCGCAGACGATGACGAACAGGGAAACGAACTTCAGCATGACGAAGCTGATAGAGGAATGCCAGGCCATAACCTTGTACGTGATCAATTTGGTCAAGCGGAACTGATTGTTGTTCTGGCTGAACTTCTCGATCTCGAACGGCTCGTTGGCGAAAGCCTGCACGACCCGCATGCCGCTGACGTTATTTTCGACTCGCGCGTTATAGTCGGCGATGTCGCTGAACATTTTTTTGAAGGCCGCGTTCATCTTGCGGGAGAAATGCAGCGATACCCAGATCATAAGCGGCACGATGACAAACGTTAGGAGAGCCAGCTGCCAGTTGATGCCGAGCATGATGCCCAGAGCGCCGAGCAGCGTCATGACGGCGATGAACAGATCCTCGGGAGCATGGTGGGCGACTTCGCCCATATCCATGACATCGTTGGTCATGCGGGAGACGAGATGTCCGGTTTTGTTGTTGTCGAAGAAACGGAACGACAGCTTCTGCACCCGCTTGAACAGATTGCGGCGCATGTCCGTCTCGATATTGATGCCGAGCTTGTGTCCATGATAGGTGACGACAAAATGAAATACGGAGCTCAGTAAATAGATCCCGAGCAAAATAAGTCCGGCCCACAGAATCGACATCCAGTTGCCCTTGGGAAGCAAGTCGTCGATGATGATATTGATAGCCATCGGGAATGTCAGATCCAGCAGAGCGGCCATGATGGCGCTGCCGAAAGCAAGGGTGAAAAGCCACTTGTAGGGCTTGTAATACGAGAAAAAACGACGTAAAGTCTGCACGCGCTTATCTTCCTTCCTTCTAAAGGTAGTTCAAAAAAATAAATGATTCAAAGCTATATTAGGTTGTTGTCATCGAGGAAGTCAATCGCTGACGAAAGGCTCCTGGACAAGTGGAAAAGAGAAGCGAAAGCCCGGAACATCCGCATTTTATTAGATGTATAGCTGTTAATGATAATCAAAATCAGTTAAAATCAGCATAGAACTATATCACTTTGGCACATTGTGTGGAGGCAGAAGGTATGGGGAAGTCAATCGGAAAAGCGAATGCGAGGATAGACGCGGGAAGTTCGAAGGCGAGAAGGACAAGCTTTATTCAAGACGAAAAAGGGATGTTTGTCGACGGTCTTGAATCAATGGCCCGGCAATTCGGGATGCAAAGGCGCCGCTTTGGAAACGGCTGGTGTTACGACATGCCGAAGAGCCGGGGAGAAGGCTGGGTCATCCAGATGAGCCCGGAGCCGGGTTTGTTTTGCGTCAGCGCATGGTTCAAGGTGGCATCAAAACTTTCATATACGTTCGATACGGATAAACCTTGCATGTGGTTGTTCAGCGTCAGCAAAGGACGAATAACGATATCCGGACAAGGCAGGAGCGACCGGGAGCTGAAGCCGATGAATCAGGTCGTTGCGAGCCCGGGAACACCGATTACGATCCATTATTCTGATGAGGAACTTATATGCTTCGACGCGATGATCGTGTTCGAAGAATATATCCACGGCAGACTGCTTGCGGGCGGCGGCCCGGAGACCGCTTTTAAACCAGGCGAAGCCCGGCTATGGACGGAGCCTCAGATCAATACGCCGGATGTGCTGCTCGCGATGGATGAGCTGAAATGGTCGATACGGAAGGCTGTAACGCCGCTGCCTTATTACTATTTTAAATGCGGGGAAATTCTGATGCTGATCAAGCGCAATCAGGAACAACCGGAGCTGATCGACAAGAGGCGCGCCGACCATGTGACATGGGACAATAAGCAGCGCATCTTCAAGGTTAAAGATGCAATCGACCGAAACATGTTGGAGCCGCCCGACTTATCTCGTCTGGCTGCGCTTGCGGCGATGAGCGAGAGCAAGCTGCGGCGTTCGTTCAAGCTGGTTTACGGCGTGACGATCGCCGCTTATGTCCGCGAGGGCAAGATGCAGCAAGCGATGCGGATGCTGGCCAAGGATGAGATGAGCATCCGGGATATCGCGAGAGCCTGCGGGTACGAATGCGCCGGACGCTTCTCCGCCGTATTCCGCAAGATACATCATATTACGCCGAGCCAATACCGCAAATCATTTGATCTATGATCGGACTGGGAGAACAAGTCATGACCATACGACATAGGGGAGGGAGCAGCGATGTTGAAAACAGCAAGGAACGGGGGCGTGCCGCTGGAGCGGCTTCGGGTGCGGTTGATCGATGTTGAACTGTTTGCCGGGGCGGAAGGAGAAAGGATGGAGCGGCAATTAACGCTGCTTCCCGCGCTCATCGTGCCGATTCGCGGCGAGGGCGAGCTGGAACTGGATGCCGGATCGCTGAGATTGGTACGAGACCGCGCTTACCCGGTGCGTCCGGACAGCACATTCGGCCTGCTGTCGGATCGGGGCGGCGAGCTGGCAGCGGCCATTTTGCACTTCGAGGCGACAATCGAACCCGGTAAGGAGCAACTGCCCCTCGCGGCTCTGCCGGCTGCGCATCTGATCGAAATGTTGTTCGAAGGCAAGGATGAGCTGAACGTTCCCGTGAAAGGGAGGCTCGCCCACTTATGCCGCTCCATTTATGAGAATTGGCGAAGCGAAGACGGTCTTAAGAGATGGCGGGCGGAGCTTGATATGAACGAGCTGATCTATTCGCTGCTGTCGGCGGAGAGGGTTGGCAGCAAGGCGTCGACCGAGTCCGCTCTAGAGAGGTCGAGGGCTTTCATGGAGGAACGGTTCCATGAAGACTTATCAATTGAGCGTCTGGCTTCCATTGCGAAGCTGAGTCCGAAATATTATGTGGATGCGTTCAAAAAGACGTACGGCGTCAGCGCGATCGACACCTTGACGAACATTCGAATGAACCGCGCGAAAAAACTGATGCTCCATTCCGGGCTGCGAATGAAGGAGGTGGCTCATCAGGTCGGCTTTGCCGACGAGTTTTACTTCAGCCGCAAGTTCAAGAAGTTCGCCGGCATGTCACCCACGGCTTATATGAAGTCTCGCAGCAAGAGAATCGTCGTATACGGCTCCTCCTCGATCATCGGCTATATGCTGGCTCTCGGCATTATTCCGTATGCGGCCCCGTTGCATCCGAAGTGGACGAAGCTGTACATCGAGCGTTACGGGGCGGATATTCCGGTTCATCTGGACGCCTTCCGCCAGAATCATCGCCGCATGGCCAATATCGAGCAGCTCGCCTTCACAAAGCCGGAGCTGATCGTATGCGCCAACGAAACGGAGGACTGGGAGCGGCAGCGGCTTGCGAAGATTGCGCCTGTGTTCTTGCTGCCTTCCGAGGAGACGGGCTGGGAGTCCGTTTTGCTTGCGTTAGCCGCCAGGCTGGACGCCGAGGCCGAGGCACGGCAGTGGATTCTCGACTACGAGCGAAAGGCGGAGGAGCGCTGCAGCCTCGTTCGCGCCGGAACGCAAGGAGCAGGGCGCAACGTTCTGCAAATCCGCCTGGTCAAAGACCGGATGTACCTGGATTGCAGCTCGACGTTTCACGATGTGATGGTAAAAGGCTTGGGCTTCATATCGCTGCATCCGTATATGCCTTCGGATCACGGTCGTCCGATTACGCTGGAGGAGCTCGGCAGGCTGGACGCCGATTGGGCGTTCATGCTGATCCGCAAGGAATCCGAGACGCTTGAACGGTGGAGAACGCTGCGCGAATCGTCGGATTGGCAGGCGCTCCCCGTAGTGAGGGACAACCGGCTCAGACTGCTGCCCTCCGATCCATGGCGGGAATATTCGCCGATTGCAATCGAGCGGTGTCTGGAGATGGCGTTTGCTATGATAGTTGAGTAATCTGGATTATTTCCATGTTCGATCTGGATATAATCCATGGTCGAAACAGCATCCATATCCTATAATCGCTAATGATAATCAATATCAATTAGAGAAACAGGAGAGGTGCTGGCAATGAGGTTGAAAAATGGTATGGCGGGTCTTATGCTGCTGCTTGCGTTGTCGCTTGCGATAACGGCTTGCGGGGGAGGAAATAACGGAGGCAACGAACCGGCGGGGAGCCCGACGGTAACGGCGACGGCCGAGAGCGGCGGAGAAGCGACGGCGCAGCCTACGGAGGAAGCGGATACAGGCACGCAGGTCATTAAATATTTGGACCAGGAATATGAAATTCCGGCGAACGTGGAACGAATCGTAATCACGGGCGCCGTAGAAGCAATGGAAGACTCCATCGTGCTCGACGTGAAGCCGGTTGGCGCGATTTCGTTCGGCGGCGAATTCCCGGCGATGTTCCAGTCGATTACGACGAACGCGGTATCGGTGGGAGAGAAGACGGAGCCGAACTTCGAGCAAATCCTGTCTCTGAAGCCGGATGTCATCTTGGGCTCCACGAAGTTCCCTGCCGAAGTAACGGAGAAGCTGGCGACAATCGCGCCTACGATTCTGTATTCGCATATCTCGACGAACTGGGAAGCAAATCTGAAGCTGCTGGGCCAACTGAGCGGCAAGGAAGCGCAGGCGGAAGAAGAAGTAGCGAAATACAAGGCCGATCTCGAAGCGGCGAAGTCGCAGCTTGGCGACAAGCTAAAGGACCAGAAGGTCGCGGTCGTTCGTATTCGCCAAGGCGGCAAAATGTTCATCTACCCTACGAACGTATATTTTAACCCGATCCTATACGAGGAGCTGGGACTGACGGCTCCGGATGCGGTCGCCGCGGCGAAAGCGCAGGAAGAGATCACGACCGAGCAGCTTGCCGCGATCAATCCAGACTTTCTGTTCCTGCAGTTCGAGCCGACGGAGAACGCGGACGCGCCTAAAGCTCTGGAAGATTTGCAGAACAATCCAATCGCCAAGACGACGGCAGCGTTCAAGAGCGGCAACGTGTTCATCAACATCGTCGATCCGCTCGCGCAAGGCGGCACGGCTTATAGCAAGATCGAATTCCTGAAGGCGGCCGTAGCCAAGCTTGCTCCATAACCGAATCCGATAAGGCGTGTGAATATGCGACACAACAACGTACTGCCGGCAGTCATCCTCGTGATGGCGCCGGCAGCAGCCCTGCTATTGATCATTTTGTCCATTCTGTACGGCTCCAAGAATATTACGGCTCTTACGGTATGGCAGGCCGTCGCCCACTTCGACCCGGATAATGTCGATCACCAGATCATCCGCCATGCCCGGCTTCCCCGCGCGGTCGGGGCGCTGGTCATCGGCGCGGCGCTTGCCGTGTCCGGGGCGCTTATGCAGGGAATGACGCGCAACTACCTCGCTTCGCCATCGATCATGGGCGTCTCCGACGGCTCGGTGCTGCTGGTGACGTTCGCGATGATTTTTCTGCCCTATTCGGGTTCGACGGGGCTCATTATCGTCTCGGTGATCGGCTCTGCGCTCGGTGCGGGGCTGGTGTTCGGCTTGGCCTGGCTTATTCCGGGTGGCCTGTCGCCGGTCAAACTAGCCATTCTCGGCACGATCGTCGGCACCTTCCTGAGCGGCGTATCGGCTGCTGCCGCGAGTTACTTTCAGTATTCGCAGAGCGTCAGCTTCTGGTACAACGCCAGGCTCCATCAAATAGACCCCGAACTGCTAAAGATCGTGATTCCGTTCGTGGCGGCCGGGCTTCTGCTGGCGCTTTGTCTGGCGAAGTCTGTGACGGTGTTGTCGCTCGGCGAGGATATAGCCTCCGGTCTTGGACAACGAACGGCGCTGACGAGAGGGCTCGTCATTCTCGCCGTCGTGGTGCTCACCGGAGCTGCCGTTGCGCTTGCGGGCAAAATCGCCTTCATCGGCCTGATCGTCCCGCATTTGGCGCGATTCCTCGTCGGAGTCGATTATCGGCGCATCATCCCGTTATCCGCCGCGATGGGCGCCCTGTTCCTCGGGCTGTGCGATCTGATCTCGCGTTTCCTGAACGCGCCATTCGAGACGCCGATCGGCGTCGTGACAGCGCTGTTTGGCGTTCCTTTCTTTCTCTACCTGATCAAGACGAGAGGAGGGGGCAAACATGCGTAAAGGCGCGTCCGTTCGGACGGGGGCGGCGTTCGGCGGGACGACGTTTGTTATTCTTGCGGCGATTTATTTAAGCGTAACAAACGGCATGTTCGACATGTCCGTGCTCGATGTGGCCAAGACGCTGCTGCGCATTGACCCCGTCCGTGAACATGACCTTGTCGTGTTCGAGTTCCGTCTGCCCCGGATCGTGTTGGCCATGCTGGTCGGTGCCGCGCTCGGCATGGCGGGAAACGTTATTCAAGGCGTCACGCGGAACGGGCTTGCCGATCCCGGCATTCTTGGCATTAACGCCGGAGCGGGAATGACGGTCGTTCTCTTCATGTTTCTGACTCAAGGAGCGATAGCGGCATCCGGCTGGCTGGGCGTCATGCTCAAGCCGATGTTCGGTCTCGTGGGAGGTTTGCTCGCAACCTCTTTGATCTACCTGTTCGCGAGGCATAATGGCAGCCTGGATCCGCAACGCCTTATTTTGGTGGGAATAGCGATTGCTTCGGGATTCGGGGCAGTTACGATATATGTTTCGCTTAAGATGAATCCGAACGACTTCGAGATGGCCGCGGTGTGGCTCGCAGGGAGTATCTATAGCGCCAACTGGAAGTTCGTCGTCACGATGCTGCCGTGGCTGCTCGCGATGCCGATCTTGTTGTGGAGACGGTCGCGGGTGCTGGACCTATTTCAACTAGGCGAACCGACGGCTGGAGGACTCGGAGTGAACGTGGAGAGGGAGAAAAATATGTTGCTCGCTTGCAGCATCGCGCTCGTCAGCGCCTCCGTTGCCGTGTCGGGAAGCATCGGCTTCGTAGGGCTGATCGCTCCGCATTTGGCTCGAAGGCTTGTAGGAGAGCGCCATAGCGCAACGTTGCCGCTCAGCGGACTGATCGGGACGGCGATGGTCGTCGTCGGCGATTTCATCGGCAAGACGGTGTTCGCTCCGGCGGAACTCGCGGTCGGCATCGTGATATCGATTATCGGCGTTCCCTATTTTGTGTTTTTGCTCATCCGGGCAAGACGATGAAGGCGAGCAAGCGAATGGCCACGGTACTCATTTACCCCGTCCGAGCGGCAGGCGGGCGAAAACGGGAGTGTGCATACATTGAATTGGTTTAGGAATATGGAGGCGAACGGACGCCGGCTTACCATCCTTCTACCTCCGTCCTATGAGACGGACGCGGGACGCGAGCGGCGATATCCGGTCGCTTACGTGCAAGATGGGGGCGATCTGTTCCAGCTCGTCGCAAATCAGCTGCAGCATTTGACTAGGCAAGGAAAGCTGCAAGAGGTGCTTTATGTCGGCGTACATACGCCGAACCGCAACGATGAATATACGCCGTGGCCGGCATCGCCTCTGCTGTCGACGTACCCTGCTTTCGGCGGCGGAGCGCGCGCCTATCTGGACGAGCTCGCGGACAGCGTGAAGCCATTTGTCGACGATTTGTTCCGGACGAAACCGGAGCGGGAGCATACGGCGTTGATCGGGGGATCCTTCGGCAGCCTGGTTTCGCTGTTCGGCGGTTTGTGGCGACCGGATACATTTGGCCTGCTCGGTCTGCTGTCGGCGTCCTTCTGGTACGAAGGCGTTATGCCGCACCTGCGGAACAACGACGCGCCTCGCGGCGACTTGCGAATCTATATGTCGGTCGGGGACGCGGAGGGCATTTACAAGACGAATATTCAGCGCCATATGGTGGAAGCGACGTTGGAGGCACGCAAGCTATGGCAGGAGAAGGGGTTCCCCGACGACCGTCTGCTCTTCCGGTTGGAGGAGGGTGGCACGCATGACGCGCTCTGCATGGCGGGCAATCTGCCGCGGGCGCTGCAGTGGCTGTTCGGTCCGCCGGAGGAGGCGGCTGGGGCCGTGGAGTCGAGCGAGTTTGAGCAAATAGGTGAGAAAAGCTTAATCGGAGCTTGCGCGAACACGGAAACGAGACTTTCGGCGGGACAATCCGCTGCTGGAGCAATCGCGACGTTAGCGCCGTTCGTATCCCGCCAGGCAGGCGGCTATGTCGTTCCGCGCACCGAGCAGCGAGAGATTCAATCGCGCCGTAATGGGAGGAAGTACCGTATTTTCATCTCGGTACCAGCAGCTGATCCCCCGTCGGAGGGGTTCCCGGTGCTATACACGCTGGACGCGAACGCGTCGTTCGCTTCCATCGCGGAAGCGGTGCGGCTGCAGATGCGCGGACCGCAGGGAATCAGCCCGCCCCTCGTGGTCGGCATCGGCTATGACGCCGAAGGACCGATCGTGTCCGAGGATCGGTTCCTGGACTACACCGATCCGGCTGAGCCGTCTGAGCTGCCGACGCGACCGGATGGCTCCGATTGGCCGCTTACCGGCGGCGCGGCGGTATTTTCCGATTTTATCGAAGAGGAACTGAAGCCGGCGATCGAAGCGTTGTACCCAGTCGACCGCACGAGGCAAACGCTGTTTGGCCACTCTCTTGGCGGGTATTACGTACTGCGGACGCTTGCAGAGAAGCCGAACAGCTTCCAAACCTATATCGCGGGCAGTCCATCTATCTGGTGGAAAAATCACTCGTTGCTGGAACGGTTGCCGGAGCTCGAACGAAGGTTGTTATCCGGCGAGGTCGCCGCAGCGCTCTTGATCGGCGTCGGCGGCAGGGAGAAGGCGGGGATGGCGGAGGATGCGGAGAGGTTATACCAGCGGCTGCTGCCGCTTGCGGGAGAGGGGCGACTGCGACTCTCGTTCCGCAAGTTCGAGGAGGAGGGCCATGTGTCGGTCATCCATCCGCTTATAAGCGAGATGCTCAGGTTCATATGAACCTGGGCTTTTTGTAGGTATCACTATTCCGATAATCAATGGCATCAATCGGATGAATCGATTAAGCAGATTCGCTACGTGAGACTTAGAGAAGTCCGGATTGTATTATTGTGAGAGTATCTTACACTAATATAGTCCGGACTTTATTACGAATTTCTACCGCTTTAGCATTTTCTACAGCCCTTAAAACCTTGATGCTACAGGGTTTTAGCATGAATTTAACAACTCGGCGGGGTTAAACTGTCGACGAATGAAAACGCTTTGTTTACGGTAGAAGAAAGCCCAATATAGAATGTGGTTGACCGAAGGGACCCGGTACCGGTCGCCAAACGGTCGTCCAATATCAAATAGATGAAAATGGGGAGGACAAGAAATGAAAAGAAGGTTAAGTGCCATTCTCGCTTGCGTATTTCTGTTATCCGCGCTGGCTGCATGCGCAGGGAACAACAACGGCGCGGGGAATAAAAACAACGGCAGCGCAACTGTTACGCAATCGCCGTCCGCAGCGCCATCCGATTCCGGCGCTGGCGCGGAGCAGCCGAATACGTACGGCGATACCGGCGGATTGACGCTTCCATTGGTGGATAAACCAACAACCATTACTTGGATGCTCAGTGGAGAGTCGGATCCTAACGGCAAGCTGGTCGCTCAGGAAATCGAAAAAAGAACAGGCATTAAAGTTAATTTTCAGGCATTCTCCAACTCTACGTATCAGGACAAGTTGAGAGTAACCGTAGCTTCGGGCAAGCTGCCGGATATTTTCCACGGATTGAAGCCTGCAGAGTTAAAGCAGATTGGCGGGCAGAAAGCCGTTGTTGCCATTAACGATTATCTCGACATTCTCCCCAACTTCAACCGGATGTACGTAGAGGAGAACCCTTGGGTGATCAAATCCTACGGAGACGAGAACGGCAAGATGTATGCTTGGCCGATCTACAATATGAATCGGGACGTCAACCACGGGCTGATGGCGCGAATGGATATTTTGAAAGAATTAGGTCTTGAAATGTGGAAGGATACGGACGGATTCTATGAGGTATTGAAGGCGATGAAAGCCGCGTACCCGGATTCCTATCCGTTCGCATCCAAAACGAAGGAGCTGATCTTTAAGGATCTGGCTTACGGATGGGGGATAGCGGGAGACAGCTATCCTGCCTACTTTGACGAAGCGGCGAAGGTCTGGAAGTTTGCTTCGATTCAACCGGAGCACAAGGAACTGCTTGATTTTATTAAAAAACTGTACAATGAAGGATTGATCGACCCCGAGTTTCTGACGGATACCCCCGACTCGTGGACGGCGAAGATGACAACGGATAAATCGTTCGTAACTTGGGATTGGATTGGACGGCTCGACTTGTTCTATAACCAGATCAAAGACGTCAATCCGGACTTTGATCTGCGTTATGCCAACCCGATCGGGCCAACCGGAAACATTCGCACCTTGCCGAAAATCGACGCCTCGTGGGGCATAACGGTGGCCAATAACGCCAATAAGGAAGCGGCGCTCAAGCTTCTGGATTATTTGAGCAGCCCGTCCGGCGCGGAATTGGTCACCATAGGCGCGGAGGGAGTCAACTTTACATGGGATGAGAGCGGCAAAGCTACGTATCCAGAGCTCTCCGATTTGCCGACGGTGGATATCAATGTGTTGAACGATCGTTACGGCATGTGGATGGAAGGCATGTACCTGGCTCCCGACAGACGAAGCGTCTATTACAATTTCACGGAGAAAGAGCAGGAAGCCCAGGATATGATGCTGTCGGACAACAAGTTCGAGCCGCTTGATCCCGTTCTTAATTTTACGGATCAAGAAAACGCAAGACTTGCGGAAATACAGACTTCGCTCGAAAAGGCGGCTGCCGAATTTAATTCCAAGTATGTTCTGAACAAGGCCTACGGCAACAGCGAATGGGAAGCCTGGGTGCAGAATGCGGCCAAGATTGGCGTGACGGAATATATCGGCATCTATAATGCAGCTCAAGAACGGTTCGACAGCTCCAAATGATTTGTCGGGCAGCGGCGAATGCAAGGCCGCGAACAGCACGGTACGGTGATCGGATGCTTAGGTGTCCGATCGCCGCTCAACATCGATAGGAGTGATCATGTATGGCGGGATCAAATACGACGGCTTTGCGGAAAGGCGGCATGCGTGTATTTCGGTCCTATTGGTCCGATCTCCGCAAGCGGATAAAGCGGGACCGGCAACTGCTGATTCTATTAATTCCATGTCTCGTTTTCTATTTGATATTTCGTTACGGACCGCTTTCCGGATTGGCCATAGCCTTTATGGATTACAGCGTGTTTACCGGCATTTTTGACAGTCCGTGGGTGGGGCTGAAGCATTTCTCTAAACTTTTTGGCAGCGACGACTTCTTTCTTCTGTTCAGAAATACGTTAACGCTTGGTTTTTTTAATCTGATTGCGTCATTCCCGTTCCCGATCCTTCTTGCGTTGCTGCTCAACGAAGTGCGAGTCGCCCGGTTCAAAAAATCGATACAGACATTCAGTTATCTGCCTGCCTTTCTTTCGGTTGTTATTATCAGCAGCATGATCATTGACTTTCTGTCGCCGACAAACGGCATCGTCAATCGGCTGTTGTCATCGTTCGGCCTGGAAAGCCATTACTTCCTGGTCGATCCAAGTTGGTTCAGGCCTGTGTATATTACATCGGAAATATGGACCAACACCGGCTACGACGCCATTATCTATCTGGCTGCCGTAGCGGGAATTAATCCAACCTTGTATGAGGCGGCGAGAGTGGACGGCGCCGGCAGGTTCCGCAGCATATGGAATGTAACGCTTCCCGGCATTCTGCCGACGGTCATTATCATGTTTATCCTGAAGACGGGATCGATGATTCGTATCGGTTACGAGAAGGTATTGCTGCTCTACAATCCGATGACTTACGAGGTGGCGGATGTATTTTCCACTTTCGTATATCGCAAAGGATTGCTGGAGTCCAATTACAGTTATGCGGCGGCGGTAGGTCTGTTCGAAGCGCTGGTTGCCATGGTTATGCTGCTGGGAGCCAATTATATCAGCAAGCGGCTGGGAGGGAGCGGATTATGGTAGGCCAGGCTAGGTTTACGTTTTTTGGCGTTATCAATGCGATTATGCTGGTTGGCGTAGCTATTGCGACCCTGTACCCCGTTTTGTACATTGCCGCGGTATCGCTAAGCGATACGGCCAGCGTGTCGCAAGGGCAAGTATGGCTGCTGCCCATAGGTCTTAATTTCGAGGCGTATGCGGAAGTGCTTAAGGACGATAAAATTCCGCGAGCCTATTTAAACACGATATTTTATACCGCTTTCGGGACATTCGTCAATTTGCTCATGACAGCGATTGCCGCTTACCCGCTTGCGAACCGGGATCTGGTGTTCCGGAAATTCTGGATGTTGATGATTGTGCTCACCATGTTCCTGAGCCCGGGCATCATCCCGAATTACCTGATCGTGCAGCAGCTTGGGCTGATCGATTCGGTCTGGGCGCTCGTGCTGCCGAATGCGATCTGGACCTTCGAGTTGATTATTCTAAAGACGTTCTATGAGAATATGTCTTCCCAGATCCGCGAGGCGGCGTTGATCGACGGAGCCTCGGAGTTCCGCATTCTGTTCAATATCGTCATTCCGTTGTCAAAGCCGGCGATGGCGTCAATCGGCCTGTTTTACTTTATGGGGCACTGGAACAGCTTTTTCTTGCCCATGATTTATTTAAACGATCAGGCGTTGTATCCGTTGCAGGTTGTGCTGCGAGGCATGCTTATTTTTAACGAGGGTTCGACTGCCGGTCTGGTGGACAAAGCGGCTCTGGCGCCCCAGGCGATGAAAAATGCGACGATTGTACTCGCGATGATCCCGGTATTAATCGTGTATCCGTTCGCTCAAAAGTATTTCGCAAAAGGAGTGATGCTCGGCTCGGAGAAAGGTTAATGTGTTAAAATAATGGGACATCGTATCGATAGGGGCGTGCGCAATGAGACGTAGAATGACCAGCCTAGGGCTTATGCAAATATTTTTGGCTTTGATGTTGGTTATCGTCCTTATGTTCGTCTCGACTTATATGGTGTACCGCAATTCGATATCGGGCATCTACGAAGAAGTATCCGACAAAAACTCAATGATGATGCAATCGACGGTGCAGGCCTTCGACAACAGCTTCAGGGTGGTCAACAACTTGATCCACACCATCCACATAATGCCCGGAACGGACAGCCTGCGCTCGATGATCGATGACAGCACGGATATGTCCATTGCCTACACGATGATCGAGCATATCGCCAATTTGTCGGCTCCTTACGACTTTATCGAAGAGGTGGCCGTGTTCTATGACGATTCGGATATTGTCATTACCACCAAGGGCACGAACCGCTTCGACTATTTCTTCGATAAAAAATATTTGCATGAGACCTACAACGCCGATTACTGGCGAAATTATATGCGGAGCAAAAAAACGTACAAGGTTTTTCCGGCATCGCCGTTTACTGTCAATACCGGCGAGAACTCGAATCAGCACAAAAATAAAAAGCTGCTGGTTGTTACCGGAGGCAACAAGCTGCGTTCATCCGGTAAAAATGTTCTGGTGTTGATCGATCTGGAAGCATTGCTCAAACATGTCAACCAGGGTCCGATTTTTTCCGGCGGCTCCATGATGATTCTGGACCAGAATCGCGACATGCTGATGAGCACCGACGACAACTGGAATTTGGTGGATGCGCTGAGCGACGCTTATTTCGGCAATGCCGGCGAAGTGACGGTCAAACGCCAGGATTACGAATACCGGATTCTGAAGTCGGACTATAACGACTTTATCTACATGGAGCGGTTGCCCTACCAGTTCGCCAATGTGGATGCCGTTGCTGGAGCCAATTTAAAAATTATGTTGACCGCAGGTGTATGCGCTATCATTCTGTCTTTGCTGCTCAGTGTCTATTTGAACAATCCCGTCAAAAGAATTTTAAAGCAATTGGGCGGAGGCAACAGCAAGGGCAACGATTTCCGCAAAATATTAAGCGGTATTGTCAGGCTGCAATCGGAGAATGAAGACAATCGGAGGCAAAAGGCGTATGCCGATGAGGAGCTGCGAAGATCAACGTTCCTTCAGACGCTGGACGGATTGCCGCACGAAACCGAGCAAGATATCCGAATGCAGACCTACTATGCCGATTTCTACCGCCACAAGCACTTCATCATGGCGCTTGTGCAGGTTGGCCGGCTTGCAAACGAATCGGCGGAGAATTGGACGATAGAGGACATGGAGCGACGGATGGAGCAGGGTCTCGGCCGGGACGGTTTGGCAGCCAACGCGTTTCACGCCGGACAACTGCAATTTATCGTTATGCTTGGCGTCGAACGGCTGCAGGAGCGCAGCGGTCTGATCAAACAACTGAGAACATCCTTGACCCGGCTGCAGAAGGAGGAGTTTTCCGGATTTTCATTGTGGGCTTGCGTTAGCGCTCTCTATACCTCCAATGTGTCGAACTGCCGCCGGGCCTATTTGTCCGTGCAAGGCGGAAGTCTGTACCGTGCCGTCAACGATGGCAGTTCGGTGATGGATGTGGCGGAAATCCAGTACAAACGGTTGGCTTATTACCCGATCGAGAAGATGGAGAAGCTATCCCATTATTTGATGATCGGCAAGCTGCAGGAAGCGACGCAATTGATTCGGGAGACGATCAGGGAAAATGCCGAGCGGCGCATTCATTATCATCAAATGATCCATCTGGCGAACAGCATGTTCTTCTACATGGTCGGGCACACGGAAGGTTCGGCGAGGACCGGTCAGGAGCTGTACGAACTGGAGCGGCACTTTATGCAACGGCTGGAGCAAGCGCCTGACTATGCCGAAATGGAGAACGCGCTGCTCGATGCCGCGAGACAATTGGCGGGGCATGCCAAGCAAGAGGAGAACGGACGCAAGCTGAACCCGTCCTTTATTGCCCAATATATTGAATTGCATTATATGCGGAATTTATATCTGGATGAAATTGCCGCGGTGGCGGGGACGACTCCGAAATATTTTTCGAACTACTTCAAGAAAACGTTCGGCGTCAATTATGTCGAATATCTCAACAAAATCAGACTGACCCATGCGAGAGAGCTGCTCAAGGATTCGCAGCTGTCGATTGCCGAAATCGGGGAGAGAATCGGCTATCTGAACTCGTCGACTTTTACGACGACCTTTAAAAAATATTATGGCACCTCGCCAAGCGAATACAGAAAACTGTCTAACGAATAACAGCGCCCGTATATCGGGCGGCACAAAGGAGGGGGCGGAATTTGAAAGCGATAGCTGCGCTACGGAGCGGCGTTGCCGTCGTCGACATCGAGAAGCCAAAGCTGCTGCCGGGACATGTGGGCGTGCGGACCGAATATTCCGCGATTAGTCCGGGCACCGAGCTTGGGATGATTCGCGGCAGCTTGGACGATCCGCGCATATTGGGATACAGCGCGGTCGGAATTGTAGAGCAAGTGGGAGAAGGCGCACATGGCTTTCGCGAAGGACAGCGGGTCGCCTGTTACGGCGCCCCGTATACATGTCATGCGCAATGGCTGTCGGTACCGGCCAATCTGGCGGCGGTGGTGCCGGAGCATGTGGATGCCCGGGAAGCCGCGTATGCAGGATTGGGAGCGATAGCGATCCATGCGCTGCGAACCGCGCGGTTGGCTTTTGGCGAATCGGTCATTGTTGTCGGACTTGGCATCCTCGGCAATTTGATTGCTCAGATTGCTCATGCCGCAGCGTACAGGACGATCGCCCTGGATGTGGATGCCGGACGGGCAGATATGCTGCGAAAATACGGGTTATCCCAGGTATATGATAACCGCGAAAAGCTGGTGGGCGAGCTTGAGGAAGCGACGGGAGGCGGCGTCGGCGCCGATGCCGTATTGCTGTGTGCCGGCGGATCGGGCTCGGGGTTGATTGACGCCTCGCTGAGTTGGCTGCGCGATCGCGGGAAAATTGTGGTGGTAGGAGACTTGTACACGGAGTTCAACCGGGGTTTGATGTTCGCCAAGGAAGCGCAGGTGCTCATATCGCGTGCTGGAGGGCCGGGACGTTACGACGAACGGTACGAGCGGGACAATGTCGATTATCCCGTCGGATATGTGCGTTGGACCGAAGGCCGGAATACGTCGGAATATATTCGTCTGCTGGCTGAGCGGCGCATATCGGTCCAAGCCATGATTACGCATGAGTACGCGCTTGACGATTGCGAACGGGCATACGGAAATTATTCCGACGCCGTAGGAGCGATCGGTACTTTGTTCAGGCACGGAGATTGAATTAATGAATAGAAGAAGGAGGCAGGAATATATGTTGGGCATTCGGTATAAGAAATCATTCCTATATTTGCTTTGCGCAAGTTTAATTTTGGCATGTTTGTCCGTTGCAGCGCCGGAAGCAAATGCGGCGCCCCCCATTCAATTGCTGACCAATCCGGGTTTCGAAGAAGCGGTCGCACCTGATGGGACAATTCCCGGATGGAGGAAAGGCAATGCTGCGCAGCCCACGAATCAATTTATTATTACGAATGAAAAGAAGTACTCGGAAACGTACAGCTTTCGAATGATTGACAGCAGCGCTTCGTTATGGGCTTCTTTGGAAACCGACTATACAGCGGTTACTGAAGGCGACGAGCTGGAGTTGTCGGCGCAGGTGTTAAGCGCAGGGGTGAACCGGGTTCAAATTTTTATGCGTTTTTGGGACAGCGGCTATAGCCAGGTCGGTTCGTCGGTTGTTCTGACGAGCGATCCGGCGGGTCCCGATTGGAAAGCGTATACAGCCACAGGTGTTGTGCCCGCCGGTGCTGCATATGTAACAATTCGCCTCGACTCTGGAGGGGGATCGATTACCGATGCTTATTTTGACGATATTGAGTTGAACAAAGCAGCCCCTCCTGATCCTGATCCCGATCTCGATCCAGATAATCTGCTGACGAACCCAGGCTTTGAAGCGGCCTTGCTGCCTGATGGGACGATACCCGGCTGGAGAAAGCTGAATGCGACGGAACCGTCCAATCAATATACGGTGACGAGCGATCGCAGCTATGCAGGCATTAAAAGCCTAAGATTGACAGATAGCAACAACAGCGTTTGGCTGGCAATGGAATCTAGTTTTATTCCCATGTCTTCGGGTGAATCGCTGGAAACGTCGGCCATGGTCTATAACACGGGAGACCGAATACAAATATACCTTCGTTTTTTTGACAGCGGGTACAATTTGTTGACGCAAACCTGGGTTACGAGCAATCCGGCCAACAATAATACTTGGAGCCAGTATTCTACAACCGGAACGGCCCCCGAACATACCGCGTATGTAACGATTCGTCTTGACTCGTCCTCGGCAGCGGTGACCGATGCCTACTATGACAAGCTCAGTCTGCGTAAAGTGCAGCTGCCGACGATAACGGATCTGGGATCTCAAGTCAATAATGTAGGAATCAATGCGGCGGCATACGGCGCCGGGCCAAACGGCGAACCCTGGATCTATACGATCAACAGCACGTCGCCGGCTTATTTTGTGGTGATGAACGCCTTGACGGGAGAGACCGTGACCTCGATTGAAATACCAGGGACGGGAGGTTCCTGGGGGCTGACGCCTGCTCCGGACGGCAGCGTCTACATCGGCACCTATTCCAGCAGTTCCTTCTATCGCTGGGTTCCTGGAAGCACGACGCTTATCAATCTGGGCAGACCGATCGCGTCCGAGAACTTTTTATGGCGATTGACGGCGGACGAGGACGGTTATATCTATGGCGGCACTTATCCGAACGGCAAAGTGTTTCGTTACGACCCGGCCACGAACACTGTCCGCGATTATGGACGCATGGGCGACAGTATTGAGTATACCCGTTCGATTGCCGTTCTGAACGATAAAATATACGCGGGCACCGGATCGATCAAGTCGCAAATTTTCGAAGTGGACAAAAATACGGGCGACAAGCGGGAAATCGTGCTTCCCCCGGAATATCATGGCGAAAGCATGGTTTACGATATCGTGGCGACCAATGATCTTCTGCTGGCCAGACTGACGAATTATGATGTTCTGCTTGTTTACAGCTTAAGATCGGAGCAATGGACGGATGTGATTCCAACTATTCGCGGGATCGATGTGTCGATGGCGTCGGATGACGGGACAATCTATCTATTCAAGTCGGACGGCAAGCTGTATGCCTATGATTACGATCATGAGGACGATCAAGGCACATTGACGGCGACAACGGCTTCGCATACGTTCGGTCCTCGAAGCTTCGGCTGGCTGGAGCTGAACGATATCGCGTATCCCGGCGAAAGTCTCGTGACGATCGACGTGGCGGGGCGCATTTTCATCTACAATCCGACTACGGGCGACAGCGGGGTCGTATACGGCCAAATTCAAGGCTCTCCGTCGCGCATTAACATCGTGCATACAGGGCCTGACGGTCGCATCTACACCGGCGGTTATCAAACGGGCGGCATGAGCTATTACGACCCGGTTGCCGATGAGAGTCATCAATTCCCGCGAGGCACGATCAATCAAATCGAAGGAATGACCAATGCGTTCGGCAATATCTATATTGGCGTATATCCGGGCGCAAATATATTCGAGTTTGATCCTTCTGAGCCCTATAATTACGGGGTCAACCCGAGGCTGCTGTTCACTTTGAAGGACGACGGCCAGGATCGCCCCTTTGCGCTGGCGGAAGCAGGCGACCGTGTTGCCGTCGGTACAGTTGCTAACTACGGTATGCTTGAAGGGGCGCTCACGCTCTACGATCCTCTGACGGGAGAGCATACGGTCCACAAAAATCTGATTCACAATCAAAGCATCACTTCGCTCCAATACAAGGACGGGCTGCTGTACGGCTCGACAACGGTATGGGGCGGCCTCGGCATCGAAGCGAGCGAGCCGGATGCGAAGCTCTTTATTTACGATATGGCGTCGGATGAGCTGGTATGGGCGGAGACGCCGATTGCCGGGGAAAGAGTCATTTCCGCCATATCCTTCGACCACGAGGGATATTTGTGGGGCGTAACGCTGAACAAGCTGTTCAAATTCGATCCCGATACAAGAGAGGTGCTGCTGACGAAAGAGATTGTAGCTTGCAACTGGTGCACGGGCGATTCGCCGTCATGGCATGCCAACAAAATCGAAATCGGCTCGTCGGGCTTGTTGCTGTTGAATGTCCTGAATCAAGTGTACACCGTGGACCCGCATACGCTGGAACAAAAACTTCTGGCATCGGACGTTTACCATATCGGCGAGGATCGGAGCGGCAGTCTTTATTATTCCAATATAACGAATTTGTTTAAATATGATGATGTGCAAGCTCCTCCGTATGTGGTGAAGACGTCGCCGCAAGATGAGGATACCGCGGCTCCGCGGCATCAAGCAATTGTTGTGCAGTTGAACAAGCCAGTTGAGGCCGGAGCGGCATGGAATAATATTGTACTGACGAGCGGTGAGGCTTCCGTTGCGGCGAACATCTCGATCGACGGCAGCCGCTTACGCATTGAACCTGCGGCAGCTCTGAATGCCGGAAGCGAATATTCGCTGGCTATTCCCGCTGCGGCTGTGCGTGATGGGCAAGGCAACCCGTTGGAGGCGCCGTATTCGTTCTCCTTCACGACCAGGGAAGCTGATGCGCAAAGCCCGACATGGCCGATCGACAGCGTGCTTGAGGCAACAGATATTCGGGATACCCGAGTGAAGCTGAGTTGGCCGGACGCCGAGGACAATTATGAGGTTGTGCAATATCGGATCTATGCCGATGAAGTCTTGAAAGGAACCGTGAAAGGATCGGTTACGGCATACACGGTAACGGGGCTGGAGGAGGAAACAGCCTATAACTTCCAGGTGATTGCGATGGACGAGGCGGGCAACGCAAGCCAGGCGCTGACGCGATCGGCAACGACGGGACCAGGGCCGGATCTGAGATCCGACAATGCCAGACTTCAAAGCTTACGGGTGCTCGTACAGGGCAGCGAGCTTGCCCTATCTCCGGCGTTCGCGCCGGATAAGCTCGACTATTCGGTCTCCACCGAATCGACGCATATCGAGATTGTTGCCGCAACTGAAGATGAGGCTGCGAGTGCAAGTATAAACGGGCAGCCTGTCGAAGGGGGGATAACGGCAAATCTGCTCGCTGGCGACAATAAATACGAACTGGTCGTTACGGCGGAAAACGGAGAGAATCTCAAGTATACGCTTGTCATTCGCCGAGTGATCCCGGATTCGGGCAATCCGTCGGGGCCGTATATCCCTGCGACGCCGGACGAGCCTTCCGAACCGGAAGAGCAAGGCGAGCCGGAAGACAATTCGGAATCCGAAGGGGGAACGGTAAGCTTTACGGATTTAGCGGGACATTGGGCTGCGGCAGCCGTTAAACAAGCGGTGGGGCTGGGAATTGCCAAAGGATATAAGGACGGCACCTTCCGTCCCGATCGAGAGACGACTCGCGCCGAATTTACCGCACTGTTGGTTCGGGCATTGGGACTGCAGCTAAGCGGGAAAGACATACCGTACAAGGATGTGCCGGACAGTGCTTGGTATGCGCCGGAACTGGCCGCCGCATTCGAAGCAGGACTGGTTCTAGGCTTGGACGAGAACCGCTTTGATCCGCAGAGTGAAATCAGCCGTGAGCAGATGGCAGTCATGTTGTTCAGAGCCTTTGTGCGATTGACAGGCCAAACGTCCGACGCAAGCGGAGCGCTTGATCGATTTATCGATGCCGACCGCATCGCAACATGGGCTCAAGATGACATTAATCAAGTGTTGGCGATTGGTTTGATGCAAGGGAAAGGCAATGGGGTGTTCGATCCCAAAGCGCATACAAGCCGTGCCGAAGCGATTCAAGCTATTTTGAATTTATTGGAAAACTTATGACTTAATTGTTGGGCCAATAGTATTCTCTCTTCACGTGACGCTTGATTGAAATCCAAAATAATTTACCATAATATCAACGACTTGTTATCTAGGCAAACCGTAGCGTGACACAACCAAATCCGATGCCTCATTTTGTTGTATCTATATCGGATATATGATTTAAGGAGTTATAGCGTGGACTGGCATTCTATCAAAACCATTTTCTTTTGATGCTCTTAACATCCCTTATAACGTTTTCAGCGATTTTATTCGCTTTTTTATTCGGTGGAACGGATTGGCCTATTTTATATTTTGTGATGATGTGCTCCTTTTTTAAGTTTTTTCGGAACAAGCTCATAATATTTCAACCTCCCTACCAATCTGGTTTATTCTATCTATTTCCAGATGGTAGGGAGATTAAACACAAAAAGCTCGGGAATCAAAAATTCCCGAGCTTAGATCTGCTTAATTTATTTTAATTTCATAAGCCTAGACGGTTGATGAGCAAGAGCGTTGCGTACTATACGCTCGGCTTCCTCGTTACGTGGAACACGGGTGCCGACAGTATATTTAGTAATATTGGTTTTTGAAGTGTTTTTACTACTCCGTTTATTGCTCAATAGCCCTTTTAAAGCGCTCATACCGTGTCACCTCCTGGATCAAATGTAACGCTTACTTCTTCTTGTGTTCTCATTATACCATATTTTTTCTTCAAATTTCTATGATAGTTTTGGAGTTTTAAGGATGATAAGATCACTTGAGCGTACACTTCCAAAACTTTAGCAACCGCAACTTTCTGCTCTTCCTCAAGATGATAACCTTTCACAAAATGAAGAACAATTACACCAACAGGCTTATATTCGTCCAATCCGGATTCTCTTATAGGAAAACCCATTATGCCAGCGTAACGTCGGTTGGGATCAGGTTCAAACTGATATTCTTGCTCTGCTTCAGGCGTATTTACATCTTGTATCCAAACAATCTCACCCTCTAACGCGACTTTCCCAGCAAACTTTTCTCCAAGGGAGACAACCCTATTTCTTACAACACTATTGGGCATATTATATTGACCAATAATTCGAAGCTCCTTACTGCTATTGAGCAACATAATTGAACCCTGTCTAATGATTGGTTGTATTGATTTCATAGTTGTAATCTCCACCAAGATTCGATCCATAATCACTTCAAATTGATGACGGCTCTTATTGGGATCAATAACGACATCTACCAGGTTTTCTACGACCCTTCTCATCGACTCGAAACTTTCATTTGGAAACATACTCAACTGGCGTAGCTGCTCAATTGCATTAATTAATCGGTCAATATGGAGATCCTTATCACGGAGTTGTTCTTTAATATATTCGTCCGCCTGATAGCGAACAAACTGCTCAAGGTCGGCGCTGTACTTTCTAGAAAGCTCAGCAGAGAAAAATTCGTTTTTGAGAACTCCTTTGGAATTCATGAACCAAATCGGGAATACCGTTGGACTTACAATGTTTCTCGTTGTTTTAGCCCATAGAAGTTGAATTAGAAACCATCCAGCAAATCCAGAAGCTATCATTTCAAAATTGTATGGAAATGAATAGGTGGGATCAATAACTTTCTGCATAAACTGTTCGAAAAAGAAAATTAATAAAAGAACAAAAGCAGGGACATTAAAGGTCTGGAATACCGCAATGATAAAATTAACACACCACTTAATTGCCATCGAAAAATAACTTTCCTGCAAACGATGTAAAAAAGGAATGTATCGTGAATTCCCGATTAGTCCTTGCAACTCTTCCTCTTGTCTATCTTCTGGCAATATTATCAGCCCCCTAAAGGAAACTTTACCAAATCGTGGGCAATTAGAAAAGTAGCATATTATGTTTGTTTTAAAATATTCTGTTTGTCATAACTGAATTTACAAAAAAATGAAAGCCAGCATCTCACTATTAAATGTTGTGGTTTAACCTTACACGGTTGTGGATTTTGTTGGTGGAGGTGAACCGTGGCTGTACAAATCCACAATTAGCGGAAACATGTTCTGAACTTTTAAGCTAAAGTATCATTCTAAGTTTAGTTTTACCCTTAGTAACAATAAAAGCTCCTTTGCAGACTCTATGGCTTGCTCTAATGAAATGGTCAGTCGATCTGTCACCGAAATAATATCTTCATGATCTTCAGGTGTTTCGAGTACCTTCTTAATATTTATATCAGTTGCCCTCATCGTCTCTGCTTTATTCATCAACCGAAGTATTGCACTCATTGAATAATGTGCTGTCCTTAAAGTACGAATAATTTTTAATCGCTTTATTTCATTCTCTGTATATGAGCGAGATCCATTTGAAAGTCTAGGGACTGTTAGCAATCCATTCCGCTCCCAACTTCGTATAACTTCAGATGTAAGGTCCAGTACCTGAGCTGCCTCTTTTCGTGTATACGTTTGAATAGAAGCTGATTCCAATCCACACATCCACTGTTCCGAAAGCTCAATAGCTTCTAATGCCTGATAATATTCTTTTTCTAAATGTGACAGATAGGCTTGTGCGTATTCCAGTGCTTGAGCAAAATCCTCTTTACCACTAGCTTCTACAATAGCTCTTGCCTTTGCCCGAATGAGTCCTTGAACAATTTCACAACGAAAAGCGACTCTAGCTACTTTTAGTTGAAATAGATGCAAGTCTGAATAAATGCGGTATCCATTCTCACCTCTCGGAACAGATGAGATATAGTTCCAGTGTTCATAAATCCGTACGGTGTTGGGATGTACCCCAACTAGTGCTGCGATTTCTTTGGTTTTGTACATCCCGTAACCCTACTTCCATTTAAAAAATTTGAACGCCCCAACCAAGCTGATAACCGTACAAATACCTAATATTAACATGGGCACCGCCATACCTGCCATGGCTTTACCTGCAGTTACCATTTTTAATAAATGAATACCATGTGACAAAGGTAGGATATCCATTATCCATTGAACGAAGCGCGGCATCACTTCATACGGAATCGTCGCACCCGAGAACAATAACATGGTAAAGTAGGCAACAGAACTCCACATATTCGCTGCCTTTTGATCCGGTACGACACTGCCAATGAAAATACCAATACTGTACATGGCTAAAATAACGAAAGCATATACGCTCAAAAACATAAACCAGGAACCCGCTAATCGATAATCAAACAATAAGTAGTACACCAGGGTAACACCTACGAATGAAACAAGGGCAGAGGAAAGCTGAATTAGACCTTGTGCAAATAAAATCTGTAAAGGAGATACTGGCGTCACTTGGAATCGTTTCAGGATGCCTCGGTGTCGATAATCAGCAATGGTTAGCGGTAGACCCATTACACCCGTTGCAAGCACGCCAATAGTTATAACAGCCGAGTAAGATAATTCAAAGTTAGAAGAACCTGCCGATGCATCCTTACTAAGCAAGTAACCAAACAGGGCCGCCAAAATGATCGGAAAGCATATACCGAAAATTAGAATATCAATACCTTTCCACACTAGCTTTCCTTCTATTTTCAAAAGTGTAAACATTGTACTCATCCCCAGTGTTCCCCCTCACCTGCAAAAAGTAAATATGCGTCTTCAAGCGTTGTTTTCCCACTAGCGATTAATGCTTCCTGAATTGTTCCATGAAAGACGGTTTGACCTTCACGTAGAATCAATACCTCATCACATAACGCTTCAACCTCATCCATGTAATGTGATGTTAAAACAATCGCCAAACCATTTTCTTTCATGGTTAAGAGCTGCTTCCACAGCATACGACGAGCTTTAGTATCAAGCCCTGTTGTCAGTTCATCTAAAAACACAAGCTTCGGTTCAGGAATGAGGGCAAGGAGTACGGCTAGTCGCTGACGCTCCCCACCAGAAAGTAGTTTAACAAGTTGCTTCTCCTTACCTGCCAGCCCAAAGGTTTGTAGTAAAGCAGGTACGTCAGCCGATGTTTGATAAAGTGCCTGCCACTGTCCACATGCTTCGGAAACGGTTAATTTATCTTGGAAATTGGTTTCTTGAAACTGCACCCCTACTTGTTCAAATACCTCCTTTCGATTGCGTATCGGTGATTTGCCAACGATGCCAAGCTCATCATGAGTGCTTTTTTCAATACCAAGCACTGCAGCAATTGTTGAAGATTTTCCTGCCCCGTTCGCACCTAGTAAACCAATTACTTGCCCAGACTTTACTTGAAAACTAATGCGATCGACGGCCGTTTTCTGACCGTATGCAACCGACAAATTTTTTACCTTCAGTACCATGTTCTAACCTCCCAAATACATCTTAGGACGTAACTATAACAAAAGAGTTATGGGATGGTGGCTTAATGGAGGGTTTGAAGTGCTGCAATATTGATTGTCCATTAGGAACATGTAGAAGTTAATTGGCCAGTTAGTATCGAGGAATAGCAAAAATCCACAACCTCATGCGGTTGTGGATGTGGTTGGTGGAGGCGAGGGGAGTTGAACCCCTGTCCAACCAACCGAAACAGCTGCATCTATCCGATTCAATAAGTAGGTTTTGAAAGCGAGGAGTTCGGACTGGTTGTAGCGGGCGGGGACCACGTTCATCGCATATTCATTCATCGCGTTTACGGCAATGTGGCGAAGCTCTTCTGGAAGCGCGCCCTCAGCCCAGCGACAGGCGTCGGTTTTGGAGAGGATCTCGCCAAGCTCCTTATAGGCCCAGATGCGAAGCAGGGACAAGATGCCCGCGTTCTCCAGATCGCCGCTGTGCTTCGCGTAATAGTCCGCGTCTGCACGAATGGATTGCCAGAAATCATCATGGGGCACTTCCGGTAGAATGTCGCACGGCTCCGGACCGTATAAGGCGATTCCCGCCTGTCTTGCAAGTTTGACATGACAAGCCAAGTCGCTGTCCGTCGCCTTGTCTTCGAACTGCCAAAACGAGTCGTCCTCGCGGGCCTCCATCGCCTCGAACCGCTTCCGCCAATGTTCGCTGAAGTGGAACTCGTAGGGCGTCGGGAATGTCCAGTTATCCATATCCGATTTGCGCACAATACTGGCTTCCACATGCACAGGCTGACGATGCAGGCTGAGGAAAGCGATCATCAGCTTGAATCGTTCCTTGGCCGTCAACATGCGATCGACGACGATCAGCAGATCGAGATCGCTCCTGGCCGGCAAAAAGCTGCCAAGCGCGATGCTGCCGTGGATGTATACTCCGACAAGCGCGCTCCCTAAATAATCATGCAAGTAATTGGTGATCAGCTCTGCCTGCCGTCTAACGTTCGGCGGGCAGTTTTGCCATTGGTATTCTTTCATCTTCTTCCCCTTTCCATGCCATGGAATCGTCATGATTCCGACCGCATGGTTTTTGATTTCTGATCCGTAGTCGTTAATGAATCGTTATTAGAACTGTAAATCCCCTTAAGCTGTCTCCGCAAGGTGAGAGGAAATTTATAGCTAAACTTTACCGGGCGCAGCTTGGAGAATGGGCTATACTTAATCTATTGGAAGGTTAAGGTTGGACGACATGGAAAGCAGGGGACGAAGATGGACGGATCGTTGCGTGAAATGATGGAGAAGCTGGCAGACTTGAAAATTGTAGGCCGAGTGGAGGAGCTGGCTGCCGAGGCAGTTAAAGGAACGACGGAGGGGCAAGTCTATATACTGTCCCGGAACGGAGCGCCGTCGTACGTGCTAAAGCTCGAAGAGGCCGAATATACGCGGGAAACGGCGCAATTCCTTAACCGTTACGCAGAGGCTCCCTTGTTGCCTAAGCTGCTACATGTGGATCAGGAGCACCGTTATTTGCTGTATGAGTATCAGCATGGAACGACGCACGTCAATCGCGGCGGCAAAAAGGATTGGATGAGCGAGCTGGCGCGAGGTCTGCTTAATCATTATACGCCGGAACGAACGTTCCAAGGATATGGAAGACCGGATTCGCCTTGCGAGTCATGGCGCGAATTCAACGGGAGAAGCCTTGTCTTCGCGTCGGAACGGATTGGTGACTACCTGCCTGCGAAGGACCATGAACTGGTCGAACGGGTATGGAAGGAGAAGCTCCGGGACTGGGGCGAGGAGGATAAGTACTGGCTGCACGGCGACACCGGCGTTCATAATTTCGTGTTCGACGAGGACAAAATGACAGGCGTCATCGACCCGTCGCCGATCGCCGGGCCGATTCTTTACGATTTAACTTACGCGTTTTGCTCGTCTCCGGACGACTTAAACGTCGAGACGCTGCTGGGTGCCTACAACGAGTTGAACATACGGACGGTCGAACCAGGGGAAGTGATTCTCGAGACGGCGTTCCAGCTCTATTGCAGAATCGCGATCTGTCTTATGCACCATCCGCAAGATTTGCCTGCTTATTTGGAAGCATGGCCTCTATGGGCGGACATGGCAGAGAAACTGACAAGTTAGCGTTGTTGCTCCCGATTGGCGCGCAGCGGACATCTGCCCCAAGCTATGGCTGCTACTCATTAGCTCAGCGCTCCAACTCCTCCATCTCCAGCGTTACGGGGCAGTGGTCGCTGCCCATAATATGGGCGTCGATGCCGGCGTCCTTGACGAGCGGGACCAGCCGCTCCGACACGAGGAAGTAGTCGATCCGCCAGCCGACATTACGTTCGCGCACCTTCGGCATAAAGGACCACCAAGTGTACACGTCGGAGCGATCCGGATAGAGCCGGCGGAACGTATCGGCGAAGCCGGAATCCAGCAGGCTCGTCATGCATCCGCGTTCTTCCGCGGTAAAACCGGAATTGCCGTGGTTGGATTTCGCGTTTTTGATATCGATCTCCGCATGCGCGACATTTAAATCCCCGCATACGACGACAGGCTTCAGCTTGTCCAGTCCGTTCAAATAACATTTAAATCGCTCCTCCCATTCCACCCGGTACTCCAGTCTGGAGAGGTCGCGTTTCGCATTCGGCGTATAGACGGTAACCATATAGAACTGTTCGAATTCCAACGTAATGATGCGGCCTTCCGGCTCTTCGTCGGTCTCCATGCCGTAACGGACGGAGAGAGGCTTATATCGCGTAAAGATGGCGGTGCCGGAGTACCCTTTCTTTTGCGCGTAATTCCAGAATTGGTAGTATTCGTCTCCCAGCGGCAGCTCGATCTGACCTTCCTGCAGCTTCGTCTCCTGGAGGCAGAAGATGTCCGCGTCCATCTCCTTGAAGTAGTCCAAGAAGCCTTTGCCGACGCAAGCGCGAAGCCCGTTTACATTCCATGAAACCAATTTGATACCCATCGTTATTTCGTCTCCTCGCCTTACTATAGTATTTCAAAAATATCAAATCATCTTGTGAGATACAACCTAAAACATAGAGTTTATGATAGAATGAGGGAACGTACGTTTGTCAAATGGGGGAAAGCGGGAAGTGAGTAGGATGAATAAAACAACAAAATCCGGCGGGATAAAGGTGTATGCCGAGTTATTGGGACAATATTTGTTCCCGCACCGAGGCTCGCTGATCGCTCTGACGCTGCTGCTGTTCGGCTTGATCGGTCTGCAGCTTGCCAGTCCGCAAGTCATTCGTTATTTCATTGACACAGCTGGCTCGGACGAGCCTCTGGAGAAGCTGATGTACGCTGCCCTGCTGTTTATCGGTTTCTCTATCATGCAGCAAATCATCGCGATCATATCGACATATGTCGGCGAAAATCTCGCATGGAAAACAACGAACAAGCTTCGCGGCGATCTGGCGGAGCATTGTTTGCGACTGGATATGGACTTTCATAAGTCCAATACGTCGGGCTCGCTTATCGAGCGTGTGGATGGCGACGTCAACGCTTTGGCCAATTTTTTCTCCAGCTTCATAATTCATCTGGGCGGCAATTTGCTCCTTATGATCGGCATCATCGTCCTGCTGTTTCTCGAGAACGTCTGGATTGGCGCCGGCATGCTGCTCTTCGTCGTGTTCGCGGTGTTTATCGTGCAGCATATCCGCAAATATGCCGCGCCGGTGTGGCGCGACTGGAGGAGCATTAACGCGGAGTATTACGGCTTTACCGGTGAGCATCTGGAGGGGACGGAGGATACGCGGGCGAACGGCGCTTCCGGCTACGTCATGGGCCGATTTTACGGGCTGATCCGCCGCATGCTGCCGCTTAGACAGAAGGCGTTCCTCGGCTTCGCGTCGATGTGGATCACGACGATCATCGTATTTGCGCTCGGCAACGTTATGGCGTTCGTCATCAGCGCATATCTGTGGAAGACGGGAGCCATTACGATCGGCACCGTATATTTGATTTTTTTCTACACGGAGCTGCTGGCTAAGCCGATCGAAAAGATCCGGACCCAGATTGAGGACCTGCAGAAGGCGGACGCCAGCATGCATCGCATTCGCGAGTTGATGGCGATGGAGTCCGGCATTAAGGACGGTCCCGGCGTCAAGCTTGCGGACGGTCCGGTTGCGGTATCGTTTAACGGGATGTCGTTCAGCTACGGAGAGTCCCCGACCATCAAGGGTCTCAATCTGGATTTGAAACCTGGAGAGGTGTTGGGATTGCTAGGGCGTACGGGCAGCGGAAAGACGACGATCGCGAGATTGCTGCTGCGCTTCTACGATCCTCAGAAAGGGGCAATCCGCCTTAACGGAACCGATATTCGGGATATGAAGTTATCCGAGCTCCGGAACACGGTCGCGATCGTCACCCAAAATATCGAGATCATTCAAGGCACGGTCCGCGATAATCTGACCTTTTACGATCCTTCTATTACAGACGAGGCGATTTGCGCCGTATTAGAAGAGCTTGGGCTCGGCGATTGGCTGCGCTCGCTTAAGGATGGTCTGGATACAACGCTCGATTCCGGCGGCGGAAGCATGTCGGCAGGAGAGGGGCAACTGCTCGCGTTCGCGCGCGTCTTTCTGCAGAACCCGGGCCTTGTCATTTTGGATGAGGCGTCATCCCGCCTGGATCCGCTCACGGAGCAGCGGCTGGAGAAGGCTGTGGACAGGCTTCTTCAAGGGCGGACATGCATCATTATTGCCCACAGGCTGTCCACGATTCAGCGAGCGGATCGAATTGCCATTATGGATGGAGGCGTGCTGGCGGAGAGCGGAGTTCGCGAAAAGCTGGCTGGCGATCCTACATCGCGGTTTAGCCGCATGCTTGCCATTGGATTGGAGGAGGTGACGGCTTGAGCACATTCACCTATATGATGCGTTTGATCGGCTATCGCAAGAGCTGGTACATCGCCAACGCTGTTCTTTGGACGATTATTTATTTGATGCCGATTTTTCCCGGCCTCCTGACCAAAGCGTTTTTTGATTCGCTTGTACCCGATCAGCCTGCGGAGTTTGGCGTCGGTTTGATTGTTATGCTGCTTATTGCCGCTGCTCTTGCCCGCAGCGTGTTTATCTGGTTCGGCTTTATTACGGATGTGCAATTCCGCTTCCGAATCGGCATGCTCATTAGGCGGAATCTGCTGGAGCATGTGCTCAAGGAGCCCGGCGCCAAGGCGATTCCTTGCTCGCCCGGCGAAGGAATCAGCTACTTCCGCGATGATGTGGATCAGACGGAAGAGGCCGTCAGCTGGTCGGTAGACGTCTTCGGGATGACGTGCTTCGCCGCGGTATCCTGCTATATTCTGATCGGGATCGATGCGGGCATGACCCTGCTCGTATTCCTGCCCCTTGTGCTCGTAGTCATCGCGGCGCAGCTGGCGACGGCCAGACTGCAAAAGTACAGAGAGGCGAGCCGGGAAGCGACGTCCAAGGTTACCGGGGCGATTAGCGAGATGTTCGGCAACGTGCAGGCCATACAAGTGGCCGGCGCGGAGGGACGCGTCGTCGACCGCTTCCGGGGACTTGGAGAGAATCGCAGGCGCACCATGCTGAAGGACAAGCTGATGACCGAAATATTGGACTCCATCTTCTCCAATACCGTTAACATTGGCACCGGATTGATTCTGTTGCTGGCTGGACAGAAGATGAGGGGCGGGGAATTCACGGTCGGCGATTTTGCGCTGTTCGTCTATTATTTAACGTTCGTTACCCAGTTCATCTCCAACTTCGGCAAGTTTCTCACGTACTTCAAGCAGATGGGCGTGGCGCTGAGACGACTAACCTTTATGCTGCAGGGCGCTCCGGCCTCCGTTCTGACGGTGCATCGGGCGCTTGGCTTGGAGAGAAAAGGCGCGGTCATCGATCATGCGGTTAGCCCAGGAGGCGAGTCTTCATCTTCGGTTGTCGGGTCCGCGCTTGGAGGAAGCGCCGGCGTATCTTCGTTCGAGCGGCTTGAGCTGCTGGAAGCGACGGGCTTGACTTACCGCTATCCGGAGACGGGGAGAGGAATCGAGGATATTATGCTGCGGCTGCCCAGAGGCTCCTTTACGGTCGTGACAGGCCCGATCGGCTCCGGCAAAACAACGCTTGCCCGCGTCCTGCTGGGGCTGCTGCCCAAGGATGGCGGCATCGTGCGATGGAACGGACGGATGGTAAAGGGGGAGCTCGGAGACTTCTTTATCCCGCCGAGAAGCGCCTATACCGCACAGGTACCAAGGCTGTACAGCGATTCGCTGCGCGAGAATATTCTTCTCGGCCAGCCCGACGATGAAGTCAAGCTGGATCGCGCCTTGCGCACGGCCGTTATGGAGGACGATTTGGCGAAGTTTCCCGATGGGCTAGAGACGACGATCGGCCCGCGCGGCGTTAAGTTGTCCGGCGGACAGGCGCAGCGTACGGCCGCGGCGCGAATGCTGGTACGGGAGTCGGAGCTGTTCGTCTTCGACGATTTGTCCAGCGCGCTGGACGTCGAGACGGAGGAGAAACTATGGGATCGGCTGTTCGGCGAGCGGGGGGATGCCACCTGCCTTGTCATCTCCCACAGGAAGGCGGCTCTTGCAAGAGCCGATCACATAATCGTCCTTCAGGACGGCAAAATCGAAGCGGAGGGCACCGCCGAAGCGCTGCTTGAGTCCAGCGATTCGTTCCGCAAGCTTTGGCATGGGGATTCGGAGCAAAGTGAAACGCAATGATACGGATTTGGCGGGAGTTCCCTATTTATTTCTGTGCCGAATTACGTTAATATGAAATTAACATTTATGCGAGGAACCGTCTTTTCGACGGTTTTTCTTTATTTTAAAAGGTATCAAAGCAAGGAGCGTGAGTGAAACATGAATGCCATACTGAATATATATCGTCGTTCGCCGTTCTGGGCGACCTTTGTTCTTATTATGTTGAAGATGGCCTTATTCCGTCAATTTAACTTCGGAACGGTGCAGATCGATCGCCTGCTTGCAGACGCGGCTGCCGTTCTTGTCATTTTATGCATCGCGGAGCTTCTCACAACAAGCCGCTGGAAGCCGCTCGTATTCGGGGCCGTAAATGGACTGCTCGCGTTCGTATTGTTCGCTTGCACCGTATATTTCTCCTTTTTTGGAAGTATTCCGACGTATACGGCACTGAGCGGCCTTGATCAGGTAGGTCAGGTTGGAGAAAGCGTTAAGTCTGCGATCAACCCTAAGTTTTACTTGCTGTTCCTCGATCTTGTGGTCCTGATTGCATTATCGCTGATCGTTATGCGCGGCAAGACATCCAAACACGGAAACAGCGGAGCGGGCAAGCCGCTTTATGTCGGCATTGCGCTTGTCGTGGCGTTAGGCGCGTCGGTCTTGTACATCCGCTCTGACCTGCACATCTCCAACGAGCTGGTGCAGGCGCAGCGCCTTGGCGTTCTGAATTATCAAGTAGCTACAGCCATTAACGAGCGCAAGGAGAACCAGGCGATTAAGGATGGCGATCCCAAAAAAACAGCGGAAGCGCTCGCCGAGCTTGTGGGCGGACATTTTGGCGGAGAAGCGACAGAAGCAGGCACGCCGAAGCTGTTCGGCGCGGCCAAAGGGAAAAACGTCATCGTCATCCAGCTGGAATCGTTCCAGGATATAATGGTTGGCTTGACCGTAAACGGCCAGGAGGTTACGCCGGTTCTAAACGACTTGATCTCCGATGAGGAAAGCTTCTATTTCACCAACGTATTCCAACAGATCGGTCAAGGTAATACTTCCGATGCGGAATGGAACGTCAACACGGGCATCTATCCGACAGGCACGGAACCCATGTCCAAGGGCTACGGCGACCGCGCCGTACCGGCATTGCCCAGACTGCTTGCGTCCGAAGGTTATGTGAGCAACACATTCCACGTTAACGATGTCACGTTCTGGGATCGCAATCAAATGTATCCCGCGCTGGGTTTTACGAAATACTATGATAAACCCGATTTCAAAAATGATCAGTTCAATGCGCTCGGCGCCTCGGACGAAGAAATGTATCGGGTCGGATTCGACGTGCTTAAGCAGCATTATGAGGAAGGCCAGCCGTTCTACGCCCAATTCATAACGACATCGAGCCATCATCCGTTTTGGGTACCGGAAAAATTCAAGCATATCGAAATTCCGGCATCCCTTGAAAAGAAACAACTGGGCTATTATATCGAAGCGACAAACTATACGGATTATGCGTTAGGTCTGCTGATTGAGAATCTGAAGCAAAGCGGTATGTGGGACGACACCATGCTTGTCATCTATGGCGATCACTTCGGCCTGCAAGCCAAAGAGACGCCTGTCGAATTCGTCGAAGAAGAGCTCGGCATCCAATACGATGACCGCATCGGCCGCTTCAACGTTCCTTTCCTCGTCCATGTCCCTGGCGTGCAAGGCGAGACCTCCGCTCAAGTCGGCGGCCAAGTAGATATTATGCCGACGATCGCGAATCTGCTTGGTCTCGATCTAAAGGAGAAGGGCGCAACCGTCTTCGGCAAAGACTTGATCAACACGACTCGGAATGTCATCGGCATGCGTTATTATTTGCCGACAGGATCATTTTTCAACGATGATATTTTGTTTGTCCCGGGCGAAGGTTTCGACGACGGCAAAGCTTACGATATCGAAACGATGGAGCCCGTCGCGGACTTCAGCCAGTATCGTCAAGATTACGACTATATCCTTAGTTTGATGAAGCTGTCCGATGAATACGTGAAGCTGCTGCCGAAGCGATGATCTCAAGCATCGCGGTGATAACAAAAGCAAGCGCCTATCCCTGGGGGATGGGCGTTTTTTGCATCGTACCGAAAAGGGAGACGGAAGTTTGGGGTTAGATATCGGCAAGTAGCGGTTAGAAAGCTTGTAGTGTTAAACTAAAATAAAAAAGCAGGACTGTGCAAGCTGCAGACTTGGCAGAACGGAGGAACAGCTATGCCGCACGAACATAACGCCAGCGGTACGGGGGAGAGCGGGCTGGACGCAGAGGCGATCTTGGCGGAACACCGCCGCTGGTTCGAACGCGGAGCGACAGCGGATGCCGCGTTTCGCATCGGGCAGCTGCGCAAGCTAAAGGAAGCGATCGCGAAGCATGAAGCGGCATTGTTTGGCGCGCTGTACAAGGATCTGCGCAAGAGCGAAGCTGAAGCTTTTGCAACGGAGATCGGTCTCGTGCTGGGCAGTATTACGTATATGATTAAGCATATACGGAGGTGGATGAAACCGCGCAGGGTTAAGACGCCGCTGACGTTGTTCGGCAGCCGCAGCAGGCTGGTCTATGAGCCTTACGGGACCGTTCTTATCATCGGACCGTTCAATTACCCCGTCCAGCTTGTGCTGGAGCCGCTAGTCGGCGCGATCGCCGCGGGCAACTGCGCGGTCGTCAAGCCGTCCGAGGTAACTCCGCATGTGTCGGCCGCGATTCGGGAGCTGATCGCGGACACCTTCGATCCCGCCTACGTAAGAGTCGTGGAGGGAGACAAAGAGGTGACTTCGGCGCTCATCCATGCGCCTTTCGACTATATCTTTTTTACCGGCAGCACGGGGGTGGGGCGCATCGTGATGGAAGCCGCGTCCCGCCATTTGACGCCGATTGCGCTCGAACTGGGCGGCAAAAGTCCGGCCATTATCGATGCGACGGCCAATCTGGAGCTTGCGGCGAAACGAATCGTCTGGGGCAAGCTGATCAATGCGGGGCAGACCTGTATCGCGCCGGATTATCTGCTCGTGCACGAGTCGGTAAGGGAGCGGCTGTCGGAGCTGCTCCGGAACTCCGTGCGGCAGTTCTACGGCGACGATCCCGCAACAAGCGAGGATTATGGGCGAATCGTAAGCGAGCGGCAATACGACAGGCTTGCGGCGATCATAGAAGCCGACGGGAAACGCGTTGTATGGGGAGGCCAGCGAAACCGGAGCGACTTGTACCTGGCTCCGACGCTGATTGACGCGGGCCAGGCTTCCGAGGACGGGAAAGGCGTCGCGGCGATGGAGGACGAATTGTTCGGTCCGATTCTTCCCATGCTGACTTTTGCTCGCCTGGAAGAGGCAATCAACTTCGTTCGCGGTCGCAGCAAGCCGCTTGCGCTGTATCTGTTCACGGAGGATGCAGCGGCGGAGCAGGAAGTGATGGGCAGGCTCTCCTTCGGAGGCGGCTGCGTCAATGACACCTTGTCGCATATCGTCAACCACCATCTTCCTTTCGGGGGAGTCGGCTCCTCCGGCATCGGCGCGTACCATGGCAAGCACAGCTTCGAGCTGTTCTCTCATCGGAAGAGCCTGCTCAAGCGCACGACGCGTTTTGAGCCGGGCCTCCTGTTCCCCCCCTACAAGGGGAAGCTCAAGTGGGCAAGGAAGGTCATGAAATAAACCATAAAAGACGAAACGCAGCCCCATGCGGTTTCGTCTTTTTGGCGTTCGCGCTTGTCAGTCAGTTGTGCGGATGCCGCAAGGCTTGTCTTCCCATCCCTTCTTCCTCCTGCTATAATGTTGAGCATCTTGGGAGGAAGGTGGCGAAGTTTTGGAATCCACGTATGCTATTCTGCTTGTAGACGATCAAGTAATCGAGACGGGGACGATACGCACCATTATCGAGAATTTACGCTTGCCTCTGCAGGTATCGACCGCTTCGAACGGCGAGGAAGCGTTGGAATTGCTTCGTTCCGACAGCTTTGACATCCTGTTTACCGATATTAAGATGCCCCGCATGAACGGCCTCGATCTGGCGCGTCACGCCAAACTGCTTAATCCGTCTGTTCAGCTCATTATATACAGCGCCTTCGGCGAGTTCGAATACGCCAAGGAAGCCATCGACCTCGGAGCCATCCATTATTTGCTGAAACCGCTTGATCGAGAAGAATTCGCTGCCGTCATGGACAAGGCGATCGAGAAATGCCGGAAGCACCGGGAGCTTCAGGCCTCGGGCTTCGATGACCGCTCGTCATCCGATGAGGGTGTGCAAAGGGGAAGCGAACTTCCAACAGGGAGCGGATCCGACGAGAACACGCGCAAGGTGGTCCGTGACGTCCAGGCGCTTATCCAATCCCGCTATGGAGATTCCGGACTTAGCGTGGATTATTTGGCCTCGGAAGTTTTTCTTTCCGCCAGCTATCTCGGCCATCTGTTTAAAAACCATACGGGCCAAAACCTGGGCAAATACATCATTGCGGTACGGATGGAGAACGCGAAGAGACTGCTCGCGACGACCCATACGAAAATCGCCGAGATTGGCCAAGCGGTCGGTTACCCCAATCCCTCTTACTTCTCCATGTTGTTTCGAATGCAGTTCGGCTGCACGCCCGTGCAGTATCGGGAACAAGGCGACCGGTCATGAGAGGGCTGCTTCGCGCGTTTCGCGACATGCCTCTCCGCCAGAAGCTGATTTTGTCCTATTGCATCGTCATCATTCTGCCGCTTAGCGTTCTCGGCGTTTATTCGTACGGGAGCGCTAACGAAGATTTAAAGCGCCAACTGAACACGTCGGCGGTGACGGCGGCCAATCAGCTTTCCTCCGAGCTTGGCTACCGGTTCGAGCGGCAGGAATACCCCATCAAATCCATCGTCTTTAACCCTAAAGTCATAAACGCCGTTACGAACCGCGAGATCGACGTCTATCAATTTGCCGTGGAAATGAACGAGGACGTGGAGCCTATCTTCTGGAACTATCTTTTTTTTATGTCCGAAATGAAGGAAATCGTCATTTATTCGGAGAACCGCCAGTCTCCATTCGGCAACTTTATTCAGCCGGCTTCTCTTGTCCAGGAGGCAAAGTGGTACAAAGAGACCGTCTTTGATACGGCAACCCGCTGGTGGAGCGACGGCGAGAAGCTATTTGCCACGCGCAACATTTACGAACCGGGGCAAAGCATTCGCCAAGGCATCCTGTACATCGAATTCGATTTCGATCGTTTGATAAACGAAGTGATATGGAAAGTGGGCGGAGACGACCGCATCGCGATAGAGAGCCATACCGGAGATTCCATATTCTCGACATTTAAACAGGACGAAGGAGAATCGGCGACCGGTGGTGATTATTTGAGCTATCGCAGGGGCATCTCCGATTCGGGCTGGTCCATGTTCTATTATGCCAGCACAAGCCATATCGGAGAGCGAACGGAAGATATTCTTAAAGCGACCTTCGTAATGATCGTCATCTGCGTTGCCGTGTTGTTCGTCATTGTGCTGCTCTTCTCCCGCACGCTCCTGCATGGACTCATGAAGCTGAACGAGAGAATGAAGCGGGTGGAGGAAGGCGAGCTGGACATCATGGTTTCCGCGGCGTCCAAGGATGAGATCGGACAGTTGACGAATCGGTTCGGCCATATGCTGAGGCAGATCAACGTGTTGATCGAGGAGGCGTACGTAAACCGCATCGCCCGCAAGGAAGCCGAACTGGCCGCGCTGCAAGAGCAGATCAAGCCACACTTTCTGTACAACTCGTTGTCGCTGATCAATTCGCAGGCGATCGGAAAAGGCGCGTTCGAAGTGAGTCGAACCGTCACGCTGCTTGCCAAATTTTACAGGACGGCGCTCAACAAAGGCAGGGAACAGATTTCCGTTCGGGACGAGATCACAATGGTTCAAACGTACGTCGAAATCCAACAAATCATGTCCGGGCACGCTTTCGAAGTCGTGTACGAGTTGGACGAGGCCATCTTCCGGCATGCGATGATTCGGATGATTCTGCAGCCTCTCGTCGAGAACGCGATCGACCACGGTCTGAAGGAGAAGCTTGAAGGAGAGCGGCTCCTTACGCTCAAGGGCTACAAGGACGGAGAAGATTTGGTGTTCGAGATACGCGACACGGGCGTGGGGATCGAAGAGGACGAGCTTATGCGATTGCTGTCCGAACATTCGCCTGGTTACGGCCTTCGGAACGTCCGGGAACGGATTCGCCTTTCCTTCGGCGAGCCTTACGGGGTATCCCTGGCAAGCGAAGTCGACAAGGGCACGACCGTCACGGTCCGCATGCCGCTCAACGCTGACGCCTCACTTTAGCGATTTTCTGATAGATATCGATAAAAGCTTATATATCCGGCCTTATTGTCCCTGTCCTATACTTAAGTTGCAGAAAGAAACAGCGATGCCCGGGATCGCAACTTCCAATTCGAACATAAAAGGGATGTGTGCCGTACGTGAAAAAAATGATGTTTACCGTCGTATCCATGCTGCTGGCAGCCACAATGGTCTTGGCCGGATGCGGGTCAAATAATCAGCCTGCTTCGCCGGATGCGGGTCAGAAAGTCCAAGAGGCCGGAACGGGTTCGTCCAAGGAGCCGAATGAAACGGGCGCCAAAACCAAAGTTCGTCTCTCTTATTGGAACAAAGAAGAAAGCATGGCGTCTTTGCTGGCCTTGATCGAAGAGAAACTGCCTAACGTGGACCTGGAGTATCAGTTCATTGATGCGACGCAATATGACACGATCATCAAGACGCAATTGGCCGCGGGCGAAGGGCCTGATATCGTAGGCGGATTAATCGACGACACGACGGTAAAGCTGGGCTACTTCGAAGATTTAACGGGTCGGTTCGCTGGCAAGTACCACGATTCGGGTACTTCCTACGTCACCTTCGAAGGCAAACTATACGGACTTCCGCAAGCGAGCTGGTTCAATGGCGTGTATTACAACAAAGATTTATTTGCTCAATACGGTTTGACGGTTCCGACGACGCTGGACGAATATTTTGCCGTCGCCCAGACATTCCTCGACAACGGCATCAAACCGCAAGCCATCGGGCTCAAAAACGCAAACGTCGCGATGCAGTCCTTCATCGCATTGGCGCTGAACGACCACATCGGCACGGCGGAGGGCAAGGACTTCGACGAGGCTTTCCGAAAGGGCGAAGCGACGATGAAGGAAGCGTTGCTGCCGGCTCTTCAGACGTGGACGCAGTATCTGGAACGAGGCATCTTTACCAAGGACATGCTCGGCTTGGAAGAAGAACAGGCGATTGACGAGTTTACGAGCGGCAAAGCGGCGATGTTCCAATCCGGTCCTTGGTACATGGACACGTTCAATCAGAAGAACCCCGACATGAACATCGGCATGTTCCCGAATTTGGGGACGAAAGGCGGAGCGGGCTGGATGGTCGGCGGACCGGGAGTCGCGTTCGGCATCAATGCCAAGTCAAAGGTCAAAGAAGCCGCGTTCGAAGTGCTGGAGCTGCTGTCGACTCCGGAAGGGCAGCAGGCATACTGGGAAGATAATAAAGGCGGTTCCTCCTACTTGAAAGGCGTCGTGTTCGAGATGCCGGAAGAATACGCGGATGCTCAAGCCGCATTCGAGCAGGGCAACGTGTATTTCCCTCCTAACGGCTGGGGAACGCTGCGCAATCCCATCATCGACGAGCTCGGCAAAATGATTCAGGCCGTCGTCGGAGGGCATGCAACGCCGGAACAGGCGTTGGAATCGGCCGACAAAAAAGCCGAATCGCTTAGAAACAAATAAAACACGGGGAGGCGGCGTCAAACGACGGTGCGCCTCCCTTTTTATTACCCCCTAGAATGGATCAAGAAAGGAGGCGAACCGGATGGGTTTGACAAAATGGAAAATGAACGGCCGCCTGGAGCCGACTTACGCGCTGCTCCTGTTGCCGGCGCTCGCCATCTACGGTCTGTTCTTCATTTATCCCGCGCTTAGCACGTTCGTCTACAGCTTTACGAATTGGTCCGACATTAACCCTCGCGATGTGGAATTTGTCGGCTGGAAAAATTACAAGGCGATATTCCGCGAAGAGATCTACATGACCGGCATTCGAAACACGCTCGTCTACGCGCTCATTTCGACGCTATTGATCAACGCGCTCGCCATCCCGCTGGCCGTGGCGCTTAACAGGGGATTCAAGACGCGCGCGCTGCTGCGTTCGGTCTTTTTCCTTCCCGCTGTATTTAGTCCGCTGATTATCGGGTTCCTATGGAGCTACCTGTATTCCACGTCGGATTTCGGGCTCATTAACCAAGGACTTGCGGCGATCGGCATCGGCAAAATCAACTTTCTCGGAGATGCGAATATTGCCCTTTACGCGGTAATCTTTACCCAAGTGTGGCAGTGGGCGGGCTACAACATGGTCATCTATCTGGCCAATCTGCAAAGCATCAATCCCGAATATTACGAAGCCGCCCAACTCGACGGAGCCGGTCCGCTGCAGTCGTTTCGGAGCATCACGCTGCCGCTGCTGGCTCCCGCGATCACGTTTTGCACGGTCACGGTCATGATCAGCGGACTCAAAGTATTCGATATTATTTATTCGCTGACGTCCGGCGGGCCCGGCCACGCCACGGAAACCATCGTTTCGTTAATGGTCAAGAAGGGGCTCGGGGAAGGCTTCTACGCTTTCGGTTCCGCCTTCGGCATATTGTTTGTCGGCATTGTCGGCCTCATTACGTATTTGCAGCTCAGGCTGGTCAGACTTTGGGGGGAGCGCTAGATGAAACGGATACGCGAAAGCAGCTTGAAACGGCGGTTCGGCCTCCGGCTTGGAGAAGCGGCGATGTGGATCGCGGCTGCCGTCTTTATTATTCCCGTCTACTATTTGTTCGTCACGACGTTTAAGACGCCCGAGCAAGCTTTGCTTCATCCGCTAGGACTGCCGCAAAGCTGGTTATGGACGAACTATGCGAACGCGCTTCAAACGATGCAATTCGGCAGGGCGCTTTCGAACAATCTGATCATTAGCGCAGGCGCCGTGACAGGCATCGTCTTGTTCGCTTCCATGGCGGCCTATACGCTCGCGCGCAGGCGCCGCGTTTATTCCCGCGTTATTTTCGGCATCTTTCTCGCGGGGATGATGGTGCCTTACCAGATGGGCATTCTATCGCTGTTCAAGCTCATATCCGAGATGGGGCTCATGAACACCCTCACGGGCGTCATTCTGATCGAGATCGCATATGGCCTGCCTTTCTCTATTTTCTTGCTGAAGGGCTTTATCGAATCGACGGTGCCGCTCGAGCTCGAGGAGGCCGCCAAAATAGACGGGTGCTCGGTGTTTCGAACCTTTGCGTCCATCACGCTGCCGCTGCTGACGCCGGTCGTCGCGACGGTGACGATTCTAAACGTGCTGGCGACTTGGAACGACTTTATTACGCCGCTCCTGTTCCTTCAATCGAGGGATAAAGGCGTGTTGCTTCTGGAAGTTTTCAGAAATATCGGACAATTTTCGGTCGATTGGACCAGTCTGTTTCCAATGTTGTTCCTATCCATCGCGCCGCTGCTCCTGTTCTATTTGATCCTGCAAAAGTATATTATCGCCGGCATGACAGCCGGATCGCTAAAAGGCTGACCAAGGAGGCGGGGAAAGTTGAAGCAAGGTTTTGTATATACGGGCGCGAATACGGGGGAAATTTCATTTCCTCTCGGCGGAATCGGCACGGGAAGCATCGGTTTGTCGGGCAACGGCGGACTGATCGACTGGCAAATTCGCAACCGTCCGGCCAAATTCAGTCTTAACGGTTTTTCGTTTTTCGCGGTCAAGGCGGAGCGGGAGGGGCGCACCGTGCTGGCCAAGGTCGTCCAGGGAGACAAGCAACCGCCGTATTCGGGAGAAGGCAGGGGGCGATTCGAGGGCTACGGCTTCGGTCCGCGACGCGGACAGATGGCCGGCTTTCCCCACTTTCGCGACTCAACGTTTCGGGGCGAGTTCCCGATCGCCGAGCTCGGTTTCGAGGAAGATGATTCCCCGCTTGCCGTCAAGCTGACCGCGTTTAATCCGTTTATCCCGATGAACGAGCGGGACTCGTCGCTCCCCGTCGCGATATTCGTCTACGAGGTGGAGAACCGGTCGAAGGATGAACTGGACGTTTCGCTGGCGGGCTGCGTTTCCAACCCGTTTTCAAAAGGATCGGTCAACATCTCGTTTCGGGACGATGCCATAAAGGGCGTCACGCTGTCCACGGCGGCCATCCCCCCGGCGGATCCGGAATACGGGGAAATCACGCTGTCGACAGACGCTCCCGACGCCAGCCTGCAGACCTACTGGTACCGCGGCGAATGGTTCGACAACGTCACGGTATTCTGGAAGGAATTTTTGCGGCCGGGCCGCTTGCCCGAACGCGAATATGCGGAACCTCGGGATCTTGACGTCTACCGGGTCGTGGAACAAAACTTCGATACTTGCAGCGTGGTCGGTCACCAGACGCTTCGGCCGGGCGAGCGGGCGACATTTCGATTCGTTCTGGCTTGGCACTTTCCATGGGCGGTCAACGACTGGAATCCATTGCCCGAGGGCAGCTCGTTGGAAGGCAAATGGAAAAATTATTACGCTACCGTATTCGAAGGGGCGAGGGCCGCGGCCGCCTACGCGCACGCCAACTACGACCGCCTGCTCGGGGAAACGATGGCGTTCAAGGAGGCGCTGTTTCAATCGACCTTGCCGGAAGCGGTGATCGAGGCGGTATCCGCCAATCTGTCGACGCTTAAGTCTCCTACGGTCATGCGGCTAACGGACGGTTCTTTGTACGGTTTCGAAGGTTGCCACACGGACGAAGGCTCATGCGAAGGCTCGTGCACGCATGTATGGAATTACGAGCAGGCTACGGCCTTCCTGTTCCCCGCGCTGGCGCGTTCCATGCGATCGCTCGATTATGCCTATAACCAGTATCCCAATGGGAAGATGGCTTTCCGGACGATGCTGCCCCTTGGACGGGAGAAGTCCGATTACCACGCGGCGGTCGACGGTCAGATGGGAGCTATCGTACGGACGTATCGTGAATGGAGGCTGTCCGGCGATACGACTTGGCTGAGGAAGCTGTGGCCAGCCGTCAAGAAGGCGCTCGCGTTCGCCTGGGCTTCGGATAACGAGCACGGCTGGGATCGCAATCGGGACGGTATTCTGGAAGGCGCCCAGCATCATACGCTGGACGTCGAGCTATACGGCCCCAATTCGTATCTTAACGGTTATTACCAGGCGGCGCTGCTGGCCGCGGCCCGCATGGGGCGGGCGCTCGGCGACGGGGATGCCGATCAGTACGAAACCATGTACCGGCAGGGAAAAAGCTGGATCGACGCCAACGCGTTCAACGGCGAATATTACCATCAGCTGCTGGATCTGTCGGATCCCGCCTATCCGGTCGACCCGGAGCTTGGAGAGATCAAATATCAAATCGGTCAAGGCTGCCATATTGACCAAGTAATCGGCCAGTGGCACGCGCGGGTGGCCGGACTGGGGGACATATTCGAGCGCTCGCAGGTTCGAAGCGCGCTGGCCAGTATTTATCGCTATAATTTCGCGTCGATGAGGGAGCATGCCAATTCGAACCGGGTATACGCGCTCAACGACGAGCGGGGCGTGCTGGTGTGCACGTGGCCGAGAGGCGGGCAGCCGCTCGTGCCGGTTCCTTACGCGGATGAGTGCATGACGGGCTTCGAATACCAGGCGGCAAGCCACATGATCTACGAAGGTTTGGTCGATGAAGGGTTGTCTGTCGTCCGAGCGGTGAGGGAACGTTACGACGGCGTGAGGCGCAATCCATGGAATGAATTCGAATGCGGCAGCCACTACGCCCGCGCGATGTCTTCTTATGCGCTGCTGCTGGCCATGAGCGGTTTTCAGTTCGACATGAGCGATGGGGAAATCGCTTTCTCGCCCGCAACGAAGGAGAGAGAGCTCTTCCGCTCCTTCTGGGCTGCCGGAAACGCTTGGGGCACGGTAGAGATGGTGCCGGGAAGGGTTGCGCTGCAGGTGTTGGGCGGCGAGCTGCGTTTGAAGTCGATTCGAAGCAAGCGACTGGAGGCAGTCGCCGAAGCGACGGTACGATTCAATGAAGGAGGGATGGAGTGCCGCGTTGATGGCGGCAGGGCGATATTGGCCGAGGATGTCGTTGTGCGGGCCAAGGAAAGTTTGATCATGAACTATTGAGGAGGAAAAAACGTGAACGATCGTATGCGAGGTTTGGTATCGACGTTGCTTTGCGCGCTTCTCGTGTTTGGATTAATGGCATTTCCTTATTCATCGACCGAGGCCTATTATTCGGAACCGGATTATCCTCATTATTCGACACAATTATTGGCAAACGGCGGCGCCGAGTCCTTGAGCGGAGGGGGAGCTTCCGGATGGCTGGGCTGGTATGCCGGTTATTCGGTCGATAGCTCTGACGCCCGTTCCGGGACCCGCTCGTTGACATGCGAGCTGGCAACGGCCGGCGAATGCGGCGCTTATCAGTATATCGAGCTTAATCGGACGGAGACGAAGCCGCTTAAGGTGAGCGGATGGAGCAAAGCCCAAACCGCAAGCGGCAACTTATCCTCCGACTATTCCTTGTGGGTGGACCTGACGTACGCCGACAATACACATCTGTACGGCGAGGCCAAAGCGTTCCAGACCGGGACCCACGATTGGGAGCAGGCTGCCTTTTATATCGATCCGGAGAAGCCGGTCAAAGCCGTCACCGTATATGCTTTGTTCCGCAACAAGACCGGCAAGGTCTGGTTCGACGACTTGTCCGTCGAGGAGCTGCCAGCCGATCTGCTTCCGGGCGGCGCGTTCGAATCGCCGGTCGGCGGAGAGATCGCCGGTTGGGGTTCGTGGAAGAGCGGTTACGCGATTGCCGCCGGCGAAGGCAGGGGAGGCAGCTCGGCGGTTAAAGTCAGCAGTTCCGGGACGAGCTCGGAATACGGCATTTATCGGACGGCTACTCTTAACCGGACTACCGTCAAGCCTTTGCTCGTCAGGGGCTGGAGCAAAGCGGATTCCGTAAGCGGCTCGCCGGGATCCTCCTATTCGATCTATGCGGACGTAACGTATGCCGATGACACCCAAGAGTGGGGATTATACGCGGCGTTCGAAGGCGGAACGCATGATTGGGAGCCGCAGCAGCTGTACATCGCTCCGGCCAAGCCGGTCAAATCGGTTGCTATCTATGCGTTGTTTAACGGTCGGAGCGGCACCGTCTGGTTCGATAATTTCTCGCTGGAGGAGTTGCCGGATCACATCGCCGGAGGGGCGGTCATGGGGAAACGCGATCCCGCGACGACGGGCACGGAACTGCTGGCTAACGGCACGCTTCAGAACGTGGCCGGAACCGCGATCGAAGGCTGGGGTTCGTTCGGCAAGGGCTATACGATCGAAGCCGCCGGCGGGCGGGGCGGTAGCCGAGGCGTCAAGCTAAGCAACGCTTCGGGCACGGACGCGTCCGGCATTTACCAGACGCTTCATGTCAACCAAAGCACGCCCAAGCTGATCGTTTTTAGCGGCTGGAGCAAGGCCGCCAATGTTTCCGGAGACATCGATCGAGGTTATGCCTTGTACATGGACGTGTTCTATACGGACGGAACCAGTCAATTCGCTTTAACGGCACCATTTGCGACTGGCACGCAGGATTGGACAAGAGGACAGCTGTACTTCCAGCCGCAGAAGCCGGTCCAGACGATATCGGTTTATGGCATTTTCCGGGACGGGCACCAAGGGGATGTCTGGTTCGACGACTTCTCCGTAAAGGAAATAACGACGGAAGCGGCCGTATTCGAAGATGCGCTGGTCACTCCTCTGCCGTATCAGGCAGGCACGGCTTACACGACGCTTCAGACCATGGACGGACTGGAGTTGTCATTGGGCGAGCGGGGCGTCTCTTCGTTGAAATGGAATAGCGGCGAGCTGGCTTCGGCCGGTGTCGCATCGGGATTTCTGGTCCGCGATCACGAATCGGATTCCGACGTTTATGCGTTCGAGCGATTGGCGGGCAACAACCCAGGTTCGTTTAATGGTCTCGCGGATCAGCTTGACCTCGAGATCGAAGCCGATTTCGAGGTGCTGCCCGAAGGGATTAAAGTATCCGGTCGATTGTCGGATCTCAGCGGCGACGACCGGGCCGTGACATTGACCTTTGCCCTGCCGGTGAACGCGGAGGGGTGGAAGTGGGGCGATTACGTCCGCGGCGAGAGGACCATCCAGACGGGACAGGCCGGCAACGTATACAGCAACAGCCAAATTCCCGACTTCGAGACGGGACCGTTGTCCATCTATCCCATATCCGCAATCTATGATCCGGCAACGGGAGCAGGTTTGTCGTTGGGCGCGGACTACAACAAGCCGACGCATTACCGGCTCGATTACAACGGCAGCACGAAGCAACTGACGATTACGTTCGAGCTTGGCCTTGCGCCAGATACCGCGAATTTCCCTTCCGCGGCGGACTTCGGATTCGTGATTTACGGGTTTGACGGGGAACAGGGTTTCCGCGGCGCGTTCGACAAATACATGGATCTGTTCCCGGAGTTTTACGAGGTCCGGATACCGGAGCAAGGCATCTGGATGCCGTTTGCATCCATTTCCGACATACCGGATAACGAGGACTTCGGATTCCGCTTTAAGGAAGGCGACGACGACCCCGTGGATACGGCTTATGCCAACGCCAACGACATTTTGGTATTCCACTATCAGGAGCTGTCTTCCTGGTGGCAGAGCATCGACCCGCAATCACCCAAGACGGTTGCGACAGCGGAGAGCGCGAGGGACGCGGCAGCCTTGCTCGGGGAGGAAAAAGCGCAGATGGCGCAAGCCGCGGCCATGCGCAATCCGGCAGGAGATCCGTACCTGCAATGGCTGGATACTCCCTGGAACGTAGGCGCTCTCTGGATGATCAACGCTAATCCGGACTTGCCGGGCGATTCCAACGGCTATGAGATGTATTTTAGCGAGGATAAGATGGACGCACGCTACAACACGACCGGTCCGAAGCCGGACGGCGAATATTTGGACACCCTGGACGGTTGGCCTTATACGCTCAACTATAATCGGGATCACTTCGAATACGCAATAGCGCCGCTGGTCTTCTCCAAGGTAACGAAGCGGCCTGCCGTACACCGGGCATTCTCCAGTTGGGAAGCGACGGTCCGCCTGGCGGACGAACTTCATGGAGACGGCCGGCTGCTGATGGCAAACGGAACGCCTCACGCCTACTCGATGTATATGCCTTGGCTGGACGCGATGGGCAACGAACGCAATTGGCTCGGGGCGGGAGACACGTTTAACCCCGACACGGACGAGACGCTCAGCAAATACAGAACGCTGTCGGGAGCGAAGCCATACTTGATGCTCCAGAACACGAATTTCAGCAAATTCGGCAACGCGTACATGGAGCGCTACATGGAGAAGCTGCTTTTTTACGGCATCTTCCCGAGCGCGTTCAGCGCCACGGCGGACAATGCGACGAATTATTGGAAGAATGCGAGCTTCTATGATCGCGACCGGGCATTGTTTATTCGTTACGTGCCGATGGTGAAAGCCGTAGCCGAAGCTGGCTGGGAGCCGCTCACTTTGGCAAGCGCCGACTCCCCGTCGGTCGCGATGGAACGATACGGCGAAGGAGACGAAGTGTATCTCACGTTCATGAACCAAGGAACTTCGGCCGTTACGTCGACTATATCGTTCGACGGCCAGGCCATGGGACTGGGCACGATGATTGCTGCCGAGGAATTAACGGCCGGCATGCCGCTTTCCCTTGTTGGCGAGCAATTCTCTTTAACGCTTGATCCGGAAGAAGTGAAGGTCGTCAAATTGATCGCTGAGCCTTAAGAACCAAAGAGGTTGACGCTTGTGAGGACTCATTAAATAATGGTATGACAAGGGCGGTCCCATCATCAGGGGCCGCCCTTTGCCATAAAAGAGCGCTTCGCTTATGTGCCGGACTTCAGAGTCGTTCGGATCAGCGCCTCCGGGATGATCAGCAGCAGCGCAAGCGCGCCGTATACGCCGATGGCGTAGCTGTCCGCGTAGTCGAAGCCGAAGCCCTGATGGAACAACGTCGAGACCAGATGGATCGCCATGTTCGCGAAGCAGAAGGCATAGCTGCGGACCATCCAGTTCCGATGGCGAATGATTCTCTTTTTTCTGATTTGGACAAGGGCCGTAACCGTGATGAACAGCCATATCAAATTCATGAAGTTAAATCCCATGCTGCTGATCTTGCCCCCGGTGGCATAAGGCGCCATGTACCCGGACGTAAGGACGACGAAAAGAACGGATACGATATACGTATAACCATTGACACGGTGAATTTTCCGGTTGTTCTCGAGCAGCCGGGACGAGAAGTTCAGCAGCCCGGTCGCCATGGCCAGGCACGCAAACGCGACGTGGATATACATGACATTCAGCCACATCGGCAGATTCAGTTCGCGTTTCAAGCCGGTCTTATGGCTCAGGAAGCTTTCCGCTCCGGGATCGATGATGTAATTCCGAATCAGCGCGTATAAAATGAACAGGATGGCGATGGCAGCCAACATTTTGTAAGAAAATATCCCTTTTCTCATTGACGGTTTTCCTCAGATTTCTCCTCGATTTCACCAGGCGTTACCCTTTTTCCCGTCACTTTGGATGCCGGCAGAATGCCTGCTTTGGCGATTCCGGTCATCACGTCTCCATTTACCGCAACCTCGAATTTCAAATTCAAGCGCATCGGCTTCGTCACGCGAAGAGACCAGCTCAGCCTATCATTTTGCCAGTCAGGATCGATTAGCTCCACGGTCTCGTCGCCTTGCGTGGCTGTCCCCTGGAGATCGCCGTCCCGAATGACAATCGAAAGCAGGACCGGCATCTTACCTACGGGCGTGGCGATGATTGTCTCCCAGTTGCCGGCCAGGTCGGAGGTGGAAGTCCGGCTCGCCGGAACATCGGCAGGTCCGCCCGAGTTGAGCACGGCGAGCGGCGCGTGTCCGTCCGAGTTGGGCGCAGCGAGCGGCGCGTGTCCGTCCGAGTTGAGCGCAGCGAGCGGCGCGTGTCCGTCCGAGTTGGGCGCAGCGAGCGGTGCGTGTCCATCCGAGTTGGGCGCAGCAAGCGGCGCGTGTCCGTCCGAGTTGAGCAAGGCGAGCGGTGCGTGTCTATCCGAGTTGAGCACGGCGAGCGGCGCGGGTTCGCTGGGGCGAACGGAGCTTGGCGGCTTGGCGGCGTCAGGCTCCAGCCCAACTGCCCGCCATACCGTACCTCTGCGCTCGTATTCGAACAACCGCTCTACCGCATGCGCGATACGCGGTCCCAGCTCGCGCTCCACCAGATGCAGCGCGACATCCAGACCCGACGTAACGCCTCCGCCGGTAACCAGATTACCGTCATCCACGACGCGGGCTTGCACGGGAGCGGCTCCGATCGCACCCAGCACGTCCATGCCCAAATGATGCGTCACTGCAGGCCTGCCCTCCAGAAGTCCTCCCATAGCCAGCAGAAGGGAACCTCCGCATACCGTAGCGACGACGACATCGGCTCTTTCAAGCGCCCGTTCGACGAGCCCCGTCAATTCCGTGCCCATGGCGCGAGCTAAGATGGTCGGAACGGAGTCCGGACCATCACCCTCGACATCCCCGGAAGCGCCGGGGACGACAATGATGCCGCCTTTCTCCGGAGCCAGTCTGCCGGTCGCTTCGATCTTGAGCCCTCCTACGCCGCTTGCGACGGATCTGCTGCCTTCCGCAGTGACGAGCTCTACGACAATCGCGCCATCCGTATACTTGGCGGCAGCGCAGAACACTTCGTATGGCGCAATGGCATCCAACAAGTCGAAGCCGTCAAATAACACGATTTGAACCGATAACATGAATGGAAATCCCCCTTTGATATATTGAAGCGGCTGAAGCCGTTTCGAATAATGCGATCCTATTGCGACTTGCCTTGTTCGAAGAAAATCATAACAAGAAAGTATCTCGAACCAAGCATCCAAGGGGTCACAGAACAGGAACAATCCGTCACAAAGCGGCAAGGGCAGCTTGGTTCTCGCGGGAATCGTGGTAAAGTAGGAGAGGAAGGTGGGATCGATATGAGTTTGATGCCAACGGTGCTAGTCGTAGACGACGATCCAAGCATCGTCGAATTGATAAAGGATTTCCTGGAGAACGAGAAGTTCGAAGTGAGGACCGCTTGCGATGCGGCCGAGGCGTGGAGGATATTCCAGCAGCAGGCCATTGACTGTCTCGTGCTCGATATCATGATGCCGGGAGAGAACGGCTTCGACTTGTGCAGACGGATTCGGAGGGACAGCGACGTGCCGATTCTCTTTTTAAGCGCGCGCGGCGACGACGTGGACAAAATCAGAGGGCTGACGCTCGGAGGAGACGATTACATCGTCAAGTCCGCTTCGCCGGGAGAGATCGTGGCCCGTGTGAAAGCGGTATTGCGCCGCATGGGAAGCAAGCGGCTAAACGCGGAGAACATCTTGGACTACGGACGCATTCAACTGAATTTGACAGCCAGGGAGGTCGTCATCGACGGAGAAAACGTTATGCTCACGCCGAAGGAATATGAGCTGTTGACGTTGTTCGCGGAGCATCCTCGCCAAGTATTCTCCTATGAGCAATTGCTGCAAAAGTTCTGGGAAGGCGTCGGGGACAAGCATACGGTAAGAGTCCATATCGGTCGGCTGCGCGACAAGATCGAGTCCGACCCGGACAAGCCGCGTCACTTGGTCAATGTTTGGGGCGTCGGCTACCGATTCGAAGGAGGCTGAGATGAAGACGCTACGCATTCGCAAGTTTTTGTTGTTATGTCTGTTCTTTTTTCTGCTGCTTCCTTGGGTCTTCTACTTGGGGGCGTTTTATATGGAGTATGGAACAATTCGGATTGCGACGGGAGGCGCGGACAAAACCAGCGTATTGCCCGTTCATGCGCTTATTGCAGGACTGCTGCTAGCGTTGTTCGTCGTGGCGATGAGAATGAGGAGGTATCTGCTTAAGCCTCTGGAAGGACTCGGCGCGGCGGCCCGGCAGGTCGCTGCCGGCGAACGGGAGATTGCGCTGCCGGCGGTTCGCTTGACCGAGATCGCCGAAGTTCGGGACGCTTTCGAGGTCATGTTGAAGGCGCTGCGGCAATCGAGTCTAAAGCAGGCGGAGCTCGAGGAGGAACGCCGCTTCGTCATCGCGGCGCTGGCGCATGACCTTCGAACTCCGTTATTCGCGCTACGAGGTTATTTGGATGGCCTGGAGCAAGGGATTGCCCGATCGCCCGAGAAGATCGCCCGCTACCTGTCCGTATGCAAGGAGAAGTCCGCGCAATTGGATCGGCTCGTGGAGGAGCTGTTCGACTTCGCGAAGCTGGATTACGTAGAGCCGGAGCTGAATGCGTCGTCCGTTGATCTGACCGCCGTGCTCCGGAGATCGATGGACAGCTTGAAGCCGCAGGCGGAGCAAAAGGGGATTATATTTGCCGCGGAGGGATTGGAGAGTCATTGCTCCATATGCGGCGAAGGCCACTTATTGGAACGCGCTTTCGTCAATCTGATGGAGAATGCCGTCCGATATACGCCCGAAGGAGGCGGGGGCGTCATCACTGTTCAATGTTACCGGGACGCCGGCCTCGTCCGCTTCGCAATCGGAGACACGGGCCCGGGTTTCGCGGCGGAGGAGCTGCAGCGGGTATTCGAGCCGTTATATCGCGGGGAAGCTTCGAGAAATCGTTCCACAGGCGGCACCGGGCTCGGCCTAACCATCTCGAGGCGCATTATCAGGAAACACGGCGGGGAGCTTGAGGCGAGCAACGGTCCGGATGGCGGGGCGCTGATATCGGGCTGGCTGCCTCGCGGGGAAGTTGATACAAATTAGTTATAACTATTTGGACCGTACGATGGATCGTCCCGACGAGGTATGATAGACGTACCAGTACATGCGGGAAGGTGAGCAATGATGAATAGAATGTCCAGGCAGGCCTCGGGCGAACAACCGTTTACGTTGGTAGTGGGGGCCATCCGGCTCCGAGCATACATGGCGGAGGATGCGGAAGCCATCCACGCGCTGACGTGGCAGCCCGAGATCCATGCGTGGCTGCCTGGCTGGAACGTGTCCCTGGAGCAGCGGAGAGAGTGGCTCGAGAACTGCGAAATACCGGAGAACGGGGAATTTCTGCGCTTGGCAAGCAATGGGGAGGACGTGGGAGAGCTGCGGCTTCGATTGGCCATTATGCTAGAACAAACGGGAGAATTGATCGGTTGGTGCTGCACCGGCCCGAAGGAGGAGCTGCCGGCGCCTAACCGCGAGATCATGTATGCCATCTCCAAAGACCATAGGGGCAAAGGCTATGCTACGCAAGCCGTGCAGGCGGTCACCGGCTATCTGTTCGCGCATGCGAACATCGAGGTGCTGAGCGCCGTTGCTCTGCTCGCCAACGATGCCTCGAACAGAGTTCTCCAGAAATGCGGCTTCGTCTTCATGAACGTTATCGAGATCGACGATGAAGTGTACAACTATTATATGCTAGTGCGAGGGGGTGTCTCATAAGGCCGGGCTATCGAGCGTAAAGCCGCGTCTGAGCAGCTATAGCCCGGAAAATTCGGGCTTTCGAGCCAGCCCCGCGCCGATAACTCTGCCAGAGATTCATCCGGAGGCGGCTTTCGTCTGTCAACTGCTATCATAAGAATACAGCGGCAATTAACCAATACCCGCAAATGGCGGCAATAGGATAATCTTTTGGCACCGCCATTTTTTAATTATTTTTCCATCAAACGAGCGGTATGTTTCGTTCCTCCCTACCATCTAGTTCATAACATCTCGATAAACACGCCGCGCCGCCTAAGGACAACGGGAGCCAACCGCTCGTCTACGAAAAAGGCGATGTCGATAACCATTCCAAAATGCGCAGAGCGGGCTTCTATTTGTTAGGCGGCTATGCAAAGTCTGTTCTTCGGCGAAACAACGCTTAAGAATTACGATTTTTCTTCCATAGTAAAATAAGAACATGTATAATGGAACAATCAATCATCTTAGCGCGAAGCACGCGCCGTTGTCTCTTTTTGAGATAGCGGCGCCTTTTTATTTGTCTGAGGGAGTTGAAGCGAATGTCATTCGGCGCGTTATTTGATCAATTTGCGAGAGAACAACTTTGTGAAGCAACCGGCAAAAGGCTGGAGATGCTCCAGAAGGATTTGTTGGCGGAAAAGAAAATGTTCCAAGAGGTGTTGTGGCCGGCGTTTCGAACGTTTAAAGGTTTTACGATGCAATTCGAGATTGTTACCTTTACGGGAGTTTCGATTTACATTGACGCCTTCTATGAGCCATTAGGCATTGCGTTTGAGAGCGAGGGCTTTGTCGCGCATGCGGAGAACATTACCCGTGACAGATTCGATTTCGAAAGGCATCGAGTACGTACATTGGCAAACAAAGGTTATCTGTACTACCCGTTTACTTGGGACGAGCTGAGCAAGAGACCGGATAAATGCAGAACGAGTTTGTTCGAGTTATTGGGAGCGCTAGGAGCAGTAGAGGGAGAAGAGTTATCTCTTTATGAACAGAAGGTAATTGCTTACGCTGCTTATATCAACAAGCCAATCTATCTGAAGGATGTGCAAGATTGTTTAAAACGAGGCGAGGACGTGAGTCGGAAAGTACTGAAGAATCTTCAAGCCAAACATCGAATCAAACCGCTGCGGACCGGCAAACAGCGTGTTCACGCGTATGTACTAACAGATGAGCTTGGGAATAGGCGGGGGAGAAATATTTACAACCGGATATGAACTGTGCTACATGCTAAAGAAATGAACTAAGCACAATCCCCCTTTTAGCACAGTAATCAAGTTACTTGAAACTGCGGCACCCATCATACGAAAGTTCCATGCATCAGCCTAACTGTAGTCACGAGTAACCAAGTTACTTGAAACTGTGGCAGCAAAGTACGAAGGGCCGTCGAGCGCAATAGCCCGAAAAAATCGGGCTATAGCAGCGTCGCCGGCCCCGCCGAGCGCAATAGCCCGAAAAAATCGGGCTATAGCAGCGCAGCCGGCCCCGTCGAGCGCAATAGCCCGAAAAAATCGGGCTATAACAGCGCCGCTGGTCCCGCCGAGCGCAATAGCCCGAAAAAATCGGGCTATAGGAGCGCCGCCGGCTCCGCCGAGCGCAATAGCCCGAAAAAATCGGGCTATAGCAGCGCCGCCGGCCCCGCCGAGCGCAATAGCCCGAAAAAATCGGGCTATAGCAGCGCCGCCGCCCCCGCCAAGCGCAATAGCCCGAAAAAATCGGGCTATAGCAGCGCCGCCGCCCCCGCCAAGCGCAATAGCCCGAAAAAATCGGGCTATAGGAGCGCCGCCGGCCCCACCGAGCGCAATAGCCCGAAAAAATCGGGCTATAGCAGCGCCGCCGACCCCGCCAAGCGCAATAGCCCGAAAAAATCGGGATATTGCTCGCTTCCAGCTCCAGCTTCGTCCGCGCCCGGGCTAAGTCGCCCTGCGCGACTGCTTCTTGGCGGGGACCCAAATATAGGCTGCAGCGGCGCAAAGGATCGACAGGATCCATGGGAGATACTTTAATCCCTTCAACCAAGCAGATTGTCCTAACGTCAAGTAGGCGGTGATGGCGATAACCTCGCTGACGATAATGCCGCCTATAAAACCTACGATTAGTCCTGCGATTGCAAACAACGTTTTTCTGAACATGTCCGTTTCCCCCATTAAAAAGTAATGTTTACTCCCGTTTATCCGTTCCTTATATCTAAAAAATGCAGGCGTTGCAAAATGCTCACGAAACGGGTGGCATATCTCTACAAAATACCCATGATACGCGGGACATATCTCTGCAAAATGCCTACGGTACGGGCGGCATATATCCAAAAAAATGCCCACGATACGAGCCCATTTTTCTGCAAAAATGTACATTCATCAGCCGGGCCGGGCGCTAATCCGGCAAATTGCCCGACTTCGTGCCAACGCGATACGGCGTCGTGACGCCTTCATAATTAATCATCATCGACATGCCGTTCGCCGCGTGGCCGAGATTGTGGCAATGCTCCATCCATAGGCCGGGGTTGTTGGCTTGAAACGCGATTTCGTATTCGTCGCCCTGAAAGAGTAAAACGCTGTCGGCGTATACAGGGCTTCCCGTCAACGGCTTGCCGTTTTTCGTCAGCACCTTGAACAGATGGCCATGCATATGCATGGGATGCTCTGCGCCAAACTCGTGCTTAAGTGTGATTTTGATCCATTCGCCTTCCTTGACCATAAGGGGAGGGATATCATGGAATCGCTTGCCGTTGATGTCCAGCAGACCGAGTACGAGCTCGTATTCGCGGTCGAACGTCATGTCGGCCGTAACGCCGTCATCAAGCGGCGTGCCGTAGGAGGCGAGATCGAATTCGGCGCCTTTTTTGTCGAGCAGGGCGGGTGCGGTCCCTTCCCCAAGCGTAACGCGCAACGCTTCTTTATTCCGGCTGTACACCTCGACTTGGCCGCTCTGAGGCATGGCCAGCAGCACGTCATAACGTTGCCCGCCTCCGATCGGAATCCATTGATCCCGGATGACGTCCGGACCGTTTAGATCCTGTCCGTCCATCGAGACGACTTGGAAATCCGCTCCAGCAACGCCCATCCATTGCACCTCGCTGGAGCTATTGATCAGGCGGAGCCGAATACGCTCCCCGGGCTTCGCGGCAAGCGTGTCGCCTCCACGCTTGCCGTTGGTCAGCCAATGCTTGTCGGCAAGCTTTTGCAACGTGACCGCGTAGTCCCTATCGTACCGAAGAGAATCCTCGCGGGGCTCCACGATCAGTCTGCCTATCAGGCCCTTTTGAGCCTGCTCGGAGCTCTGCTGATGCGAGTGGTACCAGTACGTCCCGGCATGCCCCGCTATGAATTCGTACGTAAAGGATTCGCCGGGGCTGATCGCGTCTTGCGTCACGCCGGCGACGCCGTCCTGCGAGCAGGGGAGGACGATGCCATGCCAATGAATGGTGACGCCGCTGTCGATATCCTTGTTGTTAAGGTTGACAATGACGCGGTCCCCTTGTTGAACTCGAAGCTCGGGACCGGGCGTCGTCCCGTCAAAGGTCCAGGCAGAGACGGTTCGGCCGCCGATATCGACCTTCGTCTTATAGGCCGTCAGATCGAAGGCCGAAGTTGGCGCAGAGGACGACGCCTCCGTCATGTCTGCACAGGAGGAGCCTCCATCGCTTGCCGTGCCGCTTCCGGAGTTCATCTGCCCGGCATGATCGGCATGATCGGCATGACCGCTCATATCGGCCATATTGATCTCCTCCGGATATTTCAGCTTATACATGCCGCAGGCCGCCGTTACGAGGGGAAGCAGCGCCAAGAGGGCGGCGATGCAGAGCATCGGAACCAGCGGGGATCGTAGTCGTTTCATCTATGATTTCGCCTCATTTCCTAAGTGGATGTACCGATTGTAGCAATGAAATGTTGTGAACCTGTGACGAAGTTTTTCGTATTCCGTGAAATTGCGGAGAGAGGTTATTCTTTTTTTGACAAGGCGATTCCGGAGCTCTAACATACAACCTAGAAGCACAAGGCTAGAAGTACAAGTTGAAACGACTGTCGCCTTTTTGCGGCGAAGCGCGTTACATTCCGGGAAAAATCGAAAAAGGATGTCGATTTCGTTTCTATATTTTCAACAAAGGGAGGATCTTGAATGGCGCATACGCTGCTGCTTGTAGATGACGAACAGAAGGTATTGGACTTCGTGGAGCCTTACCTGAAGGGGGAAGGGTATGTCGTGGTAACGGCGAAGACGGGCCTTGATGCGCTTCGTCTGGCGAAGGAACATAAGCCGGAGCTTGCCATTTTGGACTGGATGCTGCCGGAAATGAGCGGCATCGACGTCTGTCGGGAGCTGCGTCGCGAGACTGCGATGGGCATCATCATGGTAACGGCCCGGACGGACGAGACGGACAAAATCGTAGGGCTCGAGATGGGTGCCGACGATTACCTGACGAAACCTTTTTCTCTAAGAGAGCTGCATGCGCGAATCCGAGCGGTTCTGCGGCGGATGGAGGGAGCGGGGGGCGACAAGGAGAGGATCCTGCAAAGGGGCGAGCTCTCGATTTCGGAGTCGCAATGCAGAGTCTGGAAGCAGGGCGAGGAACTGACATTGACGCCTACGGAGCTGAAGCTGCTTCTGACGCTGGCGGCGAAGCCGGGCATCGTGTACAGCCGGCTGCAGCTGCTTCAGGCTGCGCTGGCCGAGGATCTGCTCAACGACGAGAGAACGGTCGACGCACACATTAGCCGCATTCGCAAAAAAATCGAAGCTGATCCGTCAAGCCCCGTCTATATTCAAACGGTGTACGGCTTCGGCTACCGGTTCGGCGGCGGTGCGTCCTTATGACCGTTCGGCGCAAGCTGTTCCTCGCGATGGCAGCGCTGGTAGCGAGTTTGAGTCTCATTCATATCCTGATTGCCGTATTCGTCGTAAACGGGGCGTTAAAATATATGGATATCGCGAATCGCGACGAAGAGGTCGCCCATCTGGCGGACCGGCTATTGGACTACTATAACGCTCACGACAAAACATGGAGCGGCATTGATGCAACGAACCAGTTCTCATCCGATGACGCTGGTCCGCTCGAGACCAGCTTTCTCCTGCTATCGAAGAATCGGGAATTGCTGCTTCTAGCCGGCTCCCGCAATGAAGTCGAGATTCGAGCATTCGGAGAGAAGCATGACCTCCTTGCAGATGGAGTCGAAGTCGGCATTTTATATTACTACCATCCCGAGGCGGCTAATCTGGCCAAGCTTCAATACGGGATCGGAAGCTCCGTGACGGTCATTCTGCTGGCATTTTCGGTTATTCTGCTGCTTGTGTCTTTAATCGCGGCTTATTGGCTTGCCAAACGGATAACAGCTCCTCTTCAGTCGCTCGTACCCGCCATCGATCGGTTGGGCAGCGGGGAGCTTGGCGCCCAGGTACCTGTGCTGGGCAAGGATGAGTACGGTAAAGTTGCCGAGTCGTTTAATGCGATGTCGACTCAACTGGAGCGAACGGAGATTGCCAGAAGGAGTCTGGTGGCGGACGTTGCGCATGAGCTGCGGACGCCGCTGACCATCCTGCAAGGCCAGCTGGACTTGCTTCAGCAGCAGGGGAGAGCCGCCGAACCCCATGAGCTGTTATCGCTGCAGGATGAGCTGATCCGGCTCGGCAAGCTGGTTAACGATCTGCATCAATTGTCGATGGCGGAAGCGCACAAGCTGGTGTTGGATCGTAAACCGGGGTCGCTGGAAGAGCTGCTGGGACGGATCTTGAACCGATACGGCGAGGAAGCAGAGGAGCGCGGGATGACGCTCGTCCTGGAGGACCGAAGCGGCAACCCTCAGCTATGGCTGGATTGGGATCGCATGACGCAAGTATTCCTAAACTTGATCGGGAACGCGATGCGTTATACGCCTGACGAAGGAACGATCACTGTCGAGATCGGCGCTGAGCTTGAACCTGCCGGCAGCGAAGCATCGGTGGTCGTTGCAGCTATTGCGGATACGGGCCCGGGCATAGCTCCGGAGCATCTGCCTTATATTTTTGACCGATTCTATCGCAGCGACGATGCTCGGGATCGTAACAGCGGGGGGATGGGACTCGGACTTGCCATTGCCAAAGAATTTGTCGCCGTTCATGGGGGCTCAATTGAAGTTAAGAGCAAGCTTGGGATCGGTACAACGTTCATCGTGAAACTGCCCGCGAGCCAAAAAAAATAATGATTTATGGTTCGCAGGCATTGTCCCGTGAATAGGATAATAACACATTAGGCGACGAGGGGACCTTTCGCATGAACATGCCAACGCCGAATCCTTCATCACGGGACGCCATGCCGCTGGCCGAGTAATATAGGACCTGCAATTACATGCCGATGCCCATTGTTATTGCAAACCGTTCCGCAGGGCAATCGGTTCATGTTATATATCGACTGGGACGTTATCCGCATCAAGCGAGTTTTGGAATCTGCCACTCCGTAGCTGCCTGTAAAGTCATCATGGGAGGATGAGCGGCATGAACATTTCGCGGGATAAAATATCGGTAATCCGGGTGCCGTTTGGCTTGGGAGGCGGAATTGCCGGTACGGAACAGGGGCCGACGAGCATACTGGCGGCAGGCTTGCTGGATGAATTGAAGCATCTGGCTCCGCATGGGGTGAGCTGCGACGAGGTACGGCTGGAACAACCGCATCGGGACGCCGACAGCGAGGATACGAATTCAGAGACAGTTTATGCGAACAGCAGTCTTAACCTGTCGCCGCGAAGCCGACAAGACGGGATCATCAAATATGAGCCGCAAGTGAGGGCGATGAGCGAACGAACGGCGGATCGCGTGGCGCGAGCCGCCCTGTACGGAAGCTTTCCGCTTGTGCTTGGCGGTGACCATAGCGTAGCGATAGGTACGCTTGCCGGCATGTCTCGCGTATACGACAAGCTGGGAGTGATCTGGGTGGACGCGCACGGGGACTTGAACACGGAGCATACTTCTTCTTCCGGCAACGCTAACGGTATGGTGCTCGCGATCGCAACGGGGCTCGCTGCATTCAAACAGACCGATATCGGACAGACGAGACGGCTTCTGCGCAATCGGAATATCGTTCTCGTGGGCATCCGGCAACTTGACGATGGGGAGAAAACCTTGATTCGCTCGCATGGTATTCATTGTTTTACGATAATGGACATCGATCGGCTCGGTATCCAGGAAGTTATCGAGCGCGCGCTTCTGCTGGCAGGCAACGATTCGGACGGCATTCATCTTAGTCTCGACATGGATGCGCTGGATCCTGGAGAGGCCCCCGGCGTCGGGACGCCCGTGCATGGCGGACTTACATTCCGGGAAGCGCGGCTCGCGATGGAGGGACTGGCGGCCAGTCCCTCCATCGCTTCTATGGATATCGTAGGAGTGAATCCGCTGAAGGATAAAGAAAGCCGAACGTCCGGACTGGCAGTAGCGCTGGCAGCGGCATTTATGGGCAAACGTATTCTATGATTATTTCTATACGAATAGAGAGGTCCATGCGGCGAATGACTGCAAGGGCCTTTTGCTCATTTCCAGGTCCATGGATAGAATTTCCCCTGATGGCAGAGACTACTCGAGATAACTTAATCTTGGGCATCTACTTGCCGTCGGTGGTGATTTGATGAATTCGCTAAATAGGAAGGGACAATCGAATAGGCAACAGACCGTGTCGATCAGCGTCAACCATACGCTGGAGGAATACGAGAGGATGGAGCTAAACGGCGATCTCGACCAGCTCGACACCATCATGCAGGAGACAGTCGGCGAAAGCGCCGACTTCTCCGTTCGCCGCTTCCGCATCTTTGGACATTATTCCGCGGTCATATACTGCTTCTCCCATATGGTGCAGCAGACGATGCTGAACGAAGAGATCATGAAGCCCCTTATGAATGTGCCCAGTCACTTAAATCCCGAATTGCTTGTTAGGGAGGAGCTGGCGGAGTTTCTTGTCAATGAGACGTTGTACCATTGCGGCGTCGAAACCGAGAAAATGATGGACAGGTTATTGAGCGCGGTGCTTGCGGGTGATACCGTCATCGCGATCGAAGGCGTGAAGGCGGCTCTTCTAATATCTACCCGGGGCATCGAGAAAAGAGGCATCGAGCAGCCGGCAACCGAGCAGGTTATACGAGGTCCGCGCGAAGGCTTTATTGAAACGCTCGGCACTAATCTGGGATTGATTCGTTATCGGCTGCAATCCACGCAATTGCGGGTGGAATCCATGGAGATCGGCCGGCGAACCAAGTCCAAGGTTGCCCTCTGCTACTTGCGCGATATTACGGATCCCAACCTTCTAAAGGAGCTGAAACGCCGGCTTTCGAACATCGACATCGACGGCATATTGGATTCCGGATATTTGGAGCAGTTCATCGAGGATAATAAGTGGTCGCCGTTCCCGCAGGTGCAATACACGGAGAGGCCGGACAAAATCGTAGCGAATTTGCTGGAAGGCCGTGTCGCCATCCTCGTGGATGGATCCCCGCTGGCTCTTGTCGTGCCGACAATCTTCGCGCAATTCTATCAGACGGTAGAGGATTACACAGAGCGATTTCTGCTAATGAGCGCCATCAGACTGGCTCGGCTTGTAGCGTTAATCTTCTCCCTCGTGTTTCCCGCGTTGTACGTAGCCGTCATTTCGTTTAACCCCGAGTTGATTCCTACGGAATTTGCGGTTGCGGTGGCGGGCGGCAGGGCTGGCGTTCCATTCCCGGCGGTCGTGGAGGTGCTTATCATGGAGGTGTCCATGGAAGTGTTGCGCGAAGCGACGATACGGCTTCCGCAGCAGGTAGGCGGCGCGCTCTCCATCGTCGGCGTGCTCGTTATCGGACAAGCGGCCGTAGCTGCCGGTTTCGCGAGCCCCATCACCGTCGTCATCATCGCGCTTACGACGATTGGTTCTTTCGCCACCCCGGCTTACAACGCAGCGCTGGCGCTTCGATTGCTTCGGTTTCCTCTCATTTTCATGGCGGGCACGTTCGGGCTCTACGGCGTCATGATCGGTTTAATCCTCATCGCCAACCACATGCTTTCGTTAAAATCGTTCGGCGTCCCTTATCTTAGCCCGATCGTTCCAGGCAACTTTCAAGGGATGAAAGACGTGCTCATTCGCAGTCCTCTTAGTTGGATGAATAGAAGGCCGTCCTTCCTGGCCCCGCAGGATGATGTCAAGCTTCGCCCTCCTCAGAAACACCAGGACGGAGAGCAGCCGGACGGGGACCAATCAAGCTGAGAACGATCCCAACAAACAAAGCGGAAAGGAGATATCTGTTCCATGAACGATTCCCAATCCCCTGATTCGAACCGCTCCATTACGGTATTCCAGGCTACGGCCATTCTTGTAAGCACCATTATCGGCGTCGGCGTTTTGCCTCTGCCGCTCTTCGCGGCGAACGCGGCCGGTTCTGCCGCGCCGCTCGTCACGCTTCTCGGCATGCTCGTTGCTATGGCAGGGCTTTCCGTCATCACTTGGCTGGGCGTGCGTTTTCCCGATCAGACGATCATCCAATATAGCCGCAGCGTGCTAGGCAAGTGGGGAGCGGCGATCGGAAGCCTCGTGATCATTCTGTTCTTCGCGATCTTGACATCGCTGACCGCACGAGAATTCGGCGAAGTGGTCGTCACGACGGTTCTTAAGACGACTCCCGTAGAAGTGACGGTTATCTGCATGCTGCTGCTGGCGGCTGCTGCCGTGCGCAAGTCGATCGTGCAGTTCGCGTATATGCATAACTTCTACTTCCCCTTCCTTCTTGTCCCGTGCCTGCTGATCGCGTTCCTCTCGCTCAAAAATGCCGAGTTGCTTAATCTGGAGCCTATCATCTCGACCCATTCCGGCAAGGTAGTATTGGGTATGCTGACTGTTGGCGGATTATTCCAGGGCTCCTTTATCATTACCATGATCATTCCGTCCATGCGCAAACCAGAAAAGGCGATGAAAGCAAGCTTTTTTGGAATAGCTATAGCAGGGGGCTTATATCTGATCATTGTCACGGCGGCCGTCAGCGTGTTCGGTTCAGAAGAAATCAAGATGCTGTTATGGCCCACTCTTGAGCTCGCGAAAGCGACTTCGCTGCCCGCCAACGTGCTGGAGCGATTGGACGCAGCCTTCCTGGCGGTGTGGGTAACTGCCGTTTTTACGACGCTGCTGTCCAGTTATTTCCTGACGATCTATGCCATGAAACAACTTTTTGGAATGAAGGAGCACCGCACCTTGTCCTTTGTCATGCTGCCCTTCATCTATTTCATGGCGATGCTTCCGCAGAACGTCAAGTATATGTATCGCATTATTGAAGACGTGGGGCGTTACGGCTTGTTGGTGACGATCGTTTACCCCTTAATTCTGCTTCTCTTGGCGTTGGCGCGAAGGAAGAAAGGGGCGCAGGCATGAGCGGCATGGCGAAGACGAGGCTGATAGCGACCGTATTGGTCCTGCTTCTGTTCATGCCATTGCTCGCCGGCTGCTGGGACAGGCTTGAGATCGATGACAGAGCGGTCGTGCTGGGCGTTTCCATCGATGAAGTCAGTAACCAAGAGGGCGAGGAAGAGGAGCAAGAGGTATCGCATGTAAAGGGCTCCCTGCCTCCGCCAAGCAAAGGGATGGTCCGCATCGGTGTTCAAATCGCTCTGCCTGGCCGCATCCCGCTCGGTCCCGGCGAAGCTGGGGGAGGCAATGGGGAAACGAAAGATACCGTCTGGGTCATCAGCGTCGTAGGCCATACCGTCGACGATGCGTTCATGAACCTGCAGCAGCAAATTTCGGCTCGTATTTTTTTCGGCCATCTGAGAGTCATTGTATTATCCGAAGCCGTTGCCAAAAAGGGAATCGAGAATATTAACGACTTCTTTCGGCGCAACCCGGAGGTTCGTCGAATGGCTTGGATGATGGTGGCCAAGGGCCGCGCGGAGAAACTTATAGAAGCTTCTCCCAAGCTGGAGCGCGTGCCTACGTTATATTTGATGTCGACTCTGGAGAATTCGATCCGCATGGGGAAGTTTCCGAAGAATTACATTGGACAGTTCTGGAGCAATTCGTCGAAGCTGGGTCAGGAAGGATTTCTGCCTTATATAGATATAAAGGAGAACGAAAACGTGGGCGTGCAAGGGCTTGCGTATTTCCGCGGCAATCATTTGGTCGGAACGACCAAGCCGGCGGAGATTTCGGGGTTTCTAGGCATTAGAGGAGTCAATCCTGCGGGGTACCGGGCAGTCGTCCAGCTAGAGAAGGACAATTCCAACAAGACGGTTATGACGAACGTCACGCACCGTTATTCCAGAATCAATCTGGACATCAAGGACGGCCTGCCCCGTTTTCGCATTTTGGTGGAGCTTGAAGCCAATCTGGAGGAGAAAATCAACGGAGAGTTATCCATTGACGATCCCGAAACGATACGGCGAATCGAGCAAGTACAGAGCGAGACCTCCGCCATGTTCTACCAGAACGTCATCCGGCAGACCCAGCTCAAGGGCTCCGACATTTTCGGCTTCGGCGAGCAGGTTCGGGCGAAGAAGCCGGGTTATTGGAATAAGAACATCGGGTCGAAGGAGAAGTGGCAGGAGATGTACAAGCGGCTTGAATTCGATATCGATGTTAACGTGAAGATCAGAAGGGTCGGTATGAACGCGATGTAAGAAAGGGGATCCGATATGGAAGTAGGCGTGCTGACGATCGGCGTTTCGGGATACCTCTGTCTGCTCTGCGCAGCCTGCGGCCTGTTCCTGCTCACGATCGATGTCGCGATGGCGGACAGGGGGAGCAAGGATTACAGGACCGCTAAGGCTTTCGGCTGGATTCATCTCGTATTGGCGGCGGCCTGTCTGTTGCTGTTGTGGTTGTTGTAAAATGAACGGCTACACGTAAACAGGTTCTTTATAAAGAGGTCTTGCGATTTATACGCAAGGTCTCTTTGCATTTACCACATAAACGTATATGTTTCCGGGCTTGCCTTGGATGTGAAATTACGAGCTTGCGCGGCAGCTTTTTTGAGTCTTATAGCCGGAAAACTGCGTATAAGAGGAGAGCTTCGATGGCGATAGGAAGAACATGGAGGTGCATACCACTGAAGAAGAAGAGCATAGTCGTCCTTGTTTGCCTGGCTGCCGTTCTGCTGTTGTTGACGATGTTTATCATTGATTCGAGGTCAGGCGATAACAAGCAGCCGCTTCTTGTGGAGGGGCAGGGCGTTGCCATTACGGTTGAACGGTTCCACTCCTATAAGGCAAATGCGGAGCTTGCCGCGACGGTATCGGACTTCGCGGTACCGAGCGACGAGGAAATACTGGACGAGCTGACGGCGACCGAGCTTTCTGTTGCTTATGCCCGGGATAAAGGGTTAACGGCCACGAAGGAAGAGATTGATTCCGTCATTGCCAACGAAAGGGCGGCGCTGATGGATGCGGATTCCGAGAACGGACTTGCGGCGGAGCTGATGCAGCGGCGAATCGACAAGACGGGGCTGACGGAGGAAGCGTTCTGGTCCAGCGAAGAGACCAGGGCGAACTACGAAAGGGCGGTGCTGCTTGGCGAGTTGGCCGCGCTACTCATAGACGAGGGCTCCATCGGCGATTATTTCGAGTTCGGAAACTTCCAGCGTGAGCTTCTGGAGCGGCGGAGAGACAACATCCGAACGGATTGGTCGTTATTGGAGAATGACAAGACGTATTAACGTTCCCCTAGCATTCGAACACTTTTGGGATTAGCCGGTTTTGTTGTCGCCAAGAAAGTGGCGCTGCCGTCAAACGGCGGAGCCATTCGAGGCCGCCTTGGAAGCAAGCTCGGCCCCGCGATCCTGCCCACGCCGAATGAATAACCATACGCCTGACAGGATGAAGACGCCGGCAACCAACTGATAGCCGGTCAACGCTTCTTTTAGCAGCACCCAAGCGAGAAGCGACGAGATGACGGGCTCGCCGAGCACGGACATGGACACGGCGGTCGCGTTCATATATTTGAGTAGCCAGTTGAACAAATAATGTCCGAACAGGGTTGGCACGATGGCGAGCAGCAGAAACAGCCCCCATTCTTGTCCGGAGTAGCCCGTAAACGGATTGCCGACAGCGACGTTGTAGACGGCCAGCGCGGTAGCGGCGAACAGGAACACCCAGAAGTTGTAAGGGAACGCTCCTACGCTGTCGCGGAGACCTTTGCCGATCAGCATATGCGCAGCCACAGCGACGGTTCCGAAGAAAGAGAGAATATCGCCCGCCAGCGCATCGCCGGACAGACTGAAATCGCCGGCCCCGATCATAACGGAGCCGATGATGGCGATGCCCATGCCGGCCAGCATGGCGGAATTGGCTTTTGTCTTATAGATCCAGTAAGAGCCCAGCATAACAAGAACGGGCTCAAGCGTAAGAATGACGGTGGAGCTTGCGACGGTCGTCAGGCGCAAGGAAGCCATCCAGAGTAGAAAATGAAGGCCCAGCATAAGACCGGAGGCCCCCAGCATCAGCCATTGCTTCCTCGTAAGCGCGAACAGCTCGCGACGGTATTTCCAGGCAAACGGCAGCAGGAGCAGATTGGTCAGATACAGCCGGTACATGGCAATGACGGCAACGTCGGCTTGAGACCATTTGATAAAGATGGAAGAGAACGAGATGGCTACAATGCCTGCTACATAAAGAAGTTCATATGTGGTAATACCTTTCGTGCTGCGATTCATGAGGTTTAGCTCGCTTTCGGTCGTGTAATGAAGTCCATATTTGAATATAGCTTATGGACGGGGCTGTTTGCCAGAGCAATTTTTGGTTAATGGACGAGATCGACGGCACCCCGATTCTCGAGAGACGTGTAAAAAGGCATAAAAAAGACGGGCTCCTTCAAGCATGAAGAGGAGCTCGCCTTTTTTGAAAGATAAGAAAGTAAATCACATACAACCCACAAAAGCTTGAAAATCTAAAGGACACCAGCGACGCTATTTGCCCGTTTTTTGACCTCTACCCAATCTAACGGACAGGCAAGACTCTATTTCGTCGAAACCAAACCATTAGACGTTCGGATGATGCAAATAACGTCATGTGTGTCCGTTAAATTTTGGAAAGCTAGCAAAATCGAAAAATAGTGTTGTTTTTGTCCGTTAGGCGGTCACTGGATGAAAGGATCAATACTTACGATCTAGCTCCGAAGCAGTGCGATTAAGCAGAATAGCCGAGCGTTAATGAATCTAGCGATGTTTTTTTGTGTTTTCGGCGATGCTATCCTTCCGGTAGGTGAAAACGGGCAGGATTTCGTCGCCTTCGCCGGCGCACTGTTCCAACGTATAAACATAACGCTCGGAGTTTTCGCGAAGTTGAATGTTTTTGCAAATAAACTCCTGTTTCCCTTTGTCGGCTCCGGAGCTCATTCCGTCCCGTGTATTGTCGATCGTCCACGTGATGGTCCTGCCGTTAGAATGTACATCATGGATCCAGTAACCTCCATCGAAAGCTGGAGGAATGAGTAACAAATAGTCGCCTTTGCCTTCACGATGGCGATGGACCATCTCGTTCAGACGTTCGATGTCGGCTTGATTGAAGCGATGGAGGATGTTGTTCCACTCCGCATGCTGATGCCGATCGGCCTTTAGCCACATATAAGTTGCAGCCCCGGCCCAGACCGTCAATAGGACAATCAACGCTCCCAAGAGCATCCCCGTTCTTCTCATGTGTTATCCCCGATTCGGCGTGTCTGCAGTCCGCTAGCTTAAGTCCGCTTACTTGAGCGCTTTATTCTCCCAATTGAGCTGGGCCTGGAACCGATGCTTCTTGAGCTCATCTGCAGATGGATTTGGCACGTTGTCGGCAGTCTTTACGATGACAAGCCTGGATTCGTCGTTCCAGCCGACATCCGCCCCAAATGTCTCCAGTACAAGTCTTGCAGGGACGTAGGTTCTGCCGTTTTTGATCCGCGCGGGCGCTTCCAGCTTCTTCGTTTCGCCATTAATGATGGCTGTATCGGAATCTACGGTCAGCACGATGGTCGTGCCGGCTTTGCTTGCGGTTACTTTGCGCGCCACGGGATCCCAGCCGATCTTGGCTCCCAGCTTTGTCAACAGCTCCCGGAATGGAACAAGCGTATAGGCATTCTGAATAAAAGGTTCGTTCTCTAGTCGCAGCAGCTCGTTATCCCAGAGGAACGCGGCAGCATATCCTACCTTGACGAATGGAGCAGCCTGCTCGAGCCATTCTCCTGCGTCGGGCAGAGGCTTCTCAAGGGGATGATTTAAGAAATCCAGCCATGCGCCCGTATTCGCGTCGATGGATGGCTGCAGACCTTCCTGGAAGAAGTTGATTTCCGGCTTCAAGCGCAGCTTGTAGGCCAGCTTGCCTCCCACGTATTCCAGATTTAAATCATACATCGACAACAATCGTTTTTTGGCCAAAACGCTGGAATAGGCGGGTTTGATTTTTTCCGGAATCGTCGGGTTCTCCCATTGATATTCCTTCGGGAACTTGCCGTCGTAGGTCATCAAATATTGAGGATGCAGCGCATAGATAAGCCTTGGCTGCTCGGGATCGTAAATAGCCTGCCACTTCAAAAACGGATCAACAGCGGAATAGAAGCGATTGGCTGCTTCATTCAAAGTAATTAGGCCGGCGGCATTTTGGGCGGAATTCGGACTATAGGTTTGCTCTTTCCAATAAACCGAATAGGCTCGGACGTCGCCCGTTACTCGGTCAACAGTCACATAGCCTCCGTTTGATCCGTCGCGAATTCCGTTGTGGGACCGGTCGTAGCGAATGATATGCATTCTGGCCGTATGGAATTCTCTGCCTGCGATATAATCGGAGATGGGATAAGGATCGTCCATCCATTGGACATCCAGCGTCCAGTTTTGCTGCTCTACGAATTTGGAGGCGATATCCCGTACTTCATCGACAGTAAACTTAAAGGTGCTTTCATCGTTAGGGTCGCTGGGATACTCCACGACGTAATCCGATTGCAAGCTTGCCGCATACTCCGTAACCTTGCCGTCTTTTGCTTGCAGTTTAATGAACCCAGCCAAGTACGGGTTAGTCGTTTTAGGGAACGATTTTTCTCCCCTGAACGTGATTTCCCAAATTCCGCCAACAAGCTTGGCTTCTGCTTTCGCAGCTGCGGGAATAAGATGAAGCGCATTGGCCCGATCGATGGCTTGGGCGGCGGAATCGATCTTAACCGCGGCGACTTCCGCCGCATAAGCGGCAGGTGCGGGAGCCGCGGCCAGCACGGCTCCAAAAGAAAGCGAAACGGCTAACAGAGTTTTGGCTAATTTGTTTGTTATCATCATTTTCCACTCCTACCATTGATGAGGAATTATTGCTCTACAAATAGACGTAGCTAGAATGGAAAGGTTGCGCTTAAAAAAATTGGTATTGAAGCTCGGATGCAAAAAAGCAGCTATTCGTCGCGAGAATAATCCGTTTCTCGCTGAACAGCTGCATTTTTGTTAATTGCTTATGGAACGGAAATAACAGACCGGCCTGCTTCCTGCGAACGGGAGAAGGCGGGCTAGACTTGCTCGCCGGTATTGTCCGCAATGGCGTTCGAAGCTGTTTCGCCGCTGATTGCATCCGGGCCGCCAATGTCGGCTGGAGACTCGCTGCCTGCATTTTGAGCAGGAGCAGTTACGCTGCCTGCATTTTGTGCAGGAGCAGCTTCGCTGCCGGAGGCAGCCTCTTTGCGCGGCTTCGGTGCAGACGGCTTGGGTTTCTTTGCGGCCTCGACCTCGAAGTAAGCTTGCAATTCGGCTACCTTCTTGGGGTTATCGAGCTTGACCTTGTCTTTGAACACATGCTCCACGAGCGCTTCCCAAGTCGGCTCCTTCTTCTGGGAGCGGAGCAGCCTAATCGCATTTTTGACCAGCCGTCGTTCCTTGGCATTGGAGTGCATATCCTTGTATTTCTGCGTGAAGCTGAAGTCGAGGTGAGGGAATGCCGTGCGGAAAATATCCGCCGTCATCCGCGCGTCGTCCAGCGCCCGGTGGGCGGAGCCCTCTGAGCTTAAGCCAAGTTCCTGCAGCGCTGCCTCAACGCTTACGTCGTTCGTGAGTCCGCGATAACGCAGAAAGCCTTTGAGCAGGTCAAAGTAATTTACGCTTAACCAATAGGCATCGTCGAGCTTGTGCATGCGGGTATCCAGCACGATTCGCTTCAAGTCTTCGCCGCCCCAAGTGACAAGGAGCGGAGACTCGCTGCGCGAAAGCCATTGCAGGAAAGCGCCGATGACGCGCGGGAACCGTTCCGCCGTATCGATGGATTGCTGCGGGATGCCCGTTTTTTTCTGAATAAAGCTATTCAATTTTGCAAAATAAACCGGTTTTATAAAAGCCGTAAATTCGTCTACAAGCTCGAGACGCTCGTTAAGCCGAACGGCACCGATCTCGATGACCTCCATGGGCAGATCGCTTGCAAACTTGCGGCCGTTAAATTCGATATCCAATACAATATAGTCCAATGCTGTAACCTCCGCTATGAGTATCGCCGCTTCCATTTTAACAGAAATCAGCCCCGAATGCTTCTTTTTGGTATGCGATTGCCAAATGCGGCCTGCCGGGACTACAATGAAAGCTGAGATTTGCTGCAGCAAGAGAGGAGTATGCACCATCATGTCATCCACCAACACCATTGCCGAACGCGAGGTTAAATCCAGACGTCTGTTCATAGCCGTCATACTCGGCCTGCTTGCGGGTATAGGCCCGCTTAGCATCGATATGTATTTGCCAGCGCTCCCGGCGCTTGCAGATGATTTTAACGCTTCGACGTCGCTTGCGCAGCTCAGCTTGACCGCATGCCTGGTCGGCATCGCGCTCGGGCAGTTGATCGTTGGACCGATCAGCGACGTAAGAGGGCGCAGGATGCCTTTGTTAATCGGCATGGCCGTATATGCCGTCATTTCATTGCTATGCGTGTTTTCTCCGAGCATATGGACTTTTATTTTGCTTCGTTTCGTACAGGGTTTCGCAGGTGCAGCGGGTATCGTAATTTCCCGTGCTAGCGCAAGAGATTTGTATGCCGGCGCGGAGCTGACTAAGTTTTTTGCGCTGCTGATGCTTATTAACGGGGCTGCCCCGATTTTAGCTCCAATGATCGGAGCGGAGATCGTGACGTTTACGTCATGGAGGGGGGTATTCGCTGTTCTGAGCGCGTCGGGCTTGCTAATGCTGGCAGCCGTTTACGTAGGGCTTCGGGAGACCCTACCTGTCGATCGCCGATCTCGCGGAGGTTTGCGCAATACGTTGACGACGTTCCGCAAGCTGCTGGGCAATTCCGCCTTTATGGGCTACGCGTTCACGCAGGGCCTTATGATGGCTGCCATGTTCGCTTATATTTCCGGTTCTTCCTTTGTTCTGCAAGAGCTGTACGGCGTGACGCCGCGCGGATATAGTCTTGTGTTCGGGCTTAACGGCGCAGGCATCATCCTGGCGAGCCAAATCGCGGGCAGGTTGGCAGGCAAAGTGCCTGCACGCAGGCTGCTTACGGCAGGTCTGTCGATGGCAAGCCTCGGCGCGATTATTCTGATGGCTGCCGTGTTGCTTGATCTAGGCTTGCCGATGGTCATTGCTGGCTTCTTTTTCGTCGTGTCCAGCATCGGCATCACCAGCGCGACGACGACATCGCTGGCGCTGCAAGATCAAGGACGCTCGGCGGGAAGCGCCTCGGCGCTGCTCGGCATGCTCTCCTTTGTCTTCGGCGGAATCGCAGCGCCGCTCGTAGGCCTTGGCGGCGAAGGGACGGCTCTGCCGCTGGCAACCGTCATGATGGCGTTGATCGCGGGGGCCGTCGTGTGTTTCGCGTTGTTTACGCGCGGGCCAGAGGGAGAGGCGGCGGGGCGTTAGCCGAGCCGATAGCGGAACTTGCTTTGGCCCCGCGTGGCGTGTTTGTAACAGCCAGTTATTTCGTTTATGCGCTTAAGAACAGAGCATTTGCTATCGTTTCTACATTAAGAGCCTCTTCCCGATGCTCCTGCCCCTAAGGGCAGGGGCTATTTGGCTCCTGACTCTAAACGCGGTCGCTCGTCTCTGAGAGGTGCAAAGATTGACTTATAGCGATTACATATTATCGCATTTAAATCCAATGATATGTCCACTCCTTCCAAAAGCAAGTCGTTTTTTAATCGCGGTCAGGCTATTAAAATGGAGAAATCCAACAAGGATTAGTCCGAATTACATATTATTCAAGGAGGGACAATGATGAAGCTTTGTGTAAAAGGGTTTTCGATTTTTTTAAGTTTTTGCTTGCTTGCTGGCATTTTTCCGATATCGGGAGCGTCGGCAGCCAACGGGGAGGTATTCGAAAAACAGATTATGAACGGGGCTGCCGACCCGTTTGTCCTGCTCCATGAAGGCAATTATTATATGACGTTTACACAGGTGGACCGAATTGATATTTTCAAATCCGCCGACCTGGCAGATATTGCGAACGGCGAGGTTACACGAGCGTTCACACCGCCAGCCAACGGCTGGGGCAGCAAAAATATATGGGCGCCCAAACTGCACCGGATCAATGACAAATGGTATTTGTATTATACGGCGGATGATGGCGTAGACGCCAATCACCGGATGTATGTATTGGAAAACGAGTCTCCTGATCCAATGTCGGGGACATGGGTAAGCAAGGGAGAAGTTGTCAATATGCCGGATATATTTGCGATTGACGGCAATACATTCGAGCATAACGGAACTTATTATTTTGTATGGTCGACCCGTACAAACGGCATTATGGAATTGTGGATTGATGCGATGATCGATCCCTTAACCGTTCGCGGCGAAGCCGTTGTCATTTCCACACCGACACATGACTGGGAGAAAATTGCGGGCGGTGTAAACGAAGGTCCTGCCATCCTCAAGCGCAATGGCCGGATTTTTATGACCTTTTCTGCAACAGGTTGCCAGTCGCCTGATTATTCGTTGGGCATGCTGACGGCCGAGGATACAGCCGATTTGCTTGATCCCGCCTCCTGGTCCAAGTCGCCCGCACCGGTATTTAGCAAAAATCCGGAAGAAAACGTGTATGGTCCTGGTCATAACAGCTTTACTACCTCTCCTGATGGAACGGAGGATTGGCTTGTTTATCACGCCAATTCGAGGCCGGACGCCGGATGTACCGGAGCGCGCGGCACCCGGGTGCAGAAGATTGAATGGAATGAGGACGGAACGCCTGATTTTGGTCGGCCGTCAGCTGTGCAAATATTGGTAAAATGTCAGGCAGGTCGATACGAAGCCGAGGATGCCCGGTATAATCGTTCCGTCGTACAGAATCATAACCAGAACGCTTCTTGCGGCAGCCATGTCGGCAATATCGACTTTAACGACAGTTATGTGGAGTTTTCGCAAATCTATGCCGCAAGGGCAGGGACGTATGTATTGAAAATAGCGTATGCTCATGGCATGGACAGATCCAGCTATCAGGTCACCGTAAATGACAGGCCGGCCGTAGAACTTTCGCTGCCGTCCACAGGTTGGGGCAATTGGAAGGAAGCCTCTTTAAATGTGGAGCTTGATAGAGGAATGAACACGATCCGATTGGCAAAAGGACTTCATTTCAGCGAAGTGGATTATATCTATGTAGAGCCGTTGAATGTGCCAGACGGGGGAGAAGAGGGCGCACTGCAAGCCAAGGTGGATGAAATCAGACTCCTTGATCAATCCTTGTATACGGAGGAAAGCTGGGAGATTATACCGAAAAGTTTGGCTGCGGCTGATGCGTTGCTAGCCGATTCACAAGCGAATCAACATCAGCTTGATACCGCGTTTGATGTATTGACAGGCGCTGTCGCCAAGCTGGAATGGCGGCAGAAACCGGTGAGCGAAGGACCGGCTATCGTTGACGCAAAGATTGTGGACGGCAGAGCCAATCGGCTGGTTCTTACCTTTGACCAGGCCATCGTTTTAAATCATGCAAGAGGTTTTTATTTGCTTGGGACCAAAGGGCCGATTATGGTCACCTCGGCTAATTACAGGGTCGAAGAAGATGGACGGCGTTTATTGCTCCATTTGACGAGTGAAGCGCAGGCTGGCGAAGTTTTAAGTTTATCCTACCTTCCAGAATTGGGAAGCATTAAGACGGTCGACGGGCATGCGATGGACGAGTATGTCGGCAAACGGGTAAGCAATCGGAGTAAACCCGCACCGACAAGTTTGACAACGACCAATATTTCATATGATGTGGTGGAATTAACCTGGGAGGCTCCCCCGTATGAAGTAGAAGGCTACAAAATTTATCGGGATGGAGTTGAGGTTGGGGACACCGCTGAAACGGCATACACAGATAAAAGACTTGCTCCGGGAAGCAGCTACGATTATAAAGTGACGGCTTATGATGCAGCCGGCAACGAATCGGAGTCAAGTTTGTCCATACAAGTTCAAACCAAACATTTGCCTGTGAATTCGCATACGGGCATCGGCGTTATCGCTCCCGAAGAACACAAAGTCGATACAGCGGAAGGCATGACAACGTTGACCGTAAATGACAAAAAACTGTTGCAGGATATACTTGCATCCGAGTCAACCTCCGTAAGGTTCGAACTGACCAACATTGGAGATACTGCTGCCAAGACGATTATCCTGTCCAAACAAGGACTTGAACTGTTGAGGGAGCATAACCGATTGATCGAAATTCGCAATGGTAACGTCATGCTTCTGCTGCCAGAGGAATGGCTGGATCCCGATCAGATCAAGGATGAATTGAAAATTATGTTGGAAGTGGAACGTTTGCTCTCCGCGGTTGAAGGATTTGCTCCCGTATCGGGCAAGATCCAAATATCTGCAATGTCGGGAGGTGAGCGATTATACTGGGATAAATCCATTCAGGTTGTCTATAGCGGGCTTGACGCAAACCGCTCTCCATCTGTGGCGGCTTACACCTTCGAAGAAAGAGCGAAGACGTGGAAATATGTTGGCGGCAATTTGGATCGTTTCAATGGCGCGTTTTCGTTTGATATTCATCCGTTTGTTCCATTTTCCGTGCTTCAATATTTCAGTTTATTTAAGGATGTTGACGCCTCTCATTGGGCTGACGAGGCGATTGGTCAACTGGCGATGAGAGGATATATGCATGGTGTGGGTAACGATTCGTTTGCGCCTGACGACCGTCTGACCCGCGCGATGTTCGTCACCCTGATGAACCGCTTGCTGGGGCTGGAGGAAGTGGCCTACGAGGGGCAGTTTTCAGATGTGAAGGAAGGGGCTTGGTACGCTAGCTCCATCGCGACGGCGCATAAGGCCGGAATTATGAATGGCAAGGGTACGGGCATGTTTCCCGAAGGTTACATTACCCGTGAGGAAATGGCCGCCATGGTCATGCGCGCGCTTGAGGCAGGCGGAGTTGACGGAGCAGTTGATCCGGGGAATGCCGCATTTGCGGATAACGGCCAAATCAGCGATTGGGCCAGAGATATGGTAAACAACGTAGCGGCCGTTGGCATTATGACTGGAAAGTTGAACAACAGATTTGATCCACAAGCTCATGCAACGCGCGCGGAAGCTGCCGTTATCGTCTACAGAATGATTCAGCTTATGTAATGTGACAAGTGGCGGCTGCAACCAGTTTCATATAATCAGGAGGGTTCATGTGCAATTATGCGTGTGGACCCTCTTTGTGCACTCCATGCCATACGACAATTGTCGTATGTGGAACAAGGTATGTCCAGACAGCCGACTATTTGCGACTGTCGAGACAGACCCTCCATCGCAACAGGCGGGATCTTGTATGCTGCTAGAGCTCCTCGAGCGTTCGAACGCCTAGCAGAGCCAAGCCATTGCTAAGCGCTTTGGAAGCCGCGCGGACGACTTCGAGCTTGAATACCTGCTCTTGGGCGCTGCCGTCCAGCACTTTGACGTGGTGGTAGAACCGGTTGAACGATTGCGCAAGCTCCAGGAGATAACGAGCGAGCACGGACGGCTCGTGCCTTTCGGCAGCTTGAGCCAGACGGGCTGGATAAAACGAGATCTGCTTAAGCAGCGGCCACACTTGATCATGTTCGGCGGTTCCGAAACCACCATACACGGGTCCAGTTCCTCCATTTGAAGTATCGCTTGAACTAGATGGCGGGCTTGCCAGGAGCATTGCGACGTCTACGTCAGATGTACCCGCATCTCTGTCTACATTAGCGTACGCACTGGAACCCGCTCCTGAACTCGCAACTGATCCTGGATCCGCCTCTACATCCACATCCACATTCGCAACCGCCTCTGCATCAGAATCCGCATTTGCATGCGTAAAGCCCGCCGCAGCCGCTTTCCGCTGAATGCTTGCCATCCGGGCATACGTGTATTGCAGATAAGGTCCGGTCTCTCCCTCGAAGTTCAACACGTCCGCCAGCGAGAAGTCGACGTCGAGCGTGCGCGTGTTTTTCAAGTCGCCGAACACGACCGCGCCGATGCCGATCGCCTCGGCTGCGGCTTCTTTGTCGCGGAGAGCGGGATTTTTTTCCTCAATGATGCGTCTCGCTTGTGCCACCGCCTCGTTCAGCACATCCTCCAGGAACAATACCTTCCCTTTGCGAGTGGACATTTTCTGCCCTTCCATCCTCATCAGGCCGAACGGAACATGCTTGCAGCGTTCCTCCCATGCATCGTCCATCTTGCCAAGCACGCGGAACACCTGCTCAAAATGGAGGGATTGTTCGCCGCCAACCACATAGAGCAACTGCGAAGCTCCCATGACGTCGCGGCGATAGATGGCGGTCGCCAAGTCGCGCGTGGCATAGATGGAAGTGCCGTTGGACTTGACGAGCAGGCAGGGAGGCATCCCGAATTCGTCCAGCCGGACGACAAGGGCTCCATCGCTTTCCTCCAGCAAGCCTTGGCCGCGAAGCTTCTGGATGACCGGCTCCATTTTGTCATTGTAGAAGCTCTCGCCCAGCACATGATCGAACGTAACGCCAAGCCGCTCGTACAGCTTATTGAACTGCTTCAGACTCTCGCCGATCATATCCCGCCACAGCTCGGTTGCCAGCGAATCCCCCGTCTCCAGCTTGCGGAACCACTCCCGCGCCTCGTCCTCCAGCTCGGGATGACGCTCCGCTTCCTCGTGGAATTTGACATACAAAGACAGATAGTCCTTCGTCGGGTTGTCGCTGGCCCGAATCGCGGAAGCGTCGCCCCACTTGAGGTAGGCGACGATCATTTTGCCGAATTGCGTACCCCAGTCGCCGAGATGATTGACATTTACGGTGTCGTAGCCCACTTCGCTCAGCATGCGATAGATCGCGTTGCCGATCATGGTGGAACGCAGATGCCCGATGCCGAACGGCTTGGCAATGTTCGGAGACGACATGTCGATGACGACGCGTTTTCCTTCCCCGATATTTGGCCGCCAGAATGTTTCCGATTGCGTACGCTCCAGAAGCTCTGCGCCGAATGCGGATCGATTCAGCTTGAAGTTCAAATACGGTCCTGCCGCTTCGGCGCGAAAGAGAGGATGGACGATAGTGTCCGCAAGAGCCGCGGCGATCTGCCCCGGACTTTGCTTCAACTTCTTGGCCAGCACGAAACATGGCAAAGCCAGGTCGCCCAGCTCATCGCTCGGCGGAAATTCCAGCAGCGACGTCATTTCTTCCTTGGCAAGGGAGAGAAGAGGGGCTAGAGCATCCACCAGTTTTTCTTTGATCATGTTTATTCCTCCTAAGTCGAGGCGGCCAGCCGCATAAACGCAAAAAATCCCCGTCTCTGCTAGAGACGGGGAATACCCGCGGTGCCACTCTGATTATCCGGATGCGCTATGGCGTTCGGATCTTATCTTGGCCGTAACGTGGCCGAACCGGACCGACCTTGAGACCAGGATGAGTCTCTCGGAAAGCCGCCTCCAGGGCCCTCTTCGTTCGTCGGACGTTGACCGGCTCCCACCATCCCGGCTCGCTATGCAACGTTGCTCCAATGAATTACTGTCCCGTTCACTGACGTTATAAAGTATTATAACGTCTCGTTAGCGGAAATCAAGGGGGAATCGTCTAATCGGCTTCCCAGACGATAGAAGGCCCGCGTTCGGGCTCAGCGAACGCTAACAGGCGGCCGCCCTCCTCCTCCAGCATTCCACGAGCTTCATCCCTTATCGGTCCAAACGGACGAAGGTGCAGGATAGCGGCGTGTTTCGATGACTCAATGCGCCACAGCCCTGCTACGAAACCGTCGATGAGGAAGGTGGACTTGATGATGCCGTTCACCGTAAACACGAGCTGCTTGTGAGCCGGATCCATAATCCGGCTTCGATCCTGGTAGGATAGCAGCATGTTGTCAAACTCCGACAGGAACCGGACAGGGGCTGCCGTATCTTCCGAAAGCAAGGGCAAGCCGACCAGATCAAACAGCTCCTGGCCGGCATCGTCACGGTATGTACGAAGCTCGGGGCGCAGCTTCTCAAGAACGGGACCCAGCTTGGAGAGTCCGGACCAGACGCCGATATCCTTAACCGATGCGGGACCGAAGGCGCGCAAATAGCGGCGAATCAGCTCTAGCAACGAGTGTTCATTCCCTTCCCGCAAAGGCTCCCCGAGCCACTCTTCTACTGTTGCATGCGTGGCTGCGCCAGAACGTCCCCATACGCCCCTTGGCGGTAATTGTACGAGCGGCAAGCGGCCACGGACGGCTGTCGCCAGCGAGCCCGCCGCTGCGGAAGGCCAATGCTCCTGAAGCAGCTTGCCGAGCTCCTCGAATGTGCGGGGGCTTTCGGCGAGCAGCTTTAGAGCGGTAGCCTCAAGCCGTTCCATGTCAACGCCGACGAGCGCTTTGCCATGCGTCCCCATCAGCAAGCGATTTTGCACCGGCTGCAGGACGGAACGAAAGCAAAGACAGTCGCGGGCGGACACCAGATGGATGGTGGACCGCATAAGCGCGATGCGTACGACATCCCTGCCGAGCAATAATTCCGACAACATGGATGGCTCAAAATCCTGCAGCCTGCTCCACAAAGCGTAATAGGGCGGTTTCGGCGATTGGGCTTGCAGCCCCACCAGTTGCTCGATCGCTTCAAGAGGAGACAGGCAGGAGCGTTCGAGCAGCAGCTGGCGATGGAGCAGCGTCCGATTTAAACATTTTTTGCTAAGTTGAATGGTAGACATCTGTTCATCCCTCGTCTCTAATATGTTACCAGTATAGCCAGAGAATGGGCGATTCGGATAGGGATCCGTTACGAATTTTATATCGGCCAAAGCGGGCAGTCATTCGCCATAAGCATGCATGCGCCTTATAATGAAATAGACAAGCATTCTATTAAACAAGAGGGAGAGTTACATAATGAGCAAAGAAAGCGGCTGGATTCTGCATTCCGTTATTTTCACGCTGAAGCATGAGAAAGGCTCCGAAGCGGAGCGCCGGTTCCTGGAGGACGGCGAACGAATTCTTGCTTCCATCCCCGTAGTAAAGGGATTCAAGGCGTACAAGCAAGTCAGCGTCAAAAACGACTACGACTTCGGATTCGCCATGGAATTCGACAGCCAGGAGGAATATGACGCTTACAACCATCACGACCTGCACTCGGCGTTCGTTTCGGAGCGTTGGGAGAAGGAAGTCGAGAAGTTCCTGGAGATCGACTACAAGCTGTAAGGAGTAGCGCGTCTTGTGTTAAACAACGATTCCCGGAGGTTAATATTGGAGTTTATAGGTTTAGGCCGCCGAGCGAGTGACGAAAGCAGGCTCCTAGTTGCCGGATTTGCGGAAAAGCTCTATAATGACGCTAGAGAAAACGAACAATTTCGAACATAGACGTACGAAAAAGGGAGAGGGACTAGCGTGTTGAAAAAGCTGAAAGTATTGCAGCAATTGACGGATGCCGGAGTCGTGGCCGTGCTTCGCGCCGATTCGGCGGAGGAAGTAGCAGAGATGGCGAGACGCGCCATTAAGGGCGGCATCAAGGCAATCGAAATCACCATGACTGTACCGTTTGCGCTTCGCGCGATCGAGCAGCTGTCCAAGGAATATTCCTGCGACGTGTCTCCGGAAGCGGACAACTTCGCCATCATCGGAGTGGGAACGGTGCTGGATCCGGAGACGGCTCGCGCCGCGATTCTGGCAGGAGCGGAATACGTAGTTGCCCCCGCGCTGAATCCGGATACCATCAAGCTGTGCAACCGCTATGCGGTGCCGGTCATGCCGGGAACGATGACGATCCAGGAAATTCAGAACGCGCTCGAGCTTGGCGCGGACGTGGTCAAGCTGTTCCCCGGCAATCTGTATTCGCCTGGCGTTATTCCGTCCATCAAGGGACCGCTTCCGCAGGCGAATATTATGCCGACCGGCGGCGTGTCGCTGGACAATCTGAAGGATTGGATCAAGGCTGGCGCCGTTGCCGTCGGCATCGGTTCCGACCTGACGAAGGACGCGGTGAAGTCGGGCGACTTCTCGATCATCGAGCAGAAGGCCGCCGCTTATATGGCCGCATACCGCGAAGCCAAAGGGCTGTAGGCCCCCGACGAGACTGCCCCTCATACTATGGAAACAAGCGTCTGAAGAAGCTTATGGCTTCGTCAGGCGCTTTTTTTGTTGCCACAATAGAATTTTCCGTATCACGAATAGCGTCAATTATGTCCGATAGGCAGTGAGCGACTGGACGTTACGGGTTTTTGAAACACAGGCTTTAAGTCGCCAATCAAACTCAACTCCCCCGCGGCTGCCTGCCCGCTTTTACATGCTTTAATTGCGCCACGATGATGACGCTGATGATTACCAGCAAGAACCACGAGCTGATCTTGCTAAAGCCGACGAGCTGCCAGGACTGGTGCTGGTCGGGATATTTCCACGCGTCGAAGAAAGTCGCGATATTCTCGGCCAGCCAGATAAAGAAGCCGACGATGGCGAAGGCAAGCGTCAACGGCATTCGGTACGTGACGCCGCGAACCCGGTACAGAATCCATGTTCTCCAGAACACGATCAGCACAAGCCCCGTCAGCCACCAACGGAAGTCGGGAATAAAGTGATGCGTAAAAAAGTTCAAATAGATCGCGCCTCCCAGCAAGCCGGCGGCGGGAAGTCCCGGCCAGCCGGTCATGTCCATGCGCAGTCTGCGCCAAATTTGGCACATGAAGCTCGCTACGCTCGCATACATAAAACCACTGTAGAGCGGTACCCCGAACATCTTCGTGAACCCGGGTTCCGGATACGACCACGAGCCCATCTTTACCTTGTAGATTTCAAGAGCCAATCCTATGAGATGGAATACGCAAATCACTTTGATTTCATCAAGCGTCTCCAACCCGCTCCGATACATCAGGAATTGCACGGCGAGCAAGACGAGCAGAATGGCGTCGTAACGATGGATGAAGGGCCAATCCACCATGCCGGACAGCGCTAAAGTGCCGAAGATGGCGACGGGAAACAGGCAGCTCATGGCCTGATGGTAGCCGAAATGCAACAGCTGAATAACGGATTTCATAGCGGAATCACCTCTTTATGCTGCCGGATAGGCGGCTGTTCATGGATCTAGACACTAAGCATAAGGGAATGACCGGCTTCTAAAAAGAGAAAAATCCCGTGCGTTTTTTCCGGTTTTCGCAGGCGCTGCCGTCCACTACGCGAAGAGCAGCCGGCAAGCCAAGCTCCAGCCCGCTGGCACAAGTCCATCCCGTTAATGGCAAATTATCCATTCCATTTTCCGAGCCTGTGCATTAGAATTATAATGATAATCATTATCATTTTTAGAAGGGTGATACCTATGACGACTGCAACCCGGAATAGCGAGACGCGGCAGGAACCAGCAGCATCGCAGCATCACGAAGCATCTGCCAGCTCGAAAACCGGTCCGACTCCCCAAGCCGGCCAAGGAAAGAAAGCGGCTAATAAGAAGCCGCCGACGCCTTTCGCCCGGCTGAAGCCGTTTTTGATGAAGCGCAAGACATCGCTTGCCGGCTCCATCGCGACAGGCGTTTTGGCGACGTTGATGGGGCTTGTGCCTTATTGGATTATCTATCGCATTTGCGTGGGGCTGGTGAACGGAACTCTGCTGGCCGACAGCTCCGAATTGATGCTGCTCGCGGGGCTCGCCCTGCTAGCCGTTGCGCTTAAGGGCGTACTGACTGCCATATCGACGGACTGGACGCACCGAGTCGCCTATGACGTCGTCTATGAAGTGCGGATGGCACTGGCCGATAAGCTGGCCCAAATTCCGCTCGGTTACTTCGACCGGACGGACAGCGGTCAAATCAAACATACGGTTAACGAGGATGTCGAGGGGCTGGAGGAAGGGATCGCGCATCTTTTGCCGGATATTACGAAAAGCGCTGCGTTGCCGATTTTGTCATTTGCCATCATGTTCGCGCTGGAGTGGCGGATGGGGCTGGCCGTGTTCGCGTTCATCGCCGTGACGGTGATCGGCTATTCGTTCGTCATGACGCGGCTGAAGCCGATTCAGGCCGGATTCGGCAAGGCGGGCGCCGCGGTCAGCAGCGCCATACTTACTTACGTATACGGCATGAAGGTCATTCGGGCTTTCTCGCGAACCGGCGAAGCTTTCGAATCGTACGCGAAGGCGGTTCGGGAATTCTCCGACGTCAGCTCGGAGATCGAACGCAAGGGCATGCCCTTTAAGACGCTGGCCGTGCTGCTGTCGCGTACGGCGCTTCTGATCGTCGTTCCGTCGGGATTATGGCTAATCGGCCGCGATCAATTGACGGTTCCCGCGCTTGTGTTCTTCATCCTGATGTCGCTCGGCGTGGGAGCGGCTCTGTTTAAAATGCTTCGTTCCAGCGGCATGACGGCCTTCCGTCTGTCCGCATCGCTCAAAAACGTCAGTCGACTGCTGGAAGAAGCGGAGATGCCAGCCGTCGATAAGGCAGCCGCACGCGAGCCTCAGAACGCTTCCATCGCATTGAGGGAAGTTAGCTTCGCCTATAACGAGCAGCCGGTGCTGAACGAGGTGTCGCTGGAGGTGCCAGCCGGCACGTTTACGGCGCTGGTGGGCCCATCGGGCGCAGGCAAAACGACGATCGCGCGCCTGCTGCCCCGCTTCTGGGATGTGACGGCCGGCTCGGTCGCGATAGGCGGAGTCGACGTTCGCCAAATGGACGAAGAGAAGCTTATGTCTCTCGTGTCGTTCGTATTTCAGGATGCTTACCTGTTCCGCGGAACGATCATGGACAACATTCGGTACGGGAACCCTGAGGCGACCGATGAGGAAGTGATGGACGCGGCCCGCCGGGCAGCCTGCCACGACTTTATTGCGGAGCTGCCTCAAGGGTATGCCACGGAGGTAGGAGAAGGCGGGATGGCGCTAAGCGGAGGCCAGCGACAGCGAATCAGCCTCGTGAGGGCGATTCTCAAGGATGCTCCGGTTATTATCCTGGACGAAGCGACGGCGCTTGTGGATCCCGAGAACGAGGCGCGCATAAGAGACGCGCTGGCCTCCCTCACCCGAACGACGGACGGCGAACGCAAAACGATTCTGGCAATCGCCCACCGTCTGGGAACGATCGTGCACGCCGATCAAATCGTGGTCGTCGACGAAGGCCGGGTCGTCGCGAAAGGGACGCACGAGGAGCTGCTGCTGGCGAGCGAATTGTACCGGCGCATGTGGGAAGCTTACGAGAGCGGCGCGGAGGATCTTGAGCGGGAGGAGCCTGTCGTTGCAAGAGACAGAACGGGTGAGAGAGCACGTCGGCTGGATCCCGAGACGGTACTCGCGGGCAGCGCAGTCGAGACGAATGGCAGCCAAGGTGCTTTGCACGAGCGAGAGGATAACGAGATGGACGATCCGCATCGCCGCTTGAACGAGATGTCCGCCCTTGCGCAATCCATGCTGCTCGCAGGCGATGAGAAGAAAGGCAAGCTTTGGGGCGTATACGCGTTCTCGATACTCGAGAACGTGTTCGTCGCGCTCGGCTCCATCGCGGTGGCGGTCGCCGTGTACGCGGCATTGTCCGGCCGCATGGAAGATGCCTGGCAGGCCGTCCTGTGGATGGTTGCCATGTTCGGCGGGCAGGCGGTCTTCTACTACTGGACGAATAGATGGTCCTTCCCCATGTTCGGCCACTTCCTGACGCATATGCGTTTATATCTGGGAGATCGGCTGCGCAAGGTGCCGTACGGATTTTTCCTGCAAAAGGACGCCTCCGTGCTGGAATCGAGAGTGAAGTCGGATGCGGGCACTTACATCTACATGCCGTCCATTGTGGTCGGCCTCATTAAGGGCTGGGTCATTCCGCCGATGATTCTGGCTGCCATGATGTGGATCGACTGGCGTCTGGCGCTTGTATCGCTGGCTGGCGTGCCGATTAGCCTCGCAGCCACATGGCTGGCGGAGCGGAAGCTCAAGGAGATTATGCGGAAGCTGTCAATCGCGCGCCAGGAAGCCAACAGCCGCATTTTGGAATACATTCGCGGCATTGCGGTCATTCGTTCTTTAGGCTTGACGGGCAGCCGGATGCAAAGCTATTCCCGTACGATTCTGGCCTACAAGAAGGCCAGCATTTCCATTAACAAAGAACTGACGCCGTATACGGCGGTGTACAACGTCTCGTTCGAGCTTGGTCTTGCGCTTGTGTTGCTTGTCGGAGGCGCGTTGATCGGCCAGGGAACGCTCGAGCCCGGACAGTTCGTCGTGTTCCTTATTCTGGCGATCTGCTTCTACGAGCCGCTGCCGCTTATGGATTATGCCGTGTTCCGTCGCATGTTCATGACGACGGTCGATCATATGAACGATATTATTCTGACCGACGACGTCAAGCTGCTGCCGGCTACCGGAAGGCGTGAGCCCGAGGGCCACGGCATCGTTTTCCGCGACGTGACCTTTGGCTACGGCGATGAATCCGTGTTGACGAATTTGAATCTAACTATCCCGGAGCAGGGAATTACGGCGCTTGTCGGTCCTTCCGGCGGAGGCAAGACAACCATCCTGAACCTGATCGCGCGGTTTTGGGACGCGGGCCAAGGAACCGTCTCGATTGGCGGAGCGGATGTGCGGGGCCTGGAATCCGATGCGCTGATGGAAAAGATTGCTTTTGTGTTCCAAGATGTATACCTCTTCAACGACACGATCGCGAACAATATCCGTTACGGCAATCCCGACGCCACGATGGAGGAAGTGATGGAGGCGGCTCGCAAGGCCCGCTGCCATGACTTTATCGAGAAGCTGCCGTACGGTTACGATACGGTGGTCGGCGAAGGCGGAGGCTTGCTTTCCGGCGGCCAGAAGCAGCGGATCTCGATTGCCAGAGCCATGCTGAAGGACGCGCCGATCATTCTTCTCGACGAAGCGACGGCTAGCGTGGATCCCGATAACGAGAAGCATATACAGGAGGCGTTCGAGGAGCTGGCCCGCGACAAGACGGTGGTCATCATCGCCCACCGGCTGAATACGGTGCGTCATGCGGATACGATTGCCGTCATCGACAAGGGACGGGTTGCGCAATACGGCAATCATCTCGAGCTGATCGCCAGCGACGGCATATACCGCCGGTTCTGGCAGGAGCGCAAGAGAGCGCAGGAATGGGTGTTGAAATAAAGACTCCGGCTTGCTTCTGCGTCCGATAAGCGTTATAAATGAAAGAGGTTTGTATGAAGGAATCATTTTTAGCGCAAAGGAGACGTTACTGTAATGGATTACCGGATTGAGAAAGATACGATGGGCGAAATTCAAGTTCCCGCGGATAAGCTGTGGGGAGCGCAGACGCAGCGCAGTCTGCAAAACTTTAAAATCAGCGGCGAGAAGATGCCGCTCGAGGTCGTCTACGGCATGGCGATCGTTAAGAAAGCATCCGCGTTCGCGAACCTGAAGGTTGGCGTGCTGGATGAGGAGAAGGCAGCGGTCATCGGCGAAGCCGTCGACGAAATTCTAAGCGGCAAGTGGGATGCCGAATTCCCTCTCGTTGTTTGGCAGACTGGCAGTGGCACGCAAACGAACATGAACGTCAACGAAGTGGTCGCGCGCCGCGCGAACCAAATTCTAGAAGCTCGCGGCAGCGCAACGCGCATTCACCCGAATGACGACGTCAACCGCTCGCAAAGCTCGAACGATACATTCCCGGCGGCTATGCATATCGCGGGCGTCATCGCGGTCGAAGACCGGCTCATCCCTGCGCTGGACGTGCTTAACGGCACGCTGCGCGCGAAGGCGGAGAAGTTCGACAATCTCGTAAAAATCGGCCGTACCCACCTGCAGGACGCGACTCCGATTACGTTCGGCCAAGAAATCAGCGGCTGGTACTCCATGCTGGACAACACGCGCGCGATGCTCATTCAGAGCGTGGACACGATGCGCGAGCTGGCGCTTGGCGGCACGGCGGTCGGCACGGGCCTTAACGCTCATCCGGATTACGCGGTCGCGGTAGCCGAGGAAGTTACGGCGCTGACAGGCAAGAAGTTCATAACGGCGCGCAACAAGTTCCATTCTTTGACGAGCCATGACCAAATGGTGTATACGCACGGCGCGATCAAAGCGCTGGCTGCCAACCTGATGAAGATCGCCAACGACGTCAGATGGCTGGCGAGCGGCCCTCGCTGCGGCATCGGCGAAATTTCCATTCCGGAAAACGAGCCGGGCAGCTCCATCATGCCGGGCAAAGTCAATCCGACGCAAAGCGAAGCCATGACCATGGCGGTGTGCCAGGTTATCGGCAACGACGCGGCGATCGGCATGGCGGCGAGCCAAGGCAACTTCGAGTTGAACGTGTTCAAGCCGGTCATCCTGTACAACTTCATTCAATCCGTGGCCCTGATGGCGGATTCCATGATTTCGTTTAACGACAACTGCGCGGTCGGCATCGAGCCGAACGAAGAAGTCATCAAACGTAATCTGGACCAGTCCCTGATGCTGGTTACGGCGCTCAACCCGCATATCGGCTACGAAAACGCGGCGGCGATCGCAAAGAACGCGCACAAAAAAGGGCTGACGCTCAAGGAATCCGCCATCGCAAGCGGCCTTCTGACGTCGGAGCAGTTCGACCAGTACGTCCGTCCGGAGAACATGATCGGCAAAAAATAAATTCCATACGCAATAGTCGCTTCGCGGCCGCCCCGAGGATAAATCGCCTCGGGGCTTTTTTTGTTTCCGGCACAGAAGGATCCGAGGCTTGGAGGATTTCAAATGAAAACGCTATATTGCAATATGTCGTATTTTTGTGTAGTATAACATATAAATGTGATAGTGTAATAAAATATACTATCGCATACACGTTGTCCAAGCGACGAATGGGGGAATTCGAATGGGGAGCTCTACTTTGTCTTCGTTTATAAACGCTCAATTGGCCGATCTAAAGGTTCGAGGGTTATACAACACGATCGAGCCGCTGGAGAGCGCGAACGGTCCGGTTATCCGAATGGGAGGCCGGTCGTACGTGAACCTATCTTCCAATAACTACTTGGGATTGGCGACCGACAAGGGGCTCGTGGACGCTGCCGTACAGGCTACGATACAATTCGGGGTCGGCAGCGGCGCCGTCCGTACGATTAACGGGACGTTGTCTCTCCATGTCGAGCTGGAGGAGAAGCTGGCGGCGTTCAAAGGGACGGAAGCAGCAGTCGCGTATCCATCGGGATTCAACTGCAATATGGCGGCAATCTCGGCCATTATGGGCAAAGGGGATGCGATTCTGTCGGATGAGCTCAACCACGCGTCCATTATCGACGGCTGCAGATTGACGAAGGCGAAGGTCATCCGGTACGCCCACTCCGATATGGACGATCTGCGAGGAAAGGCGAAGGAGGCCAGAGAATCGGGCCAATACGCAAAGATCATGGTCATCACGGACGGCGTGTTCTCGATGGATGGCGACATCGCGAAACTTCCCGAGATCGTTGGTATCGCGGAGACCTATGACCTGATCACCTATGTGGACGATGCCCATGGTTCGGGTGTACTCGGCGGCGGTGCGGGTACCGTGAAGCACTTCGGGTTATCCGGCCGCGTCGATCTGCAGATCGGCACGTTGTCCAAGGCCGTCGGCGTCGTCGGGGGATACGTCGCATGCTCCGAACCGGTTGCGGATTGGCTCAAGGCGCGCAGCAGGCCGTTCCTCTTCTCGACGTCGCTGCCGCCGGGAGCGGTCGCTGCAAGCATCGCGGCCATCGATCGGCTGCAAGAGAGCCGGGAGCTGCAGGAGAGGTTGTGGAGCAACGCGGCCTATCTGCAGAACGGTCTCCGGAAGCTGGGATTTTCCATCGGTCCGACTCAGACGCCTATCACTCCGTGTATCATCGGAGACGAAGGGAAGACGCAGCGTTTCAGTGCCATGCTGTACGAGGAAGGCATATACGCCAAAGCGATCGTGTTCCCAACCGTGCCTAAAGGAACGGGGCGCATCCGAAATATGCCGACTGCCGAGCACACATCGGAAATGCTCGACCGTACGCTCGCCGCATACGAGAAGGCGGGCCGCGAACTCGGAATCATTGGATAGGGGGAATGCGGGATGAAACGAATACTGTTAACCGGTGCGCTTGGACAGATCGGGAGCGAGCTCGCGGTCAGGCTGCGGGAATTGTACGGGAGTGACGCAGTCTTGACGACGGACGTTCGGGAAGACCGGAGCGAGGCGGCGCAAGGCGGACCCTTCCAGCTGCTGGACGTCACGGACGGACGGGCGTTTTATGAGGCGGCCAGGGCCCATCGGGCCGACACGATCATCCATCTGGCGGCACTCTTGTCCGCGACGGCCGAAGCGAAGCCATTGTTCGCCTGGCAGCTGAATATGGGAGGGCTGCTGAACGCGCTGGAGACGGTCCGTGAGCTGGGCTGTCAATTGTTCGTGCCGAGCTCGATCGCCGCTTTTGGACCGGACGCCCCCAGGCAAGGCACGCCGCAGGACGCGCCGCTGCGTCCGGGAACGATGTACGGGATCAGCAAAGCGGCCGGCGAGCAGTTGAGCGACTATTATTACAGGAAGTATGCCGTAGACGTAAGAGGCTTGCGGTTTCCCGGCTTGATCTCGCATGCCGCCCCTCCTGGCGGCGGAACGACCGATTACGCCGTCGAGATGTACGTCCATGCTGTCAAAAGCGGAAGTTATACTTCCTATATCGGGAAAGGAACGTTCCTCGATATGATGTACATGCCGGACGCGATCGCTTCCGTCGCCTTGCTGATGGAAGCCGACGCTTCCCGGCTAAAGCGCCGCAATGCCTATAACATAACGGCCATGAGCATAGATCCCGAAGCGATTGCGGCCAGCATCCGAAGACAGATGCCGGGTTTCGAGCTCCGCTACCATATCGATCCCCTTCGCCAGGCCATTGCGGACGGTTGGCCTGACGCGATCGATGCTTCGGCCGCGTGCGAGGAGTGGGGTTTCCGACCCGCCTTTGATCTGGACCGGACGACCGACGAGATGCTGACGACTCTTTCCCGCAAACTGCTTGGTAGCGGGGGAGGCTCGATTTTGCTGCCGCAATAGCGTATACGATTGAAGTTTTTCTCATGATAGGCTAGAATGAAACGACAAAACGATAATGCGAGGAGGCCGATTCCGTTGGAGCCCATCCATAAGAAGGTTGGCAAAAATTTGCACGCCATCCGGAAGTCGAGGGGCCTCAGCCTCGACAACGTCGCCGAGATGACCGGCGTGAGCAAAGCGATGCTGGGCCAGATCGAACGGGGAGATTCCAATCCGACGATTTCGGTGCTATGGCGTATCGTAAACGGTCTGGGTATCTCTTTTACGACGCTGATCGAAGAGGTGGATTCGGACGTCACAATCGCGACGCCGGGCGATCTGGAGTCGTTTGCGGAAGAAGAGGGCGCGTACCGGACATTTCCGCTGTTCCCCTATCGGCTGCGGAACAAATTCGAATCTTACCTGGTCGTTATAGAGCCGGGCTGCGAGCATGTCTCCGAGCCTCATAACGACGGCGTAGAGGAGTATTTATTCGTCCAGGAGGGCGTCCTGGAGCTGGAGCACGGGGATGAACGCTACGAAGTGCCGGCAGGCAGCGCCGTTCATTTCCACGCGAATCGGCCTCATACGTACCGGAATCATGGCGAGGAGACGGCGAAGTTTTTTGCGGTCATCTTTTATGCGGACGCTGCGGCGCGAGGTTAGTCTATTCCATTACAGTATAATAGCGAAGCGGCAGTTTTGGACTTTATTACTTGTCCAAGACTGCCGCTTTTTTGTTTCTTTAAACTTGACCTCTATTTCCCGCAATGAAACGCGTTGTGCCGCCTAAGGGCAGCGACAGCCGTTTTTTCTTGTTTGGTCAGGTTTGCAAGGGGGAATTGCTGAAAATGTTTATTCGATTGAAAGTGTTTAGTACGCTTTTTCCTCATTTGGTTTAGCTTCGTTTTTATTGTATCTTGTCGCGGAACTCCAAAAGCTCGATGATGATTAGGAATTCGAATTCGATAAGCGCACATCCCAATTATTGCCGGACGGAGGAGGTACGATGAAATGAAAACGGGCTTCGCGAACAACCTGGAGGTGACGTATGGGAACAAGCGCAAGTAGACGGTTCAAACAAAATGTGCCGCTCTTATGGATGTTTATTCCGGGAGCGATCTTTTATCTTCTAATCAAGTACACGCCGATGGCGGGGCTCGTGATCGCGTTCAAGGATTACAATCTTCATGACGGAATCGTACGCAGTCCCTGGGTCGGGCTCGACAATTTCCGCCTGATCTTTAGCAATGCCCTGACAACGGACATCATTCTGAACACGTTGTGGCTAAGCTTGCTCCGGCTCGTCGTCGGTTTTCCGTTTCCGATTCTTCTGGCTTTGCTGCTCAATGAAGTGCGCAAAACGTGGTTTAAACGATCGATTCAGACGATGGTGTTTTTGCCTCATTTTTTTTCATGGGTAATTGTAGGGGGCATCGTGCTGACGTTGTTCTCGCAAGAGGCGGGAAGTTTGAACCTGCTGCTGGAACGATGGTTCGGATATACCCATCCATTTATGTACGATGTGCCTTCATGGGTAACGATTTATCTCGGATCGGGGATTTGGAAGGAGGCGGGTTTTAGCGCCATCATTTATTTGGCCGCTCTGGCCGCGATCGACCCGGTTTTGTACGAAGCGGCTGCGATCGACGGCGCAAGCAAATGGCGGCAAATTTGGCATATTACGTTGCCGGGGGTCAGCACGGTCGTTGCGATGATGCTGATATTGTCCATGGGAAGCATTATGGAGGTTTCGTTCGATCAAATCTATATTTTGGGCAATCCCGTCGTGTCCAGCATCTCGGAAGTCATCAGCACATGGGTCTATCAGCTTGGACTGCAGGGGGCGCAATTCAGCCTTACGACAGCCATGGGCTTATTCGAATCGCTGGTCGGGTTGCTGCTGATCCTTACGGCGAACCAAATCGCCCGCCGCATGGGAAAAGAACTGTGGTAAAGGAGGGATGGACCGATGCGCGCATCCTCTGGGGAAAAAGTTTTCTACGCGGTTAATTATTTCGTTTTGTCGGTGGCGGGACTGCTTTGTTTCTTGCCATTAATTCATCTCTTCGCAACCTCTTTCAGCGACCCCGGCATGATTATGGCGGGACGAGTCTCGCTATGGCCGGTCCAATGGAATTGGGATTCTTATCAGGCCTTATTTGTCGGGACCCGGATCGTGGATGCTTTCGGAAACAGTATTGTCATTACGCTTGTCGGCGTGTTGTGCAGCATGACGGCATCTATCGCCGTGGCGTATCCCTTGTCCAAGGATTATTTTTATTGCCGCCGGTTTTTATCGTTGGCCATCATTTTTACGATGATTTTTAGCGGAGGATTAATTCCTAATTATTTGCTGGTCAAGTCGCTTGGTTTGGTCAATTCCTACTGGGCTCTGTGGTTGCCGGGATTGATAAGCAATATAATATGTGGGTTGTCAAAACGTTTTTTCAAAACATCCCCAGAGAATTGGAGGATGCGGCCCGCATCGACGGCTGCGGCGAACTTCGATTGATTATGCGAATCGTGCTTCCCGTATCGCTGCCAATGCTCGTGGCGATCTCCTTGTTTTACGGCGTCGCGTATTGGAACAATTTCTTTAATGTACTGATTTATATCAATGATACTAGCAAATACAATTTGGCCGTGTTAGTGCAGCAAATGATATTTTCCGCCTCGAACCCGCAGTTGGCCATCGATTCGGATTTGCAGCAAGCGATTACGCCGGAGGGCGTGAAGGCTGCCGGCGTGCTTGTTATGGTTTTTCCGGTACTGATCGTCTATCCTTTCGTTCAAAAGCATTTCGTAAAAGGAGTGATGATCGGATCATTAAAAGGTTAGCGGAGGCCAGGCATGACAACATAATTTTACATCCAAAACAGGATGAATATGAAAAGGGAGGCGCATCAAATGACCAATTGGAAATTTCGACGGGGTTCGATGATGGCGATCGTTTACATCTTATTGGGCAGTGTAACGGTACTGGGTTGCTCTACGGCTCCATCCGGGGAGTCCGATCCGGGAACGGACGGAACTAAAACAGCGGCCAAAGGCAAAATGACCGCCGCCGTGTATGATCGGGGCAATGTCCCTGCCGATCAGGGCACCATTCAAGATAACTGGGCAACAAAATGGATCAACCAGGAGGGACCCTCCGAGGTCACGTTCGTCCCGATCCCGCGCTTTTCGGATACGGAAAAATACAATACTTTATTCGCGGCAGGCAACGCTCCGGACATCGTATGGTCTTACAGTAGCGATTTCAAAGGACAACTGATTAACCAGCGTCAAGCTATGCCGCTCGAGGATCTAATCAACGAAACGAGCACCACGTACAAGAAGTTGTTAGAGGAATACCCGGGGCTAAAAAAACTTACGACAGATCCGGACGGACATATTTATCAAATTGGCCGGATGAATGGATTGCAGCCCAATGATGCTTTGTTTATTCGGGCGGATTGGCTGAAAGCGTTGAATTTGTCGGTTCCGCAAACGACGGAGGAGCTCTTTGAAGTGGCCAAGGCATTCGCAACCGAGGATCCGGACGGCAACGGGGAGAACGATACGCACGGGATAGCGATGAGTTTTATTACCGGCTCCTTGATTGATGTTATGTTCGGAAATATGAGCCCTGTTGTGGAAAACGATGAATTGGTAAATGGCTGGGATCGAAAAAGGGATGCACTGGCTTTCAAGAAGCAGCTATTTGATGCGGACATTGTAAATAAAGACTTCCTGAACGATAAAGACGGGGCCAAAGCGAAGGAAGAATGGGTAACGGGCAAGCTGGGGATTTACGGGGGCTCGATCGACGGAATCGACGAAATGCAGGTCCTCGCTACATTAATGAACAATAACCCGAATGCAGAAGTGCTTTGTATTGCGCTGCCTGCGAGCTCGTACGGCCAGTTCAGCGGCGGCCTGATCCCGCCGATCCAGGTGGTGGGTATCGTTAACGCCAAAGCCAAAGATCCGGAAGCCGTGATGAAGTATATCGATTTCCTGTCGGATAAAGCGAGCATGACCAAGCTGGCTTATGGAGATGAAGGAACCGATCATACACTGTCGGAGGCTGGTTATCCCGCGCTGAAGCAGACGGATAATCCGAAGTTCGCCTGGACAAACGACGTTAATTTATTGTATTCGCCGGCATTCTTCGGGAGCGTGCCTGCTTATATCAATTCTTTGAACCGCGACAACAAGGTAGAAAAGGTTTGGCTTGAGCTTTACGGGCAAGCGGTGGAAAATTACTTGAGTCCGGATCGTCCATACCCGGGATTTACTTTCGGCGAGTTCAGGCCGGTGCTGCCCAAAGAGCTGCAAACGATCTCCTCTACCGTAAACGGGCAGATCGATAATATTCTTAAGAAAGCGATTGTCAGCGGCGATTCCTACACCGCGGATCAGGCGATCGCCGATGCGCAAAACGTATGGAAACAGGTCGGGGGAGAGCAAATCGACGATTGGTGGAGCGATTGGTATAATGCAAATAAAGAAACGGCCTATTTAACCAAAGATTTATATACGAAGTAAAATCACATAACATTCAAAAAAAGGGCGGGGGGATAAAGAATGAAGCGGAATAACTGGTTTTATCGGTTGTTGTTCTCTTATCTCCCGATCCTGCTCTTTGTCGTTTCGGGTTTGATTATCACTTGTTTCCTGTTCATTGTAAAGCTGTCGGAGGAAGAAGCGGGACGGGCCAACGCGATGTTCGTGCAGACCGTGATGCAATCCGTGGACCAGTCGCTGCAGACGATCGATAGCGTCATTATGCAAGGGATTCAGACGGATGAGTTGTTCTCCGCTTTCTTTAACGAAAAGGGGTCGGCGAACACGTATTTCCTGAATTACGAAATGGGTCAAAAATTGAGAGGATGGATGGATTCCAATCCCTGGATTTCATCCATCTATGTTGTTCGATGGTCCGATCGTTTGCTGCTAGCTCAAGACGGCTTGGCCAATTTGGATGAATTTTTGGACGGAGCGTTTATTAAAGAAGCTCAGAACTCAACAAACCTTCCAAACTGGATCGGAAGACAAGATCCGTTTAAGCTGGATGATCCGTCGCGAAAGGTGGTTACCCTTGTACGCAAGGTGCCCCTGGAGCATGGCAGCCAGGGGATGGTTGTCGTTAATATTCGGACCCGGGCTATTGCCCAATCGATTGAAGAAAAGACGGCTTTAACGTTAGGTTTTATCGCGATTAACAGGCAAGGGGACATGCTGCTCGATACGAGCAACAGATCGAAAGAAAACGCCGAGCGCAATCATTTGCAGCTGGCTAGCGTCACATCGCCCTATACAGGATGGACATTTGAAAGCGGAATCAAGCAAGGCAGCATAATCAGCTACGCTTCTGCCTTTTCGTACTTATGGATCATTTTGGGATCGTTGGTCACGATAGTGGGCGTGATTTGGGTGGTGTATGCGACGCGCAGAAATTACAAGCCGATCGAATCGATTATAACCCGCATTCGGATGAATGCTCCGGTCAAAAAAGACGAATTTGCCGATGTCCGGCATATGGACGAATTCGGGTTTATCGAATCCATGTTCGGAAATATGGCGGAGGAGCTTGGCAAGTTCCGGGAGCAATCGGTAAAGGACGATATCATCAAGCGCAAGCATGTATTTCAAAAAATCATGAGCGAGGACGTCACCGGGGAGGTTGAACAATTGCTTTCGGAATTGAAGGACGGAGATTTATTGATCCAGTCCAAACAGTTCCAATTTTCGATCGCCGAGATCGACCGTTTCCACCAGTTCGACCAACAATACACGGCGTCTGATCAGTATTTGTTAAGATACGCCGTAACCAAAGCGATTCAGGAAATTGCGGAGTATTATCCATTCGGCATTTATTGCGAATGGATGTCGCCAACAAGGCTGATCCTTTTGTTTAGCCTTGGCGAATCCGATTCGTGCAACATGTCCGAGACCGCGAACGGATTTTGGCGGGAAGTAATCGATTGGATGGAACGATTTATGACGTTCAGCATAACCGTCGGCATAGGCCGCGAAGTGTTTTATATTCGCGATTTAAACAGGTCCTACCGGGATGCGGATGAGATTTTGCGTTATAAATGGCTGCTTGAAGACCGTAAAGTGATTTCGCGCGAAGATGTCGAGGGGAAAACGGGGAAGGTTTATTACGAATACCAGCATCTGGTCCATGCTCTCGCCGACTCGTTTAGAGTGGGCGACGGGAAGTGGGAGACCCTTTTCGAGCGGCTGTTCAGCGAAGTGAAAGGAGCCATATTAACCTCGGAAGATATGGTGAACTTACTGAATTACCTGCTCTTTGAGCTGGATAGGGAACTATCTTACCTGGATATGGGGCCCATAGAATCTTTAAAAGAAAACAGCTTGTCCCATATACGGGAAGAGATTTACATCATCGAGTCCGTTACGGCTACCCAGGAAAATTTAAAAAGCATTCTCATGACCTTGTTCAACGACATTCAGGCTTTGCGGGAAAATCATAGCAACCACGAAATGATTCAAGACATTAAAAGTTATATCGAAATCAATTATCATGACTCCAACCTGTCTTTGACCTCGATCAGCGAGAAATTCGGCATGAGCGGAAATTATTTAAGCCGTTTGTTCAAGGAGGAGTTCGGAGAAAGCTTCGTCAGTTATTTGATTCATTTTCGGATGGAGAAGGCCAAACAATATTTGAAGGCGACCACGGAGCCCATTCAACAAATTGCCAATCTGGTCGGGTACACCCATTCGGTCTCCTTTAACCGCGTATTTAAGAAGCTGGCAGGCAAGACGCCCGGGGAATACCGGAGCATGAACGAGAAATAAAGATTACAGTAATAGCTAATTATGAGGGAGCGGGATTATTATGAATCTGGAACGTATAGATAAAAATTGGGTGATCGAGAAGATCGCATTCGCTAAATTACATGGGGAGCGTGCTCGCAGCGCCGGGGCGAACGCCAGACTAGGCGTTCACGGCACGGCCTGCGAGGTTAGCATTGTCCGGATCACGATTGACGGTCAGACGGCATACGGCGCCTCGCGCATTACGACGGAGCAGGCGAAAACGTTTATCGGAAAACCTGTTCGCGACTTATTCGACGATAGCGGAAAAATACGCGAGCCCTATCGCATTTGTCTCGAATATCCATTATTGGATTGGCTCGGACGCAGATGGAACAAGCCGGTGTATGAACTATATAACGGAGCGCGAAGTCAAGCGCCAAGCGGGTTGGCCGTTCCATGTTATGATACTTCTCTTTATTTTGACGATTTGCATCTGACCCATGACAAGGATGCGGTAGCGCTCATTCAGGAAGAAGCCAGACAAGGGTACGCGAAGGGACATCGTCATTTTAAAATAAAAGTAGGACGAGGCGGGATGCATATGCCGCTGATGGAAGGAACCAGACGGGACATTGCGATTGTAGAGGGCGTAAGAGAAGTCGCCGGCCCGGAGGGCAAGCTGATGATCGATGCCAACAATGCGTATAATCTTAACCTGACCAAAGAAGTTCTGACCGCTTTATCGGATGTTGGCTTGTATTGGATCGAAGAAGCTTTTCACGAAGATGAAGCATTGTACGGGGATTTGAAGTCGTGGCTCAAGGAACGGAATCAGAACGTGCTGATCGCGGACGGAGAAGGGTATGCCTCCCCTCGTTTGATTGACTGGGCAATTCAGGGCAAAGTCGATGTGCTGCAATACGATATTATACATCCGGGCTTTACTCATTGGCTGGAACTTGGCGCGAAACTGGATGAGCACGCTTTGTTGACCGCGCCTCACTGTTACGGCAACGCTTACGGCATTTATGCAACGGGCCATCTTTCTGCGGGCATCAAAGGTTTTCAGTTCGTAGAATGGGACGATATTGCGATCGAAGGGATGGACGACAGCGCCTATTCCGTGCAAGACGGAATGTTTTTTGTTCCGCCCAAAGCGGGATTCGGGCTGGACTTTGACGATGATCGGTTTACCTATCAAGTTTCTCGCGGCGGCTGGGTGATCGACTAGTTGCGCAAACGCGGTGTGCCGCGAGAAAATGAATAAGACGTAAACTGGGGAGAAGTATTTGGTCGTTGACCAGATACTTCTCTTTTTTTTTGGGAGTGATCGAGCCTTGAGCTTCCAAGCGTCGCGTGGCTGCTGCCGATTATGGTATGATACTTATGGTTTCCATCGTTTCATACTAAATATAAAGTAGGTTTGCTTATGCATCTATTATCGGTTGAACATATAACAAAAAGCTATGGCGAGAAGCTGCTGTTCGAGGATGTCACGTTCGGGGTCGAGGACGGAGACAAAATCGGCATTATCGGCGTCAACGGCACGGGCAAGTCAACGTTTCTAAAGGTCATCGCAGGGCTGGAGCAGCCGGATTCCGGAACCGTATCGGTGGGCAATCGGGTTGTCATCCGCATGTTGTCGCAGGACCCCGTGTTCGCGGCTGGCGAGACGGCTCTGGAGCATGTACTGGGCGGGGACTCCCCGCAACTGCGGGCGGTTCAAGCTTATGCGGCGGCCATGGAAGCTATCGGGCTAAATGCGGGCAGCGAGAAGCTGCAGCAGGAGCTGATCGCGGCGAACGCGAAAATGGACGAACTGGACGCGTGGGGACTCGAGAACGAAGCGAAGACGGCCCTCTCCAAGCTGGGCATACACGATCATGGCGCCAAGGTAGAGACGATGTCGGGCGGCCAGCGCAAGCGGGTTGCCATGGCGGCGGCGCTGCTGCTGCCATCCGACGTGCTGATTCTGGACGAGCCGACAAACCATATCGATAATGAGTCGGTCGCCTGGCTGGAGGGGATGCTGCAGAAGCGGCGCGGCGCGCTGCTCATGATTACGCATGACCGCTACTTCCTTGATCGGGTCAGCAACCGCGTGATCGAGTTGGACCGCGGACAAGCCCATTTCTACCAGGCGAACTATAGCCGCTTTCTGGAGCTCAAGCTGGAGCGCGAGGAGCGGGAGGCCGCATCGGAAGCGAAGCGCCAGAACTTATTGCGCAATGAGCTGGCGTGGATTCGGCGGGGAGCTAAGGCCCGGACGACGAAGCAGAAGGCGCGGATCGACCGGTTCGAGGCGCTTAAGGCGGCAGGACCCAAGGGAGCGGACGGCAAGCTGGAACTGTCGGTGGCTTCATCGCGGCTGGGCAAGAAGATCGTCGAAGCCGAGGATGTAGGCAAAAGCTACGGAGATCGCAAGCTTTTCTCCGGGTTCAGCTATATCTCGGTGCCGGAGGATCGCGTCGGCATCGTCGGACGCAACGGCAGCGGCAAGTCGACGCTGCTTCGCATTCTGGCCGGGAAGATTCAGCCGGACGAAGGAACGGTGGAGCGCGGCTTGACCGTAAAGCTGGGCTGGTTCTCGCAGGAGCGCGAGGAGATGGACGAAAGCCTTCGCGTTATCGAATATATACGCGAGGATGCCGAGCAGGTGAAGACGGCGGACGGCACGACGATCTCCGCCGGCCAGATGCTGGAGCGGTTCCTGTTCCCTCCGGCGCTGCAATGGTCGCCGATCTCGAAGCTGTCGGGAGGCGAGAAGCGGCGTTTGCAGCTGCTGCGCGTGCTGATGAACGCGCCGAACGTGCTTCTGCTCGACGAGCCGACGAATGATCTCGATATCGCAACGTTGACCGTGCTGGAGGATTATCTCGACGACTTCCCCGGCGTCGTGTTCGTCGTCTCCCATGACCGCTACTTCCTCGACCGAACGGTGGATCGCATTATCGCCTTCGAAGAAGGCGGCGTCATTACGCAGCATACCGGCAATTATTCGGAATACCGGGAGTATGCGGATAAGCGCTCTGCCGCAGGAGCGGGAGGCGGCAGCGGAGCGATGTCCGGCGGCGGAGGGAATAGTAGCAAGTCGGGCGGATTCTCTGGCGGAGCAGGCCCTGGCGCGAATGAAGGCAAGGCGAGCGGCTCCGCAAGCGGAGCTTCTGCCGCACAAGGCAGTGCAGCAACGAGTGGTTCATCCGGTCGCGAGCGCGCGCTCAAGATGTCGTACAAGGATCAGAAGGACTACGAGGCGATCGACGGTTGGATCGCCGAAGCCGAGGAGGAGCTCTCCGCCGTAGCCGAAGAAATGGAAGCGGCCAGCAGCGATTCGGTGCGGCTGCAAGAGCTTGCCGCCAAGCAGCAGCAGCTGGAAGAAAAGCTGGAATCGCTTATGGAGCGGTGGACGGAGCTTAATCTGCTCGCGGAGGAGATTGCCGCGCAGAAGAAGGGCTGATCCAATCCATGACGCGCTTGGCTTACCGAAAAACAAATTCTTATTGGCGATAAAACTTCCTTATGCTTACGAAGCGGCTTTGCTTGGCAAAGCTGAAGGTCGCTCATCACCGAAATACTTCGATAAAAGTTTTTCTCATTAAAGGAGGCTTTTCGCATGGGGTCGCATTCCGTCGAAACCAAAGAAATCAAAAACATCTATTGCATCGGCCGCAACTACCGGCTGCATGCGCTGGAGCTGGGCAACGAGGTGCCGGATTCCCCGATGGTGTTTACGAAACCGAGCCATGCAGTAGCCGCGATGGATGGAAGCACGGTAGAGCTTCCGGGCGGCGTCGGCGAGGTGCATTTCGAGCTGGAGATCGTGTTGCGCGTCGGAGAAGGGTACAAACCAGGCGCTCCTACCAACGAAATGTTTGACGGCATGACGCTGGGACTCGACTTGACGCTTCGCGACGTGCAGTCGAAGCTTAAGGCAAAGGGGCATCCTTGGCTGGCGGCCAAAGGCTTCAAGGCTTCGGCCCCGCTGGGCGATTGGATTCCGTACCCGGGCGAGGCAGCTCTTGCAGAGACGGAGTTCACCTTGCAACGCGGAGACGAAGTCGCCCAGCGCGGCTGTGCGAAGGACATGCTGTTCGACGTGACTGCGCTTGTTCGCCATATCGAGGCAAACTACGGCCTTGGCCCCGGCGATCTGATCTTTACGGGCACGCCCGCGGGCGTAGCCGCCCTTCGGGACGGCGAAACGCTCCAGGCGTTCTGGGGCGAGCAGAAGCTGGGCGCTTGCAGGGTGGCATTAAAGAATTAAACTCCGTTGCCGAGCGATGGGAACAGGAAACGCCGTTGCGAAAACAAATGAAAGAAGCTCGCCAAAACTCAGCACCCTTTAACGGGAGCGAGCGTGGCGAGCTTTTTTCCACATGCGAACGTATAAGTTTTCGGTCCAAGCGGAATCGTACTGGCCGTGTATCAACGTCCGGCGCCGCGTTTCTTTCTCAGAAGCAACCCAATCGCGATACTTGCCGCTATTACCGCAACGACGCCGGCAAGCAGGGGCCATGGAAGCTTGACGTCAATATCCTTCGCCGAATCGGCAATGGGCTGATCGAGATCTTTGTTCGGCGGCATTCCTTGACCCAATAGATCAAGATCCCCTTGAGCTTGCGAGAGCGCCTTCGTACGAGTGCATATCCCCGTACCCGGTTCGTCTCCGTTTCCGTCAGGGCCGGAAGCGTAGGCGTAAACCAGATAGGACATGCCTTTCTGGAAGAAGAAGCCGCAATCGCCGCCGCCGCTGCCGGTCCACACCGTAATACGCGAGCCGGCTTCACCCTTGTACACGGTCTCCGTCTCGAACTGGATATTTTTAATGAAAAAGCCTTGTTTGCTTTTGGCCTCCGTTACATCAGCAACTTTTCCGGCAAATACGATTTGTGCCCCTTCGGCGGCATCCGTAACAGGCTTCGGCTCCGCGCAACTGCATGCAAACGTTGTTTGAGGCAGGTATGCCATCGCAATGCCGGTCAGCAAAGCTGCCAGCAGAATGAGTTTGCCTATTGTTTTCAAAGGAATCCTCCTGTTCGTCTTATTCAAAATATAGGAAAGGATTTCGCCATACTTTCTCTATATTTCTCGGAATGAAACGCGCCGCGCCGCCAAACGATGGCGTAGCCGTTTCACCTTGCCTTATGCATTAAGAACGTACCAGAAAAGCGAAGTGTTGCAATCGGATGCAAGATCAATCGACATCGGAGTGAATTTGTGGAATAATCGTCTACATTATATTCGAGTTCAAAAAGTTCGGTTATCAGTACCAAGAAGATTGGATGTAGCTAGAACCTGAGGAGCGGAGCGTAGTGGAAGCTACGTGAGCATAGCTAGGTTCGGCAAACCTTGGGCCCCGCGAAAGTAATCGGAATTGACATCGAAGCTTCCCTTCACTTTCGTGGGTTTCAGGAAATATTCGACGTCGAGTAAGCTTCTAGAATTACTTCGTAATGGGAAGCGGACTTTTTGAACAACCTCATTAAGGGGGGAGCCGATTGAAGGTCGTATGGATCGAAGACGAGACCGAGCTGCTCAAGGAATGCGCGGAATATTTGCGGCGGGAAGATATCGAGGTTCACGGAGCGGCGACGCTGTCGGAAGCCGAGGCGCTCATTAGGGAAGAGAAGCCGGATCTGCTGCTGGTGGACTGGATGCTGCCCGGAGGAGAGAGCGGGCTGGATCTATGCAAGCGCAACGAGCGGGAATGGGGCTTGCCCATTATTATGGTGACGGCTAAAGGCGATGAGTTTGACAAGGTGCTGGCGCTGGAGCTGGGAGCGGACGATTATTTGACGAAGCCGTTCGGTCTGCGGGAGCTGGGCGCTAGAATGAAAGCGGTATTGCGGCGCACATCCAAGGGAAACGTCCGGGAGGACGGAAGGCATCGCGAAGATGTGCGATTACAGCGAGGATTGCTGCTGCTGGATAACGACAAATATGCGGCGCAGCTCGAGGATCGCCGTCTGGAGCTGACTCGCACGGAATTTATGCTGCTCTGGAAGCTTGCTTCCCATCCTGGACGAGTGTTCACGCGAACCCATCTCATGGACGAAGCGCTTGGCGACGATTATATCGGTTACGAGCGGACGATTGATTCGCATATTCGCAATTTGCGCAAGAAGCTTGGCGATAACGAAGCGGAGAAGCCTTACATCGAGACCGTATATGGCATCGGGTATCGGTTTTCCGAAGAGGCGAGGTGACCGGGATGACCGGCGCGCAGACTGACGGCTTGACCAGTGGACGCGGACGGAATGGGTTAGCAAAGCGGCTGCGACTGGTTGCGATTAGCATAGCGGCGGCTTTGCTTACAGGATGGATCGTACAGTTTGTACTTCTGGGCATGGAGAGCAGGGAACGGGAGAGGGCAGAGCTGTATTGGAACGGCTATGCAGTCATGTTTGTCGAGTTGAATGGCGGCTTTGACGGTTTACAGGAGCGGCTTGTGCGAGACGGGTATGTGTATGGTGCGGATTCCGACTTCGCCGTTCGGATCTATGCAGGCGATGATGATCATTACGAGAAAGTAGCAGAGGTTTCGCGGGGCGATAAATGGAGCGGCGGACGCAAGCTGCCGGTTATGATCGGAGGTCGAATTGTCGGCTATACCGAGACGAGCATTACCTCCTTTGGCCATTCATGGTTCATAAAATTTGTTGTTCCTTGTATGACGGGGCTAGTCGTATTGACTTGCGGTCTGATCCTTCAGCATAAGTTGAATCGGACGGAAGATCAGGCCGGTCGGCGTCTTGCCGAAGAATTGAAGACGTATATGGCGCAGCATCGCCATTTGCCCGTCGATTCCGGAGAGCGGGATTGGACGTCTTTGAAGGGTGAAGTTGGCGACCTCATGCGTCGCAATCAACAGCTGGAGACGGTCAGAACGACGATGGTGGCGGATATCGCCCACGAGCTGCGGACGCCGATTGCCATTATGCGTGCAACGTTGGATCATGCGTTGCAGTCAGGTGCTCCGCTGGCGCCGGACAAGCTTGCCGTTCTTCATGACGAGACGTTGCGGTTAAGCCGTCTCGTCCGCGATCTGCAGGAACTGGCGCTTGCGGAGAGCGGACATTTGCCGCTGTTCAAGTCCTGGTTTTCTATGACAGAGCTGGCCGAAGAGGTGTTGGAGACGCTTTCGGCGGCCGGAGAGGAACGCGGCATACGGCATGACATTACGGGACTTCCGGATGCAACGATGTACGGAGATCGCGGACGCATCAAGCAATTGTTAATTAATCTTGTCGGCAATGCGTTCCGTCATGCCCAATCTCTGGTGACGGTAGATTTAGCGTTAGCGGGAGGCTCGATCCAGCTTACAGTCAGCGATGACGGTCCGGGAATCGAAGAGGAGGAGTTGGAGAGGGTGTTCGACCGCTTCTATCGGGGAACGGAAACAGCCAAAGGCGGCAGAGGACGCGGAACGGGGCTTGGTCTGGGTCTTGCCATTGTCCGCGAATTCGCTCGAGCTCATGGCGGGGAGGCGGCGGTAAGAAGCCGTTATGGCGAGGGAGCCAGCTTTGTCGTAACGCTGCCGGTCATGAAGGAATAAGGGGAAGATAGGGGATGCCAGCCCCTTCTGCATAATATCTGCACATTTGGTTCATTAGGAATGCATAATGTTCTGCTACAGTTACGTCATTAGCAGAACAAGAGGTGAAAAGCATGTTTATTCGCGTACAAGGATTATCCAAAACTTACGGCAAGGGGACCGCGGCGACGAAGGCGCTTAGGGAAGTATCGCTTAACTTGGACAAGGGCGAGATGGTGTCCATTACGGGACCGTCCGGCTGCGGCAAAACGACATTGCTCCACATTCTCGCGGGCATCGAATCATGCGACAGCGGCGAAATATGGATCGGCGACGCGCCGATTCATGAGTGGGATGACGCCAAAATCGCGAAGCTCAGACTGGCGAAGATGGGCTTCGTCTTCCAGTCCTATCATCTCGTTCCTGTACTGACGGCGTGGGAGAATGCGGCGATGCCGCTTATTGCAGCCGGCATGCCCACGGGGAAGGCTCGAGTCAGAGCGCGAGAGGCTTTGTCCGAGGTTGGGCTTGCGGACAAGGAGAACAGCTATCCGGCTCAGTTGTCGGGCGGACAGAATCAACGCGTCGCCATAGCCAGAGCCATTGTCGCAAGACCGGACATTATATGGGCGGACGAGCCTACCGGCGCGCTTGATACGGATACGGCGGAGCAAATCATCGGACTGCTGGAAATGCTTAATCGTCATTACGGAACGACGATCGCGGTCGTCACGCATGATCCGGGCATCGCGTCGCGCATGAATCGTACAATCCGGATGCAGAACGGCAGAATCGTTCATGACGGAGGAAACGGATTATGATCGGCTCCGGCATCGTATGGCGGATGGCGTGGAGCAATCTCCGCAAGCAATGGAAGCAGACGCTGCTAACGATCGCGGCAGGGGCGATCGGCGCGATGCTCATCGCGGTCAGCTTTGTTAATTACGATTCCGTCCGCATTAGCGGAGAACGGTGGATAGAGACGAGGCTGGGCCCTATCAGTTCGAAGCTGACGCCGGAGGAGCAGCTTTCTGCCGGATTTACTTCAGAACAAGTCGCCTTGCTGGAGAAATACGTGGACGAACGATCGACTGATTATCGGGTGTTGCCTTATGTCGGAGCGGAGGCGACGCTCCGGGCTCATGACTCAAAAGGCGAAGAGAGCGGAGTGCTGAAGTCGGTGCTGGTCCTTGGCTTCTCCACGGAGAAGGCGGCGAGATTCGATTCTGCAAGAGCGGAGCTGTGGAGCCGCGGCATTGGCGAAAACGAGGTCATTCTGAACGAGGCGACGGCGTCGCAGCTCGGCGTTGCGGCCGGCGATGTGTTGGAACTCATCGCCTCTGACGGCTCCAAGCTGCTGCGCGTTCGCGAAATAACGCCGGAGCAAGGTTTGACGGGCTTCAGGGATTACGGCGCCTATGGCGGCACGGCGATCGTATCGGAGGCGCTGGCGCGCGAGATTGCGAAGATCGGCGAGGGCATCTATCCCGCTATATGGACGGGGACGGTTAATGGTTCCCTGCCTGACAGAGCGATGTTCATCCTTCCGGAGCTGAATTACGAGATTCATTATTTGAAGGCCGATTATCGCGACAAACTCGAAAGATTAAATTTCACCATCATCATCGGGATAATCAGCTTGGTAGCCATTGCTTCCAGCCTGATCTTCATGCGGCAAGTGCTCGTTATGATCTCGGAGTCGAGAAGGGGCATGTACGGCGTCCTGCGAGCGATCGGTTTGTCTCCCGGTCAGATCGGCGCCATGTTTGCGGCCGAAGCGTTGCTCTTGTCGTTGCTTAGCGCCTTGGTCGGCTCGCTTATCGGAATAGGCGCAGGATACGGTCTGGTATCTCTGTTCTACGGTACGTACAGCGACGTTTTGCAACGGATGACGGGCATGCATATTCCAATTCATCCGCATCTCTCGATAGTTGGCGCGGTATTGCTCTTTATATCCATCTTCGTTTTCCTGGCTGTCGTATCCGCATTCGCCGCACACAGGGCTGGCCGGTTCCCGGTAGTCGAAGCGCTGCGCGGCGGAGGCGAGCGGCTGGCACGAAAAGGATACAAGCATCGTTTGTTCGGATGGGTACTGACAGGGGCAGGGGTCTATTTCACGGTGATTCACTTCTATCTGGCATTTGTCGAGACACCGGATTTGAGCGGGGGAAACTTGTTGTGGGTGTGCGTCTCGTGGTTAGGCGCATGTTGCTTCCTCTTGTTCCTCCTCATACGGCTGTTGTCCATCATGAGCGGGCCTCTGAGCAAGTTGTTCGGGCGGCTGGGGATTCCGCCTCTCTCGGTCATGCTTGCGACGAAGTATCCCCGCAGCCAATCCGGAAGAACGTACACTACGGCGTTATTATTCGCTCTGATCATGATGATCGTGACGTTTACGGTGACCATCATGGGATTGATAACGGCATCGGGCGACGTCAGCCAGACCCCGCAGACGGTGCTGGGCAACGGCGGATATGCTTCATACCAGTCGGAGTCGGAGCGGGATCATATTTTGTCCGTGGCGGACGGGGATGATTTTATCTCCGAGCATGTGGAAGCTCACATGATTTCTGAGCCGTTTATGATCGAAATGACGCCGGATTGGGTGGCGCAAGCCATCTTGCCAGTAACGGAGGAGCTGCTGAAGAGAGAGCTTCCCCCGCTGGCGGAACGCGATCCCAGGTTCGGCAGCGACGAGGAAGCTTGGGAAGCGGTGTTGAATGATCCCGGTTATATTATGCTGCCGTACTTTTACAAGACGAGAGACGATGTCTTTAAACCCGGACTAAAGGCGGGCGACACTGCTGCGTTCCCGGTGTATGAATACAAAAAGCTTAGAGCGATGGATGAACCCAAAGTGCTGTTGTTCGAGAAATCACTCACCGTAGCGGGATTCCTCCAGAAAGAGGCGTATCTTCACGTCATCGATTATTACGGCGAGACTTTTATGCACGCGGATGTCGTGGACGAACTTAAGGCATTTGGCTTCAAATGGGAAAATCAGAGGGCGCTCGGCTTCGTCTTATTCGATTTCGATTATCGGGATGTCGAGCTCGCCCAACAGTTGGAGGATCGATTCGCTCTAAACGGGGTACTGGGATTTACGGTGCCTTATCTGAATAATAGCGCGGAGTATCTGATGAACAAGCAGTTAGGCATCGGTTTCGTAGGCTGCGCGGTATTCTCCGGGATCATCAGCTTGATGGGACTCGCGGTTGTTCAGTATCGGACAGTAAGAGAAAGAGGCCGGCAGATCGCGATGATGCGCTGCATCGGCGTGCCTGGCAAACAAATCTATTGGATGTTTATGCTCGAAGGTATTGTTATCAGCGCAGCCGGTCTGCTGACCGGTTGGGGCATCGGCGCCAGCGGCGCTTTATTGTTTACGCAAGCTGCGAGGCGGGACATGCCGGATTATATGGCGTTCGAGCCGTCCTACCTCTATGAGATCATTTTGCCGATCATGCTCGGGCTTCTGCTGCTCTCGGTGCTCGTCAATATTGCGCCCGCAAGAGCGGCTTTAAAGCTGAAGGCGGCGGAGGGACTTCGGAGCAATGACGAGTAGGTTAATCTTCAAGCTCGGCGGGAACTTTTTAAATAGTAACCAAAAGACGAGCATCGCGCTTAAACCGCGGTGCTCGTCTTTTTGAAAATCTAAAAATTTTTAAGTTCTTGTACCTTTTTCTGATACACACGAAAGAAAAGGGAAGTTTCGACGCCAATTCCGTTAACTTTCGCGGTGCCCAGAGTTTAGTGAAACGAGCTGCACCACCAGAGAGTAGGGGCTCAGCTCGTTTACCTTCTCGCTCTTATTTGCCATTAAACGCGTTCAGCATCCATACATGTTTCTCCAGTGAAGTATGGATGGCGAGGAGCATATCGGCCGTTGTTTCGTCGCCGGCTTCCTGTGCAGCCTCCATACCTTCCTTAAGCTCGTCGATAACCGTCGAGAAGTCCTTGATGAGTTGGTCGACCATTCCTTCAGCGGATTCTTTGCCGCTGGCTTCCTTAACGGTAGATTCCTCCAGGTACTCGCTCATTGTCGCGATTGGCTTGCCTTTCACCGCTAGGAGACGTTCCGCGATCTCGTCGACATGCAGCGCCGCCTCCTCGTAGAACTCCTGGAACTTCGCGTGGAGCGTGAAGAACTGCGAGCCTTTTACGTACCAGTGGTAGTTGTGAAGCTTAATATAGAGAACGCTCCAGTTGGCGATCTGCCGATTGAGATGTTGTTGGACGGTTTTTGTTGTTTTGGTAGTCATGTTTTTTCATCCTTTCGATTGTTGAGATTGGTTATTTCATATAAGTAAACCGGAATAGCGGCAGTGAAACCTTGTTTCCTTGGATATGCTGCAATAGGAAAACATTTCATTTCAATCCAACGACTAGTTTGCTCTTCTGTGATCGGCTGTATGCATTGAGGCTGCAAGAGATTGGATATTATAATTAGATCAATTCCTTATTTATAATTATTACAAATTAGGGGCGGGATGTCAAGGCTTTGATCGTTATTTGCATTCGCTAGCGCGCTGGCAGGCGGGGACGAGCGAATGTGTGGAAGGGTGGTTGTACGAGCACGAAAAAAAGGATACAACCTCCGCATTAAAGCAGAGGTTGCATCCTTCCCTGGATAAGTCCGAGCCGACGCGAATCCGAAAATTAAACGAGCGCCGCAGCTTCGTGGGCCTGCGCTTCGAGGTAACGTTCGCAGTCCAAAGCGGCCATACAACCGCTGCCAGCGGCCGTGATCGCTTGGCGATAGGTGGTATCCTGCACGTCGCCGCAAGCAAACACGCCGGGAATATTCGTTGCGGAAGTGCCCGGCTTCACCAAAATGTAGCCTTGAGCATCCGTCTCGATCTGTCCGCCAAGGAAGCCTGTATTCGGCGTATGGCCGATGGCGACAAATACGCCGTCCGCTTCCAGCAGCTCTTCTTCGCCGGTCTCGTTGTTACGGACCTTCAGGCCTTGCAGTCCGTTCTCGCCGGCTACGACTTCCAGCGGCGTACGGTTCAGGCTCCAGGCTACCTTTTCGTTGGAGCGGGCGCGATCCTGCATGATTTTCGAAGCGCGCAGCTCTTCGCGACGGTTTACGACGCGAACCTCGGTGGCGAAGCGGGTCAAGAAGCTTGCTTCCTCCATGGCGGAATCGCCGCCGCCGATGACGATCAGCTTTTTGCCGCGGAAGAAGAATCCGTCGCAAGTGGCGCAAGTGCTGACGCCGCGACCGATATTATCCTGCTCTCCGGGAATGCCGAGATACTTGGCGGACGCGCCTGTCGAGATAATGATGGATTCTGCTTGCAGCTGCCCAAGTCCTTCTACTTCAAGCGTGTAAGGCCGCTTGCCGAAGTCGACGCTCTTGACGGAGCCCATCTTGAACGTAGCGCCGAACTTCTGCGCTTGTTTTCGCATATTGTCCATTAACTCGCTTCCGAGGATGCCATCCGGGAAACCAGGAAAGTTTTCGACCTCCGTTGTTGTCGTCAACTGGCCGCCAGGCTGCCAGCCCTCGATGACGAGGGGCTCCATGTTGGCGCGGGCGAGATAGATGGCCGCCGTCAAGCCTGCAGGACCTGTTCCGATAATAATGGTTTTGTGCATAATCGTTACCTCCAGTATGATGTTCTCTCTTTTCGCGCGTTTTTGCGCAAGTGTTACCTTAAAATTATTACAAACTGTAACATAAGTCAATACAGTTCATCTAACCTTCATCTTACCTGCGATAGAATGGATCGAGCCGTCAGAATTCACGGCTTCGGATTGGCGATTTCACCTCAAAACGAGTATGATGGAGACAGAGAATAAGACGTTGATTGCCAGTCGCAACCGTCTTTAAGAGAGGAGCAGCGAATTGCGTATGAGTACATCAATCCGGAAAGCCGTCATACCTGCGGGAGGACTCGGCACGCGGTTCCTGCCGGCAACGAAAGCGCAGCCCAAAGAGATGCTGCCGCTGATCGACAAGCCGGCCATTCAATACATTGTAGAGGAAGCCGTTCGTTCCGGGATCGACAGCATCGTCATCGTAAGCGGCCGGCACAAGCGTGCGATCGAGGATCACTTCGACAAGTCATTCGAGCTGGAGGCGGAGCTGGAAGCGCGCAATAACGAGACGATGCTTGCCATCGTCAAAGAAATTTCGCAGCTCGCGGATATTTATTATGTCAGGCAAAAGGAGCCGCTCGGGCTTGGGCATGCCGTATTGTGCGCTCGCAGGTTCGTCGCGGACGAACCGTTTGCGGTACTGCTCGGCGACGACATTTTGACCTCGAACCCGCCTTGCCTGAAGCAAATGATCGAAATTTACGAGCAGGAGCAATCATCCGTTGTAGCGGTTATGGAAGTGCCCTGGGATCAGACTCATAAATACGGTATCGTGGACATCGAGCAAGGGAGCCGAGTAGCCAGGGTTAAAAATATTATCGAGAAGCCGGCGCCAGGTCAAGCGCCATCCAATTATGCGGTAGTGGGACGTTACGTGCTGCATCCGTCCATCTTTGGCTTGCTGGAAGCCGCGAAGCCTGGCAAAGGGGGAGAAATTCAATTGACCGACAGTTTGCAAGAGCTGAACCGATTGTCTTCGCTGACCGCATTCCGCTTCGATGGCCGCAGGCACGATGTCGGCGACAAGCTGGGCTTCGTGCAAGCGACGATCGATTTCGCTTTGGAGCGGGATGATTTGTCCGCGGACGTGAGGCGTTATATGCTGGAGAGTCTGGGCTTGCCGAAGGAATCTTAAAACGGCTCGGTCGACTGCTAAGAGAAAAAGACTGTTTGTACAGTGTCTTTCTCGAAGACTCGTTACAGGCTGCGGCCTCTAAGCTATAGAAGTTTTGAACTCGCACTTAAAGAGACAGTCGCTCATGGCTCAGCGCCGCGTCGGCTGTCTTTTTGCAAAAAAACTAAACAGAACGCGTCCCGTCGCCAAAGGAAGCCGCAGCCGTTTCGCCTTGTTGAGGCAGGCTGCAGGGAGAACGCTGAGTCGAAAGCCTGCCACTATTTTGAAATGGTGATTTTTTACTGTTTGAGCTAGAATAGAGAGATAGAGAGAGTTACTGGGCTGGGAGATGACTTACTTGTATTGCCATCAATGTATAAGAAGCTACGCAAGGGATGCAAGGTTCTGCAGCCAATGCGGGAGAAGGCTTCATGCCATAACGATTCAAGCGGAGCAAGGGGATCACGGCGCGGTCGGATTGGCGGAGCAGGAGAGTGTGGCATCGCTGGAAATAGCGGACGGGAATCGGATCGATACGAAAGAGACGAAGTTCCCGGGAGACGTCGAGACGATTGAAGGAACGCAAGCCGTACGAAAGCGCGAGACGCTCTGGCCCGTCTTCTTCGGACTCGCGGCGCTGGTTCTTGTCGTTGCGTCGGGGCTTTTCCTGTTCTACAAGCATGAACTGAAAACGAACGAAGACGTGCTGCGGCTGCAGGTCGAAGCAAGGGCGGCAGCCTTGGGCGGCCAGTACGACGAGGCGATCGCGCTGCTCGAGCAAGCGATAAAAGCCCGGCCGGATTTTCGCGCGATTATCGACGATAACGAAACGGTTCATCATGCGGCGGAGCTCGAGCGACTGTCCGTTGAAATTCGGCAAAGGCTGGACAAAGGCGATGCGGAGGTTGCCCTGAGCGAGCTCGAGCATCTGAAGTCCGAGCTGAACGGACACAAGGAGCCTATCTACGACAAGCTTAAGGAGAAGGCGGACGGCTTTTCCATGGAGCTTACACTGCTGGAGCTGGCAGGCGATCTGACCACCTTGACGACGATCGAGGAGCACGGAGAAATGTTGAACGTCGTGAACGGCTTGATCGGGCAGGAGGCGGAGGAGCTTCGCGCTCTTATCCTGAACAGTATACGGAAAATAACGATTGCCGAAACGGAGTATTTGCTCCAGCGAAAAAACTTCTCCGGTGCATTGTCAGCCTGCGACAAAGCGTTGACTTGGGCAAAGGAGGATGTGGAGCTGCTAGCTCTTAAGGAGCGCGTCAAGCAAGAGAAACATGCTTATGAGCAAGCGGAGCAGCTTCGAATTCAGCAGGCGATGGAAAACGCGGCGGAGGAAGATTTGATTAATCAGACGGACGCGATCGAGGTTATAAGCATTGATCATTCGTTGGATGAATTCGGCGACCTTTCGGTTGTCGGCAAGCTCAGAAACAAAGCGACAAGACCGATTTACGGCGTCGAAATTACTTATTCCGTTAAGAGTTCAACCGGTGAAGTGCTGGGAAGCGGAACGGCGAGCGCAACGCCGGAATATATCGAACCGGGCGAAGAGATGACATTTACGGCGACAGTGAGCGGCATTTATGAAGGGGATGTCGTTGCCGTTATCGATAATAAGACTTGGTATTTGGATTAAGGAGCATGGATATGGGAATCAAATGGCGGATTGCGCTCATCGGCTCCCTTCTTATTCTGGCGGGAGGCGCTGCTGCGGGTTACGCGGTAAACGAGCAAGTGCCGGGTCAATTAAACGGCACTCCGCTTATCGCCGTAGGCGAAGTAAAGAAGTCGCTAAAGGATATTATTTTTGAAACGCAGAAGATGGTTGTCATGATCGAGACGGAAACGGGCTTGCAGGGCTCCGGCTTTCTATACAATCTCGAGGGAGATCTCATTACGAACGCCCATGTCGTGGAAGGAGTCAGGCATGTGCGAGTGAAGACGGCTGATGCGCGCGATCTCGATGGAGAGGTGATCGGAATCAGCACCGAAACGGATGTGGCGGTTGTGCGGGTGAGGGAGCTTGTCGGCACCCAGCCGCTGTCCATGATGCGATATGAGCGCGGGGAAGTCGGCGATGATGTCATGGCGATCGGAAGCCCGCTGGGCTTCCAGAACACGGTCACGACAGGCATTATAAGCGGCGTCGGACGAAGCTTCCAGATCGCGCCGTACACGTACAAGGATTTGTATCAAATCTCCGCTCCAATCGCCCGCGGCAACAGCGGAGGTCCGCTTGTCGACATGAATACCGGCGCCGTGCTAGGGATTAATTCGGCGGGCCTGGAGGATGAAGGCATCGGCTTTAGCATACCGATCTCGAACGTATTGTCGATGGCAGAGGGATGGTCCAGGCAGCCGATGGACAGGCTTCCCAATCTGAAGGTTGTGGAGACGCACGATGAGAAAGAACAAGATGTTTCTCTGGATCAGATGGCGGAATATTTGGTGAAACATTATTACGACAGTCTGAACAATCGCGATTACGTGTATGCTTATTCGTTGCTTGGAGAAGGATGGAAGGAAGGGACGAGCTATGTCAAATTCCGCGAGGGATATTTGACAACTCGTAACGTCGTCATTGACGATATGCACGTCTCTTCTCCAGAGGACAACGAAGCGACTGTAACGGCGATTTTATCCGTCGACGAACGCAAGGACGGCAAGTACGCACTGAGCAAATATCAAGTCAGCTATCGGATCGGCTACGAAAACGACCAGCTTAAGCTGATCTCCGGCAAAGGCAAGGCGATACGCAAATAATGATTTTGGTTATGATCAACGCGTTGCTTGGCGTAGAGCCAAATGTTCATGCTGATCCTCTCTGGCCCGACGTGCCGAGCGATCATTGGGCGATGGCGATATTCAGGCCGTATATGGGGGAAGGAGTTAACATAAACGTATGAATAATCTTCGAATCGGTATGATTGGTCTCGATACCTCTCACGTGTCCATATTCACCAAGCTGTTGCATGACGCAACGCATCCCTATCATGTGACCGGCGGACGAGTTGTCGCCGCGTATCCGGGAGGATCTCCGGACTTCCCGCTCAGCTTCAATCGGGTAGCGGGATATACGGGGGAGCTGCGAGAGCAATACGGCGTACGTATTGCAGATTCTCTGGAAGAGGTGGCGGAAGAGTGCGACGCGATTATGCTGGAGTCGGCCGACGGACGGGTCCATCTGGAGCAATTCCGGGCCATCGCGAAGTACGGCAAGCCGGTATTCATTGATAAACCATTGGCGTTAACGACATCCGAAGCCAAGGAAATCGCTTTAATCGCCGACGTTAACGGCGTTCCGATCATGAGCTCTTCTTCGCTGCGGTACGCAGACGCGCTTAGCGCGGAGCTTGGTCGAGAAGCGGCGGCCTCAATCTCGGGAGCGGAAGCTTTTGGTCCGCTGCATATTCAGGCAACGCAGTCTCATTACTTTTGGTATGGTATTCATGCAGCAGAGATGCTGTACGCCATCCTTGGTCCTGGCTGCGAGGAAGTAACGGTGGAAACTACGGTAGAGTTCGAGCTGATCAAAGGCAGATGGCGGGATGGGAGAATCGGTACGGTGCGCGGCAATCTCAATGGCAATGACGAGTTCGGTGCGCATATTCATCGCCGCGATGAGACGGTTTATGTCCAGGTCGGTTCCGCGCCAAAACCTTTTTACGCCAGCTTGCTGGAGCAGGTCATCCCTTTCTTGCAAACAAGGAAACCCGCGGTTGAGATTTCGGAGACGGTGGAGATCATCCGGTTTCTTGAGGCGGCGGAAGAGAGCAGAGCTAGCGGGTTGTCGGTGAAGCTTTAAGAGGGGACACGCGGTTAGCATGTCGGGATCAACTTCAACTGCCCTAGCGATTAGGCATTGAAAAAACAGACGCTCTATCCTACCCTGACTGGGAGGATGGGGCGTCTGTTTGGTGTAATGACCGTAATTGCTTGGCGGAAGATGACTCGCAGGATAAGAGGTTAGCAGCCGGGACGGCGGCTTATAATGCGTAAAGCTCTAATGTAACGGTATCGGAAGGCTGAATCGTGTAATTTAATAATGTTGCCGGTACGGTTCGTCCGTTCAGCTTGATCTGATAACCGACATTGCCGCTTATCGGAACTCCGCCGATGCTGACGATCTGGTCGTCTGCGGAGAAGCCGACAGAGCCTGTCGAAGCAAGCGCTCTTCCGATCGTAAGTCCTTGCCGATATGGAATCGTGAAGCTGTTTGTCACTCCCGGAAACGCGGCCCCGCCATTGATGACAACCGTTACGAAGGCTTGAGGCGCAGAGGTAATTGCCGGTCCTGGACCCGATACCGGAACAGGAATGGGGAGAGGAATCGGAAGGGGGACTGGCGGCCAAAAGCCCGGTCCGCCCCATGGTCCCAGCCCAGGACCATGCCAGCCAGGCCCGTGTCCGTGTCCTGGTCCATGTCCATGCCCCGGTCCATGGCCGTGTCCAGGTCCATGACCGTGCCCGGGTCCATGGCCGTGTCCGGATTCATGACCGTGCCCCGGCCCGTGTCCGGATCCATGTCCTTGCCCATGGCCTGAGCCGTGACTTGGCCCGTGCCCAGAGCCATGCCCCGTCCCGTGTCCGGAACCGCCAGAACCATGAGGGGGGCGAGTGGTCTGATGGGTGTCGTACATGTTCGGTTCATTGTCGGAATCATGCTCATTTAATGTAGCATCAAAAGGGAACTGCAGGCGTCCCCCCGGTCCGCCGCCAGGTCCGTGCCCCGGTCCGCCGCCAGGTCCGTGCCCCGGTCCGCCGCCAGGTCCGTGCCCCGGCCCCCAAGGTCCGTGTCCGGGTCCCCAAGGTCCGTGTCCGGGCCCCCAAGGTCCGTGTCCGGGTCCCCAAGGTCCGTGTCCGGGTCCCCAAGGTCCGTGTCCGGGTCCCCAAGGTCCGTGTCCGGGTCCCCAAGGTCCGTGCCCTGGCCCCCAAGGTCCTGGTCCGGGTCCCCAAGGTCCGTGTCCGGGTCCCCAAGGTCCTGATCCGGGTCCCCAAGGACCTGAACCTCCCAGTCCCAGTCCAGGCAATAGAAGGGGCAGCAAGCTTCGTTCGCTGCTGCGAATGCTGCCCCCGCAGCCACAACCTCTGGTTGACGCGTAGCGGATGCTCATTTTATTATGTTGATCCTTGGTGTTGATGCTTGAGCTTATGTCTGTCATGTTGACCTCCGATCTCGATCTGAACGAATTAGGCGAATATCATAAAGTATCATATGCACTTTCGCCTATTCCGTGCGAATTCCGGAGATTGGTCCGTAGCTCCATCCTCTATATAACGCGGGCATCGTCAGCGGTACTGGCGGCAATCAGTTCAAGCCTGATGATAAAGCCAGCCGCAATGAGTCGGTGGCGATAATTGTTCGGATGCTGAACAAAATCTTTGACTACAAAGCATCCCCGCCGTCCACAGGGCGCGAAGACATACTTGCATGTTCAGACGATTTGAAGTCAGCCATTCTCGATATTTTTCGATAAATCAGTGGGCTCAATCCTGCCTCCCGCTTGAACAACGTACAGAACTGCGCGGTGGTCGAGAAGCCGCAGCCGGCGGCAATGGAGGATACCGTAACTTCGGTCTGCTCCAACTGTTTTTTCGCCAAGTCGATTCGTCGCTCCAATACATAATTCAACGGGGATACACCGTAGGCCAACTTGAACAGATGACGGAATCTATCGTAGCTATAGCCCGACATGCGCGCCAAGCTGGCGATATCGATCCGCTCTTGATAATGCTCGTCCATATAGTTGCGGGCAAAATAGAGCGGCCGATCCTGTTTGTCCCGTTCGGCTACGCCCCAAAGACGAAAGTGGGCAACGAGAAGCTCGCTTATACAGAGATTAAGCCTAATCGCATAAAGCGGCGGCTTGGCTGTGATTTCGTGCTGCATCGCGAGCAGCAGCTTGCCAATTGTGCAGTCGTCATCATCGTTATATAACCCTTCCCGAACGGAAGACGGAAACTCGGAATCGATCAGCCGGAAGCCGGCGCACAGCACTTCCGTAGCCTCGCGGCGAATCTCGTCGTGAAGCGTGTCGGGAGGTACGACAGCGTAGCTTCCGGGCTCATAGACGTATTCAGCCCGGCCGATGCGGGTTGACCCTCTGCCTTGCCGGTAATAAACAATTTCATAACAGCGATGCCGGTGCATGGAAACCGATGTTCCGGCCTCGTGCCAAGCTTGAAAGATGAAGTCTGTGCGAGCGCTCAACTCATTCGTCCTCTCCTTGGAATATAGCCGAATTATGTAATAAATTAGCCGGATGGTGTAACCATAATTCCTTAATTTTCTGTACAATTGGGTTGAAAATAAAATCATTAAACCAAATCATATAATTTTAGGGAGGTCCGGTCAATGACCAACAAGAAGGCGGCGCCTATTATGTATCCAGAGCTTGATGAGAACTTTCGGATGGAACGCTTGAAACCCCGCGACGGAATCATTCGCATGGTGCTCGACACCGACACTTTCAACGAGATTGACGACCAGTTCGCACTTTCCCATGCGCTTCTGTCCCCGGAACGACTACGGCTGGAGGCGGTCTATGCCGCTCCTTTCTTTAACGATCTATCCAACGGACCCAAAGACGGGATGGAAAAAAGCTATGACGAAATCGTACACATTTTGACCAGGCTGCAGCGTATGAGAGAGGGGATCGTATTTCGCGGCTCGGAAAGCTATTTGCCCGGCGCGCATACGCCCGTCGACAGCCCGGCGGCGCGCGATCTCGTTGCCAAAGCGCTCGCGATGCCCGATGACGAACCGCTATACGTCGCCGCGATCGGCGCAATCACGAATGTTGCGTCGGCGATTTTGCTGGAACCTTCCATTATTCGCAAAATCGTTGTCATTTGGCTCGGTGGTCACGCGCTCTCATGGAGGGATACGAAAGAATTCAATTTGGTTCAAGATATACATGCGGCGCGGGTCATTCTGGACAGCGGCGTACCGTCCGTCCTCATTCCATGCGCCGGCGTTGCTTCTCATCTGATTACAAGTTTGCCGGAGATCGAGCGTTATGTGCGAGGCAGAGGGGAAATTGGTGATTTTCTGGCGGAACGCTATGAAGGCTGCAGCAGCGATCATTTTGGATATTCCCGGGTTATTTGGGATTTGTCGGCTGTCGCGTACTTGCTGGATCCTTCGTATGTCCCGACCGATTTTGTGCATAGTCCGTTGCTGACGGATCAGGTGACCTGGAGCGTGGATCGCGGCCGTCATTTCATTCGCTGCGCCAATGGGGTCAATCGGGACGCGATTTTCAAGGATTTGTTCCACAAGCTGGAGGAGCATGCGCAAGGCACACGTTAAAGTTTTCGACAGCGGCATATGGCCAAAAAGGAGTTGGCGTGTTCGCTGTTTAGTTGGGTAGGCGCTTTTACATGCTGCTTAGTGTGAATATTTATACCTGGCTTCAATGTGCAGATCGGTACAGAAAACCAGTTCACTCAAGAAAGCATCAATGGATCAAAAGGCAGAAATGGCGGTGCAGGGATTGAACCCGAGCACCGCCATTTCTTTGTTTTTGCTGTTTCTTTCATGAAGTGAGCTGTCTCATCAAGCGAATAAAACTGCTTTTGGGACTGCCATTTCTCCGCTGTGGATATTCTTATTTGTTCTCACTTAGAAGGCTGTTTGTTATGATTCGGCGTAGTACCAGTTCGTATCGAGACCTGTAATGGGACAATAAGGGAACTTGTCGCCTTCTTTCAGCGTAAGACGGCGTCCCGCCTCACAGATGTAATCGCCTTCCCGTTCCGCGTATTCACCTGTTCGGTAAGAAGTATTCGTTGTACTCATTTCGAAAGCACCTCTTTCCATAGATTTGCAGCGTCGATGGGAGTTGCTACCGACTGTGCGGCTAGGTGATCGGCTGCTTGTTCATTCATTAACCTTGTTTGTCAAATTTGAAACATAACGTGGAGATGAATTTGTTTCTGTTTATCGAAGCCGAGGTGTTTGCCGCATTCACATCCCATGAGCCAGATATCGAGACGGTCATGTATAGCCGTAAGAAGAGCGCTGGTTTAACATGGAAATATATACCTGAGGGAATGTGTATAATAAGATGCGTAAGTATATTTGTAAAAAGTTCAAAGGAGGATAACATGAATAAAAAAATCTGCACGTTTCTAATTGCTTTGAGTGTAATTTTAGCAGGGTGTGGCAAAGAAAAGATTGAATATTTCGATACTTCTATTTTCAAAATTGAAGATGAAAAGTTTTATGTGAGTTGTCCGATTGATGATGGACCAGGTGACGATATAGGATACTATTGTGCGATAAAAATCGATAGTGAAATTATGTTCAAAGATATACAAGGGAATGAATTAAAACATGATGATTACAAGATAGGAGACAGTGTAAGAGTGGTTTTGACTAAACCACAAATTCTCAGCAAAAAGGATGTAATTCTTGATGTTCGTGAGATTAAACATTTAGCAGCCAGTGATTAGGTAATCTTCAGTGAAATTATGACGGAAGTGGACGAGTGAATGTGTATGAAAAAGCGAGTACAATGGGGCGCAGGCGGGCATGGACGAGCGAATGTGTATGAAAAAGCGAGTACAATGGGGCGCAGGCGGGCATGGACGAGCGAATGTGTATGAAAAAGCGAGTATAATGGGCCGCAGGCGGGCATGGACGAGCGAATGTGTATGAAAAAGCGAGTACAATGGGGCGTTGGCGGGCATAGACGTGCGAATGTGTATGAAAAAGCGAGTACAATGGGGCGCAGGCAGGCGTGGGCGCCCACAAAAAAACGTCAACCGCCGGTGATCCGGAAGGTTGACGTTTTTTGTATAGTCCAAGCGGATATTACTTAACCGCTGCTTCGTAACGTTTGCCCACTTCGTCCCAATTCACAACGTTCCAGAACGCTGCGATGTAGTCAGGGCGTTTGTTTTGGTAGTTCAGGTAGTAAGCGTGCTCCCAAACGTCCAGGCCGAGGATTGGCGTTTCGCCTTCCATGATCGGGCTGTCTTGGTTAGGCAGGCTGTATACTTTCAGCTTGCCGTTAGCTACTGCCAGGAACGCCCAGCCGCTGCCGAAACGAGTAGCTGCAGCTTTAGCGAAGTCAGCTTTGAACGTGTCGAAGCCGCCCAGCTCGCTCTCGATAGCCGCTGCAAGAGCACCAGAAGGAGCGCCGCCCGCGTTCGGTCCGATTGTTTCCCAGAACAGGCTGTGGTTAGCATGTCCACCGCCATTGTTGCGGACAGCCGTACGGATCGACTCAGGTACGCTTGCAAGATCAGCGATCAAATCTTCGATCGATTTCTCTTGCAGCTCGGGAGCGGACTCCAGTGCAGCGTTCAGGTTCGTTACATAAGCGTTATGGTGACGTCCGTGATGGATTTCCATTGTCGTTGCGTCAATGTGCGGTTCCAAAGCGTTGTGCGCGTAAGGCAAAGCAGGAAGTTGATGTGCCATTGATAAGGTCCTCCTAAATGGTATGTAGTGTGTAATCATTCCCATTATCCTCTATCGGAATGAATAAATCAACATCGTTGTTGAAAAAGTCAAATGCTTGAACGCGACTTTCCCGCCGACATCAACCTGTAGATTTCCCATAGCTTCCTTGATTTATGCAAAAGAAGCGCATAATTATGGAAAAAATGAAAATTGCATAAGCAATAAATCGTGTAAGCGCTTAATATTAAGCGTTTTCAGTAGAAAATGGGCGATTTATATAGATTTTTTTAAGAATTTTAAATTTTTTAGTGTGATTTTGGCGGAATTCGTCGTATGATAGACAAGTACTCGACTATGACAAGGTATAGAAGGTGTTAAGGTATGAACGTTCGTTCCTTCCAATTATCCGATTACAAACCACTTACTGCATTGCTTGAGGAAGTGCTTACCGAGGAATGTTATGAGCAAACGATGGAAGCATTTGCTCGCCAATTGTCATGGGATAGCGAATTAGTGCTTGTCGCTGTCAAAGAATCAGAGATCGTGGGCATGATTATCGGCACGATCGACAATAACAAAGGGTATTATTATCGCATCGCAGTTTCCCCCGAGCATCAACGGATCGGCATCGGCAAGGCCCTTGTAACGGGCTTGCGCGGACGATTCGAACAGCGTGGCGTCAGCAAGATCCTTATTACGGCTGACGAACATAATGAGCCTGTACTGCCTCTGTATGAATCGATGGGGTACGAAACGTCGGATTTCTTCCATGCGTTCCAGAAGCTTAGCATTGTTGCCGGGTAAATAGAGAGTTAGTCCTTCAAGGACGGTATATTAGGGGCATATCCAGCATCGCCGTTGCAATTGGCGCTCGGATATGCTTTTCTTATTACTATATATGCGCGTTCGAACTACCATTAGCAAGGAGCATGAACAGCATGGAAAGATATGAACGATGCGTGATCAAAAGCTTCAAACACAATGGTCAAATCCATCGGCTCTGGCAGCAGAATTGGCTTGTGCCGGACGATGCGCTCGCACCCGGGCATCGGGCCGAATCGATGATCGTGCTCATTAACAGGCAGACTCCCATCCAGGAATCCGACGGCAAGCAGTGGATCAGCAGAGTACCGGCCGTGTCCTTCTTCATCCCCGGCGAGTGGTTTAATGTCGTTGCGCTGCTGGAGACAAGCGGGGTGCGCTATTATTGCAACGTGGCATCCCCTCCTTATTTGCAGGGCGGCGTATTGACGTATATCGACTATGATCTTGATGTCATTAGAACGGCCGACGGAAGCCGTTATATCGTCGATCAGGACGAATACGAACAGCACAAGCAGTTGTACCATTATCCAAGACAAGTCGAGGATAAGGTGCGCGAAGGGCTGAATGCTCTGTTGTCGCGGATTGAAAGCAGTCGTGAGCCGTTTCAGGACGACGTGGTGATACGTTACTACGAGGAATGGCTGACGAGGTTCGGAGAAGCCGAACAATGAAGACGCTGCGACGCGAGATGATGGATTGGCTAAAGACGATACTTTTATCATTAGGACTTGTATTGTTATTACATTATTTCGTATTTAACCTCTCAACCGTGGATGGCCGCTCCATGGAGCCTACGCTGGCACAGGACGAGTGGCTGTTCGTTAACAAAATAGGCTATTTGCTGGGGAGTCCAGGCCGGGGCGATGTCATCGTGCTGAAGGATCCGTCGGGATCGGAGGGCAAGTTGCGATATCTCGTAAAGCGAATCGTCGGCATGCCGGGCGACCGAGTCGAGATAGCGGGGCAGCAGTTGTATATTAACGGCGAGCTGGTGGACGAGCCATATACGGATTCGCCTATCGAAGGTATGAACTACGGACCAGAAGTTATCCAGCAAGGGCATTTTTTCGTCATGGGGGATAATCGACATGAGCGGGCGAGCCTGGATAGCCGAACGTTCCATGCCGTACCGAGAGAACTAATCATAGGCCGGGCGGAAGCGATAGTATGGCCAATCCCGCAGTTGAGGCTGTTGTAAAAGTCAGGATTTATCAAGACCTATGCTAGAAAGAATGGGGGGTTACCATTGAAAGATGTCATGATCTATACAGACGGAGCCTGTTCGGGCAATCCGGGCCCCGGCGGCTGGGGAGCCGTATTGTTTTACGGTGCGCACAAAAAGGAGATTTCCGGCGGGGAGAAGGCGACGACGAATAACCGGATGGAAATCCAGGCCGTGATCGAAGGGCTCGCGCTGCTTAAGGAGCCTTGCACGGTCAAAGTGTACAGCGATTCTGCCTATGTCGTTAATTGCTTCCAAAAGGGCTGGATTCATGGCTGGCTGCGCAACGGCTGGAAGAACAGCAAGAAGGAGCCCGTGGAAAATCAGGATCTGTGGAAGCAGCTGTGGGAGCTGATGGGCAAGCACAAGGTGGAGTATGTAAAGGTGAAAGGCCATAGCGACAATGAATGGAACAATCGCTGCGACGAGCTGGCGCGCGAAGCGATCAAACGGTTATAAGCCGATGGCGATGACAGACGAGTGGCAAGCGTTGAAAGACGAGATGAAAGAGGCTGCGCAAAGTTTGGGAATCGATGCGATTGGCGTCGCATCGTCGGACCCATTCGTAACGCTCAAGCAACGCCTCATTCGGCATCGCGAGCTCGGCTATGAATCCGGCTTCGAGGAGCAAGATATCGAGAAACGCACGAACCCGTCGCTGATTTTCGACCGACCCCAAAGCATTATAGCGATAGCGGTTGCGTACCCATCCAAGCTGATCGACCCGCCGAAGTCGGAACCCGGCGCCAGGAGAGGCATCATGTCCAGGTCAGCATGGGGCGAGGACTACCACAAAATATTGCGCGACCGTCTGGCGAGGCTCGAGCAATGGCTGAGGGAGCGCGTTCCGGACGTGCGTGTCGAAAGCATGGTGGATACAGGAGAGCTGTCGGATCGGGCAGTTGCCGAGCGGGCAGGGCTTGGCTGGAGCGCCAAAAACTGCTCGATTATATCCCCCGAGCTGGGCTCCTGGATTTATCTGGGCGAGATGATTACCAATCTTCCGCTGCCCCCCGACGAGCCCGTAACGGAAGGCTGCGGCTCTTGCACGAAGTGTATCGACGCCTGTCCCACCGGGGCGATCGTCGCTCCGGGCCAACTGAACGCTCAGCGCTGCATCTCTTACGTCACCCAGACGAAGGGAATGGTGGCGGACGAATTTATGCGCAAGATCGGGAATCGTCTATACGGCTGCGATACATGCCAGATCGTATGTCCCGTCAACCGGGGCAAAAACTGGACCAATCAGCCCGAGCTGCAGCCGGATAACGAGCTCGCCAAGCCGCTTCTCATTCCTCTGTTGACGATGGGGAACAAGGAGTTCAAGGAGCGTTACGGTCATACCTCCTCCGCTTGGCGCGGACGGAAGCCGATTCAGCGCAACGCGGTCATCGCGCTTGGCAACTTTAAGGAAGCAAGTGCCGTACCGGACCTTATTCGTGTACTCCACGATGATCCCAGGCCGGTGCTGCGCGGGACGGCTGCCTGGTCGCTTGGCCGGATCGGCGGCGAGGCCGCGGCAGAAGCTCTGGAACAGGCTTCGATGAGGGAACGGGACGAGGAAGCCATTGCTTCGATCGAAGCGGCAATAGGGGCGATTCGGGAGCGAGAACGCGCGTAATTCGCCTAATTATACGCGCTGGGCTGCCAGGGGACTATACAACCGTTTTACCTTGCGCGAATTCATTGCGCCGCAGGGCTTGGACATGCTATGATACATGGATGTCAGCTTTGTAAGTGTTATCGAAATATGGAAAGGTGCAGGTGAACGGCATGGAATGGTACAATATCGTAATCCCGATCGTTACTTTGATTCTCGGAGCGGTTGGCGGATTTCTTATCGGCGTTTTCTATCTTCGCAGACAGATCGAGCGTATGCAAAACGATCCTGCGATGATTCAGAAGATGGCGAAGCAAATGGGCTACAATCTAAACAAACAACAAATGTCGAAAGCTCAAAATATGATGAAAAATCAAAAGTTTCCCCGCAAATAACGGGGGACCGGCAGTGAGCGGAAGGAGCGGTGGCGAATGGCGGGACGGAAGGATTACGTCAATTCGAAAGTGGCAAGCAACCGGGAGCAAATCGAACATCATGTGAAGGAAATTCTAAAGCTGATCGGCGAGGATGTCGAGCGGGAAGGACTTCTAGAAACGCCGGCGCGGGTTACACGGATGTATGAGGAAATTTTCGCGGGCTACGATGTCGATCCCCGCGAAGTGCTCGGCGTGTCATTCGACGAGCAGCACGAAGAGCTGGTCATCGTCAGAGACATCGTCTATTACAGCCTATGCGAGCACCATATGGCGCCTTTCTTCGGGAAGGCTCATATCGGCTATATTCCCAGCGGCAAGATCGCGGGACTTAGCAAGCTGGCGCGTCTGGTCGATGCGATTACGCGAAAGCTTCAAGTGCAGGAGCGAGTTACGACGCAGATCGCCGATATTCTGGAGCAAGAACTTTCTCCCCATGGCGTGATGGTCGTCGTGGAGGGGGAACATCTCTGCATGTGCTCCAGAGGCGTAAAGAAGCCTGGCAGCAAGACGGTAACCTCTGCCGTTCGAGGCGAATTCAGAACAAGCTCGCCGCTGCGCTCGGAATTTCTAGCATTGCTGAAGCAATAACCTCTTGAAGGAACTTAAGAAAGGAGCAAGGAAGCTGCCTGCATTTACCAGGGCATGCTCCTTGCTCCTTTTCTATTGTTCAACAGCCGCGACTTGGACAGCGGGCTCGCCTTCATGCTCCGCCGCGATGACAGAATCGACCTGGCTGAGGAACATCGCGGCTCGGCCGATGTATTCTGTAGGATGCTTCCGGAAGATCATTTCGTGTTGTCCATCCTCCACAATCCAGGATCGGGACATCGCATTTTTTTGGTTCGCCGAGATCGCTTGCGCCGTCTCGTAAGACGCCTTGGCGTCCTTTGTCCCGTGTATGATGTAGATGGGCATATCGTAGGGATGCGCTACAACTTCCTCCGCCGGAATGGATCCGAAGTCCGTACCGGTCCAGAGCGGAATCATCGTCTCGATGAGAGGGAGCGACGGGAATCTCGGAAGCTCCACGAACTGGTTCAAATTATCGAACAGCGCTTCCGAGCTCGGGACGAACAGACTATCCAGAATCATCGCGTCGATTTCGTCCGTTACGAGCGCCGTCTGGAGCGCCGTGCCCGCACCCATGGAGAATCCCCATACGACGATATCCTCCGCGCCGCGGGAACGCGCGTAGTTGACGGAAGCCAGCAGTTGCTGCGATTCCTCCCGGCCTCCTGTAGCGGGAGCCTTGTATTGTTTGGAGGCATAGCCGTAATCGAATAACAGGACATTGTAGCTTAGATCGTGGAGCAGCTTGGCGAGATCGTACATGGGCACCCAGCTCTCCTCGCGGTTCGCGCCGTATCCGTGACTAAAGACGACGGTACGTTTCGAAAAATCGCTAGAACCATCTACTGCCGGAGCGGGAAGATACCAGCCGCTGACGGTCGTCTCGCCGCTATGGCTCGGGTATATAACTTCCTCGTAATCGATGCCGATCGCTTCCTTGGGATTGGAGGCAAGCGGGGCAACATAAGGATAAGCCAGCATCCACGCTACATAACCATGGAAAATGACTATCGCGATAAAAAACATGGCAATTATAGCTGCAATCGTTGCAATCCATTTATGCTTGCGCCGCTGGGCTACAGCAAGACTGGTTTTTAGAAAGGGTGGAAGGGGCAAGGCTTGAGGGACGGCGCTTAGTCCAACGCTCTCAAGCGGCTGCGGAGTTCCGATCGTTGCGTTCATCGTCATGCCCTCCTTCTGCAAAAAGCGATTATGTTATGAAGACGATGTAAGCGCTATTAATTGTATAGTACTTTAATCGTAGTCCTATACGGGCGGCCTGTCAATTCATGTCGAGGCATTGTTAGGGGGATGTTAATAGACTGTAATCATTTTGTAATGATTCAATGATCTTTACGTCCATGGAGCGATTCATGTATACTAATGAGAATAGATTTCAATCATTATGGAATTCGGTTTCATTCGTTGAAACTTAATGGGGATATATATATTATAAATAGAGGAGGTGCGTGTTCGTGGAGGATGGGAAATCGACCGTGCGAGCCGTTGACCGCGCGTTGGATATATTGTTGTGCTTTACGCATCGAACCGATTGGGCAATGACGGAGATTGCGGAACATGTCGGCTTGCACAAAAGTACCGTGCATCGGATGCTCGCTACCCTCGAAGAGAAGGGTTTTATCGAGCGCGACCGTTCGACGGACCGCTACCATCTGGGATTGCGGATGTGGGAGCTGTCGGCCAACTTGTCGGGCTCCGACGACCAGGCAACAATCTGGCTGCCGGAAATGGTGCGTCTGCGCGATCAGTTGGGCGAGACTGTCAGTATCTACGTACGGGACGGCTCGGAGCGGATTCGCATACAAGCAGTACAGAGCAACCAGGCTGTGCGCCGCGTGGCGCCGATTGGCGTCAGGCTGCCGCTCTATGCCGGCGCGTCAAGCAAGGTGCTGATTGCCTTTTCCGAGGAGTCGGTAAGGAACAGTATCCTCGAATCGCTGGAGTGGCCGGATTCTTTTGATAAGGAGCAGTACTCGAGGAATCTGACAGAGGTGACGGAGCTGGGTTATGCGACAAGCTTCGAGGAACGCGAAGCCGGCGCCGCGGCGCTATCGGCTCCCATCTTTGATCGATCCGGCAATCTGTCTGCGGCGTTATCCGTTTCCGGGCCCTCCAGCCGCATGACGCTAAAGACGATGCGCGGATATGCTCCGGTCATCCAAGAATCGGCAAAGCGGATGGGGACGATGAGCAAGTAAGCGCGGGATGAAAAAAGAACCCCACACACCAAATAGTGTTGTGAGGTTCTTTTTGTTTAATCTCTATTTCTTAGTTCATGTTCGCGATCATTTGGCGAAGCACCGTTTGGAGGATGCCTCCGTTACGGTAGTAGTCCACGTCCACAAGGGAGTCCAGACGAACGATCGCTGGGAATTCGAACGTAGTGCCGTCTTCGCGGGTAGCTTTGACGGTTACGGTTTCGCCAGGCTTAACATCGTTGGACAGGCCGACGATGTCGAACGTTTCGCGACCCGTAATGCCAAGCGTACTCCAGCCATTGCCTTCCTGGAATTGCAGCGGGAGAACGCCCATGCCGACCAGGTTGGAGCGGTGAATCCGCTCGAAGCTTTCGGCGATGACAGCTTTCACGCCCAGGAGGTAAGTGCCTTTGGCTGCCCAGTCGCGGGAGCTGCCCGTTCCGTATTCCTTGCCTGCGATAACGACAAGGTTTTTGCCTTCGGCTTGATACTTCATGGATGCATCGTAGATCGACATGACTTCGCCGGTCGGCAGGTAAGTCGTTACGCCGCCCTCCGTGCCCGGAGCCACTTGGTTACGAATCCGGATGTTGGCGAACGTGCCGCGCATCATGACTTCATGGTTGCCGCGACGGGAGCCGTAGGAGTTGAAGTCCTTGCGCTCTACGCCGTTGTCGATCAAATATTTGCCGCCCGGGCTGTTAACCGTAATGTTGCCCGCAGGGGAGATATGGTCCGTCGTAACGGAATCGCCCATGAGCGCAAGCACGCTAGCCGAATGGATATCGGAGATATCGGAAAGTTCGGAGCCCAGGTTCTCGAAGAACGGCGGGTTCTGGATGTATGTCGACTTCGCATCCCACTCGTAGCTTTCGCCTTCCGGCACGTCGATGGCGTTCCAACGCTCGTTCTGCGTAAATACGTTCTCGTATTTGTCGTTGAACATTTGCGGATTCAGCGCCGTTGCGACAGCGTCTTTGATCTCGGCGTTCGTTGGCCAGATGTCCTTGAGGTACACCGGTTGACCATCTTGGTCGTGACCGATCGGATCGTTCGTAAGATCGATATTAACCGTGCCTGCAAGCGCGTAAGCAACGACAAGCGGCGGCGAAGCCAGGTAATTGGCTTTTACTTGCGCATGGACGCGGCCTTCGAAGTTACGGTTGCCGGACAATACGGCAGCCACCGTCATATCGTTGTCGGCAATGGCCTTGCTTACTTCGTCAGGAAGCGGGCCGGAGTTGCCGATGCAAGTCGCGCAGCCGTAGCCGGCAACGTGGAAGCCAAGCGCTTCGAGCGAGTCCAGCAGATTGGCTTTTTTCAGGTACTCCGTTACAACCAGAGAGCCTGGAGTCAGGGAGCTCTTTACGTAGGCAGGTTTCGTAAGGCCGCGCTCGACGGCTTTTTTCGCGACGAGACCCGCGCCGAGCATAACGCTAGGGTTGGATGTATTCGTACAGCTTGTGATCGCGGCGATCACGACCGCGCCAGTGCCCATTTTGGACTGAACGCCATCATTGTGCTGTACCGGAACCTGCTCAGCGATCTTTTCGTCGGACAGGCCGTAGCCGCCTTTATCGATCGGAGTACGGATAATATCATTGAAAGCTTCCTTCATCGAAGTCAGCTCGACGCGGTCCTGAGGACGCTTCGGTCCAGCAAGGGAAGGAACGATCGAAGACAGATCCAGCTCGATTACGTCGGTGAACACAGGGTCGGGAGTCTCGTCCGTACGGAACATGTCCTGTGCTTTGTAGTAAGCTTCTACCAACGCGATTTGCTCTTCTTTGCGGCCTGTTTGGCGCATGAAGTCCAGCGTCTCGCCATCGACAGGGAAGAAGCCGATCGTAGCGCCGTATTCCGGAGCCATGTTGGCAACGGTAGCGCGGTCCGCCAGGCTGATGTTGGAGAGGCCGGGTCCGAAGAACTCGACGAACTTGCCGACAACGCCTTTTTTGCGGAGGATCTGGGTAACGGTCAGAGCAAGGTCGGTAGCCGTGGAACCTTCGGCCAGGCTGCCCGTCAGCTTAAAGCCGATAACCTCCGGCATAACGAAGTACAGCGGTTGACCCAGCATGCCGGCTTCCGCCTCGATGCCGCCAACGCCCCAGCCCACAACGCCGAGACCATTGATCATTGTCGTATGGGAATCCGTGCCGACCAGGGAATCCGGATAAACGACCGTCTCGCCGTCAACCGTCTTTGTAGCCGCTACGGAAGCAAGGTATTCCAGGTTAACCTGGTGAACGATGCCCGTGCCCGGAGGAACGGCGCGGAAGTTATCGAATGCCGTCTGCGCCCAGCGCAGGAAGCGGTATCTCTCTTCGTTGCGTTCGAATTCGACTTTTGTGTTGTACTCAAGCGCTTGAGGGCTGCCGAAGGCGTCTACCATGATGGAGTGGTCGATTACGAGATCGACCGGCACGAGCGGGTTAATGTTTTTCGGATCTCCGCCGGCTTTTTTGACGGTGTCGCGCATTGCCGCAAGGTCGACGACGACCGGTACGCCCGTGAAGTCCTGAAGAACGATACGGGCGGGAATGAAAGGAATTTCCTTGTCTTCGCGACCGTTTGCCCAGTTGGCCAATTGCTTAACATGTTCGGGAGTAATGCCGCGGCCGTCGAATTGACGAACGGCTGCCTCCAGCAAAACTTTGATGGAAAACGGAAGCTTGGAAATGTCGCCCAAGCCTTGCTCATCCAGACCGCCTAGACGGTAGTAGGCATAAGATTTGCCGCCCGATTCCAGTGTCGTGCGAACAGAATATTGATTTTGTTTGGACATCATTATTCTCCTCTTCTAAAAAAATGATCGTTGTTTCATTCTGTGAAACACGATTTCAAAAACCTTATGCCTCTAGTATAGCTTTAAAACAGGGCATCGTAAAGTCCAATTATGACCACAATTCACATGATTTCGCGGGCTCCGTCATATAATGAACCAGTTGTTCTATGCGCGTCTCGCAAGGACGGTGACTCCCTTCTTGCAAGCGCGTTCGGTGTCGGAACGAAACGCGCTGCACCTTCAAAGGACGGCGACAGCCCGTTTCACCTTGTTCATGGATATTGATTGATAGCCAGGAGGGATTACGATGTCCAAACCAAGCAGCCGAATCGGTGCCGCCGGCGGGCGGCAGAAGCGCGTCGCGAAAACGTCGCCGACAGCCGGAACTCCGAGTCGGCGGCCGCGCTCAGAGCCGGCGCCCGAGCGGATGGCCAATGCCCCGGAGAAAGCGAAGCTCAGCTCGCTTTTGCAGTCCTCCGGACTTGTCTCTCAGCCGCATGAGGGAAAGAAGGACTGGAAGGCGGCGATTCAGCGTTATGTCCGCTTGTACAATCAAGCGGAGACGGATCAGCATGCGCGGGTCCTGACGGATTACGTACTCGATCCCGTTCACGGCGAACGATTCGGCAAACGGCTGCAGAGGCTTCGCGAGCGGGATCTGTTCCGCGGCGTTCTTCCCGCGGGCAGCGAGACGAAAGCCGAGTTGATCCGAGTGAACGAGTCTGCCGGCGAAGTGTCCGTCCTGCTGCGCCTGCACGTAAAGCGCAGAATGGAACAGTCGGGATTATTCTACATGGAAGAGCGTTATGAAATCGAACGTCTCTGGCTAAGGCTTGCGGACGGGGGATGGCAAGTCATGCAGATCGAACCCGTCATTGCCGAACGCCGTCCCAAGTACGGGGCATCCGTTCATGAATGGCAAGAGGAGCAGGAATCAGCTCCTGACGCCGCGGCGATCGCGCCGTCAATGCCTTACTTAAATTATGACCTAATGCCGGGTTTCAAACTCCGGTCTGCAGCTATTCGTTACAGGAGGGATTTGGCTGCCGCCTATGCTGATCGTTGGTGGAACGAAGGCAACCCGGCTTATGAGCTGTTCGAGGTGAATTGCACGAATTACGTTTCCCAATGTCTCTTTGCAGGCAATGCAACGATGGACTATACTGGTAGAAGGGGCAGCGGATGGTGGTACAAGGGCCGCAACAAAGGCCAGGAGTGGTGGAGCTACAGCTGGGCGGTCGCCAATTCCATGACGGCGTTTTTGAGCGCCGCCCGCAAATCCGGACTTCGCGCCATTATGGTGCAATCGGCGGGCGAGCTCGGGCTCGGCGACGTCATTACTTATGATTGGAATGGCGACGGGAGATTCCAGCACAGCACCATCGTCACCGCCTTCGATTCCGCAGGCCAGCCGCTCGTGAACGCCAATACGGTCGCCAGCAGGCACCGTTACTGGGATTATCGCGATTCTTATGCTTGGACGCCTGCGACAAGATATCGTTTCTTCCATATCTCCGATATGATCTGATGTTGATTCGGCATGGCAGCGCAGGCGACCTGAGCGCAAATATATAAACGTACCGGAGGATTGCCATGGGGAGCAAAGTTAGAGTAGGTCTTGTATACGGGGGGAAATCCGGAGAGCACGAGGTGTCTCTACAGACGGCATTCGCCGTAATGGGCGAGTTCGATTACGGACAATACGAAATCAAACCTTTTTATATTACAAAGCAAGGCGAATGGAAGAGCGGTCCCGTTTTGCTGTCTCCGCCGGAGTCGGCGGAGGCGCTGAGATTCCAATCCAGCGAAAACGGCTCGTCCGGCTCGCTGGCGCCGCTGTTTGCTGCGCTTGACAACGGTTCGGGACAAGTTGGCCATACGGCAATCGTTCCCGGCGGCGAGGCGCATATTAGCGGACAGACTAACGTTATCGCGATTAGCGGCGATACGCCGGCCGAGGCGCCGATCGACGTCATGTTCCCGCTCTTGCACGGCACGTTCGGAGAAGACGGCACGATCCAGGGTTTGTTCGAGATGGCGAATATCCCTTATGTAGGCGCCGGCGTTCTCGCCTCTGCCGTAGGGATGGACAAGATCATGATGAAGAAGGTATTCGCGCAGGAGGGACTGCCGCAATGCGTCTTCCGGTATTTCAACCGCACGCAATGGGAGAAGGACGCTTCCTTTTTCATTATGGAATGCGAAGTGTCGCTCGGCTATCCTTGTTTCGTAAAGCCGGCCAATCTGGGCTCCAGCGTAGGCGTGTCCAAGGCTCGCAACAGGGAAGAACTGATCGAGGCGGTTAATTATGCGCTGCGCTTCGACCGCAAGGTCATCGTCGAGGAGTTTGTAGACGCGCGCGAGATCGAGGTTAGCGTCCTCGGCAACGACGAACCGAAGGCATCCGTGCCCGGCGAAATTGCGCCTTCTAATGAATTTTACGATTATAAGGCAAAATATATCGATGGCAAGTCCAGCATGATCATTCCGGCAGAGCTGCCGGAAGGGATCGCGGAGCAAGTACGCGAGCTGGCCGTGCGGGCATTTCTGGCGATCGACGGCTCGGGACTATCGCGCGTGGATTTCTTCCTGCGCAAGGAAGACAACAAGCTGTTCATTAACGAGGTCAATACGCTGCCGGGCTTTACGCCATTTAGCATGTACCCGCTCATGTGGCGCGAATCCGGACTGCCATATAAAAAGTTGCTTACCAGCTTGATCGATCTGGCTGTCGAACGCCATGCTGCCAAGCAACGCATCGATTACACGGGAGAAAGCGTGCAATAAATGCGAGTTCAAAAAGCAGGAAGGGACTTTCGGCAGCGGCCGGGGCGCGCAAGAAGCGTCTCGGCTGTACCCGTCCATATAGAGCAATTATGATTACAGCTAATCGATATACAAGGGAGGCATACATATGGGATTCGAGACGGAGTTTAACTCGGTATGCAAGTTTAAGTCGGAGCAGGAGTTATATGAATTGTTGGAGTACGGCAAGGGCAAGATGGTAAAAAGCGGTTTCCGCGTTTTCCCGACAGGGCAAAAGGTCATCGCCTATACGCCAGGCAACCAGGCAATTGCCATCGTACGCATACTGGCGTCGATCGCGGAGATCAATTTCCAGGGAGAAGAAGTCACCCAAGTGGAGATGGAGCTTGTGCGCAAGCTGACGGAAGAAGAATCAAGGGTGCAGACAGCGCTTGCGCACGAAATGTTTTTCGGAGAGCGGGAATAAACCATGATTGTAAGGTTCGGATTCGTCGCCATGAGTCTGGTCGTCCAGAACGCCTCGCCTTCCCGCACTCAGACTTATGCCAACTTCTCGAAGCTGGGCGATCGCGATGCGGCGCTCAGAAGGCTGGAGAGGCTGGCAGAAGAGAACTTGGGGAGCACGCTGCGGATTCTGAAACATTGTATGGCGCACGATATTCGAATGTATCGGTTCTCCTCCAAGCTGATTCCGCTCGCCACTCATGATGCATTGTTAGACTGGGACCCGTTCCAGGCGTTGCAAGAGGCCTTTCGCGAGGTGGGCGATTATGCACGGAAGCAAGGCATACGTGTCTCCTTCCATCCCGATCACTTCTGCGTATTCAGTACGCCGCGTCCCGAAGTGCTGCAGAGCTCCATCAGGGATATGGAGTACCATGTAAGGATGCTTGAAGCAATGGGGCTGGACGAGCGCAGCAAAAATAACATCCATATGGGCGGCGCTTATGGAGACAAGCCTGCTTCGGCCGAACGTTTCGTTCGCCAATTCGGAGAGCTGGAAGATCGAATAAAGCGGCGTGTGACGCTCGAGAACGATGATAAGACGTTTAACGTAAAGGAGACGCTGGCAGCGGCCGAGGAGGCAGGCGTGCCCATGGTGCTCGACATCCATCATCACGCCGTTAATCCAGGCGACATTCCGGAGGACGAGCTTACAGAAGCGCTTTGGCCCCGCATCTCGGAAACCTGGCGGATAGAGCGGGACAGACTGGGACTCGGCACTGAGCGGGAGTTGCCTCCCAAGATTCATGTCTCCAGTCCCAAGAGCCTGTCCGATCCGCGCGGCCATGCCGATCTGGTTGCTGCGGAGCCCGTGCTGGCCTTCTTGCGGCAAGCGGCGCGAACGACGTCGGCGCTTGATTGTATGCTGGAGGCGAAGCACAAGGACGCAGCGCTATTACGGCTGATGGAGGATCTGAAGGAGCTGGAGCGGAGAGGCGAAGGGGTAAAGGTGCTGGACGGCGGCTGTGTGGAGATTGAACCGAACGGATAATAATGGCATGGTTCTACGATTGAGAATTTTGCCAAAGCGATTCGGAATAGATAAGGTGGCTTTCAAAGAATGGAATGGATTTTGTTAATGCTGCTGGGCGTTGTGGCTGCCGCTTTCGGCAGTCTCGTCGGGTTGGGCGGGGGGATCATTATCGTTCCCGGCCTGCTCTTATTCGCCCCGACGCTGATCGGCGAACCGATCGAACACGCGACGGCAGTCGGTATTTCGCTTACGGTATTGATCGTGACGGCGCTTGCTTCAACATTAAGCTACACCAAGAGGGGAATTGTGGACTACAGAAGCGGCCTGCTTTTCTTTATTACGAGCGGACCTGCTTCCATTTTGGGGGCGGCACTGACCGGCCTTATGCAGGCGGGCGTGTTCCAGCTCTTGTTCGGTTCGCTGATGCTGCTTCTGGCAGGTCTATTGATCGGACGGGACTATATGAAACCGTTTGCGAAGGAGTGGCCGATCCAGCGTTCGATCACAGATGCGCAAGGAAACGTTCATACGTATGGATACGGTCTATGGTCGGCTCTGGCTATTGGATTTTGCGTCGGCTTGATCTCCGGATTGTTCGGCATAGGCGGAGGTTCCTTGTTCGTACCTATGATGGTGCTTCTCTACCGCTTCCCGCCGCATGTAGCGACCGCTACGTCCATGTTCGTCATCTTCCTCTCTGCCATTCTGGGGAGCGGCATGCATGTAGCTTTAGGCGAGATTGACTGGCTGTTAGTGGCTGCGCTCGTTCCGGGAGCCTGGATTGGAGGACGGATCGGCGCGCGAATCGCAGTAAAGCTGAGCGGTAACAAGCTGCTGTGGCTGCTTCGAATTACGCTGCTGGCGCTTGCGATCCAGCTCATATTCGAGGGTGTATCATCCGTCTGACGGATAGCAGGCATTCGATGGATTACGATGAAACCAGTCACGGGCAACGGACGTATTATAATAAGATGAGTAGATATGAACGGAAAAAGATGAATTCGAAATGGACAACTACCTCTATAGCTGGGAGAGTGATAGACTTGAACGAAAGCAGTAACGGCTCGATCATTGGCGGCAAGAGCTTTACCGCGGTTGCCATCAACTGCGCCGCCAAGGCGGGCGAATGGATTATGACCAAGCTGGGCGGCTACTCCAAGCTGGAGCTCAAATATTCGGCTCACGACCTTGTGACCGAGGTGGACAAGGGCTCGGAGCGGCTGATCCGCAACTTGATCGGAACGCACTTCCCCCATCATTCTTTCTTGGGCGAAGAAGGCGTAGAGCCTGGACCGGAAGCGTCGTCGAGAGCGCTTGCAGAGATGAGCGACGCGGAATACTTATGGATCGTCGATCCTATCGACGGCACGACTAATTTCGTGCACGGCTTCCCATTCTTCTGTGTTTCTATTGCGTTAGCCTATCAGGGTGAAGTCATCGTAGGCGTCATCTATGATCCGTGCAAGGACGAATTGTTTGTGGCGGAGAAGGGGAAAGGCGCTTACGTGCATGGCAAAAAAATGAGCGTCTCCGGAGAAGAGACGCTGCGCGGCAGTCTGATCGCGACCGGACTGCCGGCGGATCATCATTATGCGCTGCCGCTTAACTTAAAGGGGATCCAGAGCGTGGCGCCGGAGGTACGCAATCTTCGGATCGCAGGATCCGCGGCGATACATCTTGCATATGTCGCAGCCGGCAGGCTCAGCGGCTTCTGGGAGATCGGCCTCAGCAGCTGGGATATTGCGGCAGGAGCGCTGCTCGTACAGGAATCCGGCGGGTTGGTAACGGACACGCGTGGCCGTCCCTATAATCTTGCGGTTCGGAATATAGCCGCAACGAACGGGCTTGTGCATGCTGAACTGCTAGACAAGCTGGCCGGAGCGGAAGCGGTCGGATAATGGGACTTTCCGTCCATATAGCCGATGAAGTTAATCATGTTCGAAGGATAGGACAACAGAGACGCCAAGGCGCTATGTTGTCCTTGTTTGTTAGAGGGTTAGAGGGGGCGACGAACGTTGCGCGCTGATCGAGCATGATGTGAGTGCTGCGTTCATGAAGAGAGTATAGGGAGGATGATAGGATGTCCAGAACGAAGAAGGGGGCTTTTGCATGGATGCTCAGCCTCGCGATTCTGGCAGGCTGCAGCGGGCCTGCGAATGAAGAGAGGGATTCGAGTTCACACCCATCTGCGGTAACAACGGAAACGACCGAGCCGACCTTGGCGCCTACCGAGAAGCCGAGTGCTGCCGAAGAGCCTGTCGAGAGTGGCGAGGGAGAGCCATACGTCGTATTGGCCGAGAAGCTTCGAATTCCTTGGTCCATTACGATTTATGGATCCGAGTTCATTGTGACAGAGCGTGAGGGGCATATCGTCGTCATCGCCGACGGGCAGCAGAAGCGTCAGAACGTAAGGCTGGAGAAGGCCGTCCTTCATCGCGGAGAGGGAGGTATGCTAGGCTTCCTGCTGGCGCCGGACTTTGACCAGTCCCAGCTCGCGTATGTATATCATACATACGAGGAAGGAGGCAAGGCGTTGAACCGCATCGTGCAGCTTAAACAGGAAGGCGCCGAGTGGTCCGAACAGAAGGCGCTTCTGGAAGGCATTCCCGGCAGCGGCAACCATAACGGCGGCAGACTCGCCATCGGGCCGGACGGCATGCTCTACGCGACGACGGGCGATGCGGAAAATCGAAGCGAAGCGCAGAACCGGGACAGTCTGGCCGGCAAAATATTGCGGATGACGCCGGACGGGGATATCCCGACCGACAATCCGTTCCCGAACTCATACGTATATTCGTACGGACACCGCAATCCGCAAGGGCTGGCGTGGACGAAGGACGGCAGCATGTACAGCACGGAGCATGGCCCGTCGGGCAATCCTGGCGGACATGACGAGATTAACGTCATCCAGCCTGGCGCCAATTACGGCTGGCCGACCGTCTATGGAGACGATAAGAAGGAGGGACTGACGCCTCCGGTATACCATACGGGAAACCCCGCGATCGCGCCATCCGGTACGGTTATCGACGACGAGGGAAGGCTGGTCATCGCGACGCTCCGAGGCGAGGCGATCTACCGATATACGCCTTCTACAGGCGAGATGGCGGTTATTCACAAGGATGAAGGACGGATCCGGGACGTCAAGCTGGTCGGCGACAAGCTCTATTTCATCACCAACAACACCGACGGTCGCGGGGGAATCTCCTCGGAGGCGGAAGATCGGCTGGTTGTTATGGATTATCCGTCTTGACGAGGATGGGGGAGAACTCACCTTATAAGGCGGCGTGTGATTATGGCTACACGGGTGTGCATGGGTCTCGAACTGCAGTTTCATTTGATTGTCATCTAGATTGCTTGCCGCGCAAACAGCCTGTCTCATCGATGAGACAGGCTGTTTGGCGCGGTGCGGTGTTATCGATTCGATGCTTCCAACGTGTAGCGGAACAGCTCCATCAACTCGATCCGCTGAAGCTCCTCCAGCAGGACTCGGGTATCCTCGGCGGCTTTGCCGGATTCCTGCAAGGAGATGATGTCGACGAAGTCGTCCGTATTCCAGCCGTCGACGTCCCGGAATCGTTTAAGGGCGTTAACAATGGGATTGGCGGGAAAAGAGTCTAATCCGGGCTGCGTCGACAACCACTCCGCAATAGCAGATCGTGTGCGCTCCTTGACGGAATGGCGGCCCGCTTGGCGGAACCAATACTTGCTGTTCCAGAAATCTTGCTCCATCCGATGCATGATCGCATGCCAGTAGCTTCCCGTTGCGTCGTCTTCGATCTGCTGGGCGTAAGAGTGGGAACGATCCAGACTGTCGTTGCGAAGATGCAGGCCGGCCATCAGGGCGATGTCTTGCTTGTTCGCAGGCGGATACTTCTTCCCGAGCTTTACGATATCCTCGTCAAGGTTTGCGTCCCATACTTCGGCAGGCGATAACGGCGCCGTCTCGCGGCGTTTGTCCAAACGTTTCACAATAGCCAGCAACTCTTCCTTCATCCTCCAAGCAGCTCCTCTCCCGAATGGAATGTTTCTTTTGGTAATGGGTCGTGACTCCCGTACCGCCTCACCGCGCGTAGGGTTGCACGCGGTGCAGAAATTACAGCTGCGCCATAGCTTTTTTGGCGGCTTCGATCGTTGCTTCGATATCGGCATCCGTGTGCGCGGTCGTCAAGAACCAGGCTTCATACTTCGACGGCGCAAGATTGATGCCCTGATCCAGCATGGCGCGGAAAAAAGAGCCGAAGCGTTCGCCGTCCGTATCCTGCGCCTCGTCGTAGTTCGTGACGGGATGATCGCAGAAGTGGGCGGAGAACGAGCCGCGGATCTGGTTAACCGTCAGCGGAATTCCGTTCGCGGCCGCAGCTTCCCTCATTCCGTCAGCCAACTTGGTGGCCAGACGATCCATCCGATCATAGATGCCCGGCTCCTGCAGCACTTCCAGGCAGGCGATGCCGGCGGAGATGGAAGCCGGGTTGCCTGCCATCGTTCCCGCTTGATAAGCGGGGCCGAGCGGCGCGACCTGCTCCATAATTTCGCGGCGTCCGCCGTAAGCTCCGATAGGGAGGCCGCCCCCGATGATTTTGCCCAGCGCGGTGAGATCCGGTTCGATCGCCTTGTGATCAGGGAAGGCATGATAGGTTTGCGACGATCCGTAGTGAAAGCGGAATGCGCTAATTACTTCGTCATAGATCACAAGCGCTCCTGCATCGCGCGTCAGCTTGCAGAGACCCTCCAGATAGCCTTCATGCGGCATCACCATGCCAAAATTGCCGACAATCGGCTCCACCATAACGGCGGCGGTATCGTCGCCCCAGCGCTCCAGCGCTTCCTTAAGCGCGTCCAGATCGTTGAACGGAACGGTGATAACCTCATGGGCTATGCTTGTCGGAATACCCGCGCTGTCCGGGATGCCCAGCGTGGATGGACCCGAACCGGCCGCGACGAGGACAAGATCGGAATGGCCATGGTAGCAGCCGGCGAATTTTATGATTTTGTTCCGCTTCGTATAGGCTCTGGCTACTCGGATCGTCGTCATGACGGACTCCGTGCCGGAATTGACGAATCTCACCTTGTCCATGGAAGGGATTGCTTCCTTGAGCATGCGGGCCAGCTTGATTTCGAGCTCGGTCGGCGTGCCGTACAGCGTGCCGTTGCGCACGGACTCGATAATGGCCTCCGTAATATGCGGATGGGCATGTCCTGTAATGATGGGGCCGTAAGCGGCCAGATAGTCGATATATCGATTGTCGTCGACATCCCAGAAGTAGGCGCCTTCGGCGCGTTTCATAAAGACAGGCGCGCCGCCGCCGACGGCTTTGTAAGAGCGGGAAGGGCTGTTGACTCCGCCGACGATATGCTGAAGCGCTTCTTGATAAAGTCGATCCGAGGTTGGACGATGAATGGTCATGAGTAGGAGAACCCCTTTCGAGTGGAGATGAATAGTTAATAAGGTTAATAGCTGGAGCTCGCGAGCGCTGAAATTGGTGCGAATAAGCGTTTAATACGCCTGTGTAGCTCCTCACGAGCGCCGAAAGTAGGGTGTATAGGCGTATATAACGCGTATGTAGAGGCTGTCGATTCATTGTGGACGGCAGCGCAGTGAAGTAAAGGCTGATCGTAACGGACACCACAGTCGCTATTTCGCAAAAATGGGGCCTGTTTTAATTGTAACGGACACAGACGACCTTACTTCCGTCAAAACCGCATAGAATGGGCGGCGCTGCACCAAATAGCATCATCTGAGTCCGTTAGATTTTCAATATCGCGAAAATGCTGCAAATAGAGGCTCTGAGGTCCGTTAGCGAAAGTTGAACGTTTCAGCTCCGTTACTCACAATGAATCGACAGCCTCATGTAGCTCGCGAGCGCCGAAAGTGGTGCGTATAGGCGATTATAACGCCTATGTAGCTTGCGAGCGCCGAAAATGGGCGGTATAGGCGTTTAAAACGCCTATGGAGCTTGCGAGCGCCGGAAATGGGGCGTATAAGCATTTATAACGCCTACAACTTAGCCGGAACAAGGAAATAGAGCACATAGGTGCTCTATTCATTTTGCGCGATATAGGTTTGCAGGGCCCGACGTCGCTCTTAAGTAGATGATCATGAGGGGCGACTGGTCTTGCGCCTCGTTAGCGGGCGGAAGAACTCGAGCCGGAGCGGTTTGAAGTTTCGGAAGAACCGGAGCCGCTATTCGTGCCGCCACCATCGCCCTCCGATGATCCGTCCGCCGCGGGCGACTCCGAAGGCACCGGGATCGTCTCGTCCGTCGACAGGATTTCCTGCACGAATCCGATCAGCGCGTCTTCGTCGCGAATGCCGATGACGGACGCGCCGCCTACATGCTCTTCGCTGACAAGCTCCATCGGAGGGATTTGAGCCGTACCGCCGACATGACTCTCTACGCCTAGCTGTCCAAGCTTCAGCATATCTCCCACGGTCAAGTTCGTCTCGATATAAGGCGAAACGCTCTCCAGAATTTCTTTCATTCGGATCAGGTTCCAGCCGGACTGCAGCTCGGAGGCAACAGCCTTAAGGAAATTACGCTGACGCTCCGTCCGCGTATAATCGCTCATGGCGTCGTGACGGAAGCGTACGTACTGAAGCGCCTTGTCGCCGTCCAGCAGCTGGTAGCCTTGCTTCAGATCGATGTCGTAGCGATTGCCGTCCGCGTTGTCCGTATAGCGCATATCTTTCTCAACGTCGAAGTAGATGCCGCCGATCGTGTCGATAAGCGATTTAAACCCTTCGAAGTCGGTGTAGACGAAATACTGGATTTCGAGGCCAAGCAGGTCGCCAACCGTCTTCATGGCGAGGTTAGGTCCTCCCATTGTAATGGCGGAGTTGATGCGCCCCTTGCCGTGGTCTTCGATTCTCGCATAAGTATCTCGAAGCACGGAGAAAAGATGGGCCTTCTTCGTGACGGGATCGAACGATGCGACCATCATGGAGTCGGACCGCGCGATTCCGTTCTCGTCCGCGTCGCGGGCGTCGCCGCCCAGCAGCAGAATGTTCACGCGCTCCTTGCCTTCCCACTTGGGAACCTCGACGGGCTTCTCGGGAGTGACGTCGGTGAACCGGGACTTTTCCGGCTCCTTCTTAAAATCATCTAGCGCGCTGTAGACGCCGACTCCCCAATAGACGAGGGCCGCGACTACGGCAACGATGATGATCGATAAAGTAATGATAAGCCACTTCCAACGTGACTGTTTTTTAGGGGTTTCTGACCGCGTACGCATTGCGTTTAATAGGTCTCCTTTCGAATAGACGCCAAGTGGATTCAGATCATGGTTTTGCCGCTGCTATAGATTAAGGCTGCATAGGACTTCCCTGTAACCTTCCGTTTACGACCCACGATAACTGAGGTATGATTACATATCATAAAATTATAAAGCTCAGGCGCATATAGTTGCAAGTTTTATCATTTGGGGTACAATATAATCGCTATTTCCCAGGAAATGTCGAAGCGAGAGGGGCTGCTACAACGCAATGTTAGCTATTGATGTCAAAGATTTGCGCAAGGACTTCCGCGTGCAAAAGAATAGAGAAGGACTCTCCGGCGCCTTCAAGGATCTGTTCAAGCGAGAGTATCGGGAGGTCCGTGCGGTAAAAGATATTTCGTTCCGGATTTCGCAGGGCGAGATTTGTGGATACATAGGAGAGAACGGCGCCGGCAAGTCGACTACGATCAAAATGCTGACGGGCATTCTTGTGCCCACAGCCGGTCAATTAAAGGTGAACGGTTACGTCCCGTTCAAGGATCGCGAGAAGTTCGTGAACGGAATCGGAGTCGTCTTCGGCCAACGTTCCCAGCTTTGGTGGGATATCGGCGTTATCGAATCGTTCCAGCTGCTTCGCAAGGTGTATCGGGTGTCAGAACCCGACTTCCGCAAGCGGCTCGACAATCTCGTCGAAAGGCTGCAACTGGGCGATCTCCTGAACCGCCCCGTCCGCAAGCTGAGTCTCGGTCAGCGGATGCGCTGCGAGTTGGTGGCGTCGCTGCTGCATAATCCGTCGATCCTGTTTCTCGACGAACCAACGATCGGCCTCGATATCGTCGTCAAGACGGAAATACGCGACTTCCTTATGCAGATGAACAAGGAAGAAGGAACGACGATTTTGCTGACGACGCATGATCTGCAGGACATCGAGGCGTTATGTTCCCGGGTTATTATGCTCGATGACGGGCAGATCATCTACGATGGAGGTTTGGAGGATCTTAAAGCCAGGTGGAGCAAAGGCCGCGAGATCCAGTTTCAATTCGCCGCCCATACGCCGATTGCCAGGCTGAGCGGATTGACCGAAGGGCTGGATGTGTCATGGAGTATCGAAAACGACGTGACTGCCAAGCTGTTCGTGCCGCATTCCGTCAGCGTATCCGACGCGATGGCAAGAGTCGTCGGGGGAGCGGATATTCGCGACATTAAAATTTTCGAGACGAACACGGACGAGATCGTCCGGGCGATCTACCAATCCGGCTCAGCAGAGGCGGCAGCGGCGAAAAAGGAGATCGCTTCGTCATGACGAGTGCCTATCTGGATTTTATTCGCATCCGGTTCCTGATGATGCTTGCTTATCGCGTAAATTATTACAGCGGCATCGTAATTTATGCCATTAATATCGGGGCGTATTACTTTCTGTGGCTGGCTATCTACGGAAGTCAGGAGTCGCTGGCGGGGTTCACCGTTCCCCAGATGACGACTTACATCGCGGTTTCGTGGATGGCTCGGGCGTTTTACTTCAACAATCTGGATCGGGAAATCGCGAACGAGATTCGCGACGGCAGCGTATCCGTGCAGCTTATTCGGCCTTATTCTTACTTGCTGGTTAAGATGATGCAGGGCTTCGGGGAAGGGTTGTTCCGCTTCATGCTGTTTATGATTCCGGGGCTGGCGATCGTATGCCTGCTGTTCCCGGTAAAGCTTCCGACCGATCCTGTCGTTTGGCTCGTGTATCTGGTCATGCTGTTCTTCAGCTTCCTGATTAATTCGCAGATTAATATTTTGACGGGACTGTTCGCCTTTTTCGTCGAAAACAACGAGGGCATGATGCGGATGAAGCGGGTCATGGTCGATTTGTTCTCGGGCGTCGTCGTGCCGATCGCCTTTTTCCCGGGCTGGTTGTCGGGGATAATGCAGTGGCTTCCGTTCCAGGCCATCACGTATTTGCCGAGCTCGGTCTTTACGGGGCGGACCCCCATCGGCGAAGCCGCGGGAGTGTTCGGACTTCAAGCGTTCTGGTTCTTGCTGCTGCTCGTTCCGATCGGGCTGACATGGCGTGCAGCTCGCAAGCGGCTGTTCGTGCAAGGGGGTTAAGACATGATTCGATATATGGCTTTATTTTGGGAGTATATCAAAAACTATGCCAAAACAAGGCTCACCTACCGCGCCGACTTCTGGATCGAGGTCATCTCCGATCTATTGTTCCAAGGGATGAACCTTATCTTTATCCTCGTCGTGTTCCAGCACACGCCTACGCTCGGCGGCTGGTCGGAGGCGGAGGTCGTGTTCGTATATGGCTTCTTTATGATTCCGTACGGCGTGTTCAGCACGTTCTTTGGCATCTGGAACTTCAGCGAACGTTATATTGTCAAAGGCGAGATGGACCGCGTTCTGACGCGTCCCGCGCATAGTCTGTTCCAGGTGCTGCTGGAGAATGTTGATCCGCCATCGCTGATCGGCTCCTTGGTCGGAGCTATCATTATGGGGCTTTGCTGGGCGGAGCTCGGCTTGCCGTTCGGCGTGCTTGATGTGCTGGTGCTGCTGCTGCTCGTCCTTGGCGCGGTACTGATCTATGCGGGTATGTATACCGCGCTGAGCGCGATATCCTTTTACTCCGACGCCCCGACGGGCATCGTGCCGCTGATCTACAACATTCAGAATTACGGGCGTTACCCCGTGAACATTTATAACAAAATCATCCGCTTTTTCCTCACCTGGCTGCTGCCGTTCGCGTTCGTGGGGGTTATCCCGGCATCGTTCTTCCTGGAGAAAAAAGCAGATGACTTGTCGCAGCTTGCTTTGCTGACGCCGGTCATGGGACTGATCGTATTCGGACTCGGGCTTGCACTATGGAATCACGGCGTGAAGCGGTATCGCGGGGCGGGATCTTAGATTGCGGATGGGCTGAGAGAGGAGAGAGAAACGATGACGCTGGAAATAGGCAAAAAAGCACCTAAATTCAAGCTGCCTGCTTCGACTGGCGAGACGCTGTCGCTTATGGATTTGCGGGGGAAGCAGGTCGTTCTGTTCTTTTACCCGAAGGATATGACGCCGACCTGCACGGAGCAGGCTTGCGATATGAGAGACAACTATGGCGAGTTCGAGAACCACAATACGGTGGTGCTCGGCATCAGCACGGACAGCGTGAAGTCGCACTTGAACTTTATAGCGAAGAAGGAGCTGCCGTACGTACTGCTGGCGGACGAGGCGCACAAGGTATGCGAGCAGTACGGCGTTTGGCAGATGAAGAAGCTGTATGGCCGAGAGTACATGGGCATCGTGCGTTCGACATTCCTGATCGATGCGAAGGGCAATCTGGTCCGCGAATGGCGCAAGGTCAAGGTGAAGGGCCACGCAGCCGAAGTACTGGAGGCCGTCAAGACGCTGAACGCGAGAGCCAAGCGGAAGTAGCCGCTTAAGCGTTGCGATGCGAGCGGAGAGGCGGTTTGCTGGGCCGGTGGCGGCGCTGAGGCGAGCGAGATTGTCGGCGGGACCGGCTTAAACTTGCGTCTGCGCTCGGTTGGCTGCCTTTAAGTCGGCGGGACCGACTTAAACTTGCGTCTGCGCTCGGTTGGCTGCCTTTAAGTCGGCGAGATCGACTTAAACTAGCGGATACGCTCGGTTGGTGACCTTTAAGTCGTTATGGCCGACTTAAACTTGCGGTTACGCACGGTTGGTGGCCTTTAAGTCGGTATGGCCGACTTAAACTTGCGGTTACGCATGGTTGATGG
>NZ_MXQD01000027.1:0-7254 GCF_002165585.1 Paenibacillus sp. MY03 | reverse complement strand
TCGGTTGGCTGCCTTTAAGTCGGCGAGATCGACTTAAACTAGCGGATACGCTCGGTTGGTGACCTTTAAGTCGTTATGGCCGACTTAAACTTGCGGTTACGCACGGTTGGTGGCCTTTAAGTCGGTATGGCCGACTTAAACTTGCGGTTACGCATGGTTGATGGCCTTTAAGTCGTTATGGCCGACTTAAACTTGCGGATACGCACGGTTGGTGGTTTTTAAGTCGGCGAAACCGACTTGAACTAGCGTATGCGCTCTGTTGGCGGCATTTAAGTCGGCGAGATCGACTTAAACTAGCGGCTGCGGTCGATTGGCGGCCTTTAAGTCGGTATGGCCGACTTAAACTTGCGGTTACACACGGTTGGTGACCTTTAAGTCGGTATGGCCGACTTAAACTTGCGGATACGCTCGGTTGGTGGTCTTTAAGTCGGCGAAACCGACTTAAGCTTGCGTATGTGCTCGGTTGGCGGCTTTTAAGTCGGTGAGACCGACAAACTGATATATACAAAAAGACGCTTTCCGAACCTACTTCGGAGGGCGTTTTTGCATTTTATAATAATGCCAGAAAAGCCGCAAGATTGCAGGCATCAGGCGGAATGCTGATTCATATACTCTATCAATTCGGTAATAAGAAGGAAGACGATAGAGGATGGTGCATTCAGATGAGACGAATAGTACAAGCTTCTTTATGCGTGACGATATTGTGGTTCGGCGTTATGCAAGTGGACGGTGGACTGGGCTGGCAGGGGAAAGCGGCGGGTGCGGCGAGCAACATTGGGGATCTGCGGACAGTTACTTATCAGTACGAGGCGAAGTCGCTGCTTGCAAAGCCGGACGGCAAAGCGGGACAAGCTCCTTCGCCTAATGATAGAGATGGCCATACAGCGGAAACGACTAATTTGGAGAAGGTTAAAGCGGGAGCAGCAGGAGGAGGAAACAATGAGATTCAACCCGAGATGGAAGGAATCAGTACCGTTGCAAGCGGGAAGAGTGTCGACCGTACAACTGTTTACGGGGCAAACCGAGGAGGAGCTGATAACGCAAAGTCTGCTGACGGCGGAACGAATGGCGGCAAGGGCACAGTAGAGTCGACCAGCGACGGAACGAGTAGCGACAAGGGCACAATAAAGTCGACCAACGATGGAGCGAATGGCGGCAAAGGTACAGCAGAGTCGACCAACGATGGAGCGAATGGCGACAAGGTTACAGTAGAGTCGAACAACGGCGGAGCGAATGGCGCCAAGGGTACAGCAGAGTCGACCAGCGACGGAACGAATGGCGACAAGGGCACAGTAGCGTCGACCAGCGACGGAGCGAATAGCGGAGTAGAGACTGTAAAGTCGGCCAACGATGGATCGGTCGGGGTTGCGGAGTCTGGCCAAACATCCCGAGGCACGAAGTCGGATGGCACGGGAACGGGCACTGCCCCGGATGTTCCGGCTTCCAAGCAGCCGGAGAAAGTCGTCTACTTGACGTTCGACGATGGCCCGAGCAAGCATACTCCTGAGGTGCTGAGCATTTTGAAGCGTGAGGGTGTGACCGCGACGTTCTTTCTGCTGGGGCAGCAGGTGGAGCGCCAGCCCGAGCTTGTGAAGCAGATCGTTGCCGAAGGTCATGCCATCGGCAACCATACATACAATCATGTCTACAGGGAGCTGTATGGCGGCTTCCGGAACTTCGCGGACCAAATAATGCGGACGGATGACGCGATTTTCCAGGCAGCGGGCATCCGAACGACGCTCGTCCGGGCGCCGGGCGGCACGTATGCCAACTTCGACCAAGGATACTTCGACGCGATGAAGGCGGCGGGCTACAAGGTGCATGACTGGAACGTCGACAGCGGCGATTCCAAGCGTGTTGGCGTGCCAGCCTCGGAAATAATCGCGAACATACGCGCATCCAAAATCGCAAACACGCTTAACGTGCTTATGCACGACAGCGGCGGTCACGAGGAGACGGTGAAGGCGCTGCCTTCTATCATTGCCTACTATAAGCAAATGGGTTATTCTTTTGCCGCTCTGAGCGACGGGGTTGATCCTATGCAGTTCAAGGTTGCGAGTCAATCGAAGTGGAGCAGGGGGAGCGTCACCGAGTCGGACAAGCAATCGCTGGCAGCGTTCGCTTCCAGGCTGGATCGGAAGGGGGGCATCGCGAAGCAGGCTGAACCGGCGCTTATCATTCATCGCGGAGAAAAAAGTCTGGAGCTCCAGGCTTTCGAATATACGCTGCAGAACGGCACCATTCGCGTTCCGCTCGACAAGCTGAGCGAATGGCTCGGCGGCAAGGCCGAGCTCGACGAGAAGGAAGGCGTCATCGAAGTGACGTTGGACGGCAGACAATGGTTCTGGCTGACGGACCAGGCGTCGTCGGGACAGGGAAACGAGGTGAAGCTGGATGTGCCAATCCGGGCGACGCTGGCTCAGTTCGGGATGGAAATTGAGAATTATGTATTGACGAAGGAGCGGAGAGAGATCTGGATCGGGCAGTAGAGGAAATGCGAGATTAACGATAGTCCGGGAATGCGGTGCAGAGTAAGACCGGCAAGGAAATCTAGCAGGTCTAAACAGGGGCGATACTGGCGAGACTGAAAAATAGATAGATTTATTTTTCGGGAGGCGACAGTACGATGATAACCCCTCAATTTATAGGAAATGATTACGAGCAAGTAAAGACGACGGGCAGTCCCGGCCATTCCTGGGCGGAGCCGCCGCAAGCGCTGCTTCATAGACTTCAGGGCAAGGTGGAGCAAGTGTTGGTCGGCAAGGGAGCCCTTATAAAACAAATGTTAATCAGCATGCTGGCAGGCGGACATGTGCTGCTGGAGGATATTCCCGGCGTAGGCAAAACGATGCTGGCAGGAGCGATCGCCCGAACGGTGGGCGGCGAGTTCAAGCGTATTCAATTTACCTCCGATATGCTCCCTGCTGATGTGACGGGCGGTCTCGTCCTGGACGGACGGTCGGGCGAGCTGCAATTCCGTCCCGGACCGATTATGGCGAATGTCGTGTTGGCCGACGAAATCAATCGGACGTCGCCGCGCACGCAATCCGCGCTGCTGGAGGCGATGGAGGAGCGGAGAGTGACGGTAGAGGGGAAAACGAGACGGCTTCCTGTACCCTTTATGCTGATCGCGACGCAGAACCCGCTAGACTTCGAAGGGACGAACGCGCTGCCGGAGGCGCAGATGGACCGGTTTATGATGCGATTGTCGATCGGATACCCGGGCATTGCCGACGAGAAACGTATTCTGGAGCAATATGCGCTGGGAAGACGCGTGGAGCCTGAACGCATCAGACCTGTCATGGCTCCGCAGGAATGGCTGCAGATGCAAGCCGAAGCCCGGCAGGCTCATGTCCATTCCTCGCTGCTGGAGTATATGGTCGCGGTGGCGGACGCTACACGCAGGTCGCCTGACATTGCACTCGGACTGAGTCCGCGCGCGCTCAGGGATTGGCTGCGCGCTGCGCAGGCCGCCGCATATATCGAGGGAAGAGGTTATGTCATTCCCGACGATTTGCTGGGTACCGCCGATTCTGTGCTGTCGCACAGACTTGCGCTTAGGGGAAGAGCGGGAGCCGGCGGCAGAGACGCAAGCGGACTAATGGCCTCTATCGTTCGGTCGACGCCTTTCCCGCCGGAAGCGGGAGCCGTCTACAACAGCAGGGGGCGCCGATGATGCCGGGAGGAGCGAGCAAACAAAATCCGGGGGAAGCCGGTCGTGACGGAAGGAAGCGGGATAAGCAGCGAGCGAAGCAAAATGGAAGGAAGCGGGATAGACAGCGAGCGAAGCAAGATGTAAGGAAGTCGAATGCGGCAGGCGGGTGGCCCGAGGCTGACAAGCCCTATTACCGCACGCGCCGGGTTGCCTGGTGCGTCATTATTTTGGCGCTGGCGGGCTGCGGCGGCGCGGCTGTGGTACGCGGCGGCGCGCTTGAATGGTACGCTTTTGCCGTTTTGCTCGGCGTTGCTTTGTTTAGCGGCGTGCTGCCACTTGCGGCATCCAGAGGTTTAAAGATCGTTCGGACGCTGCCTGGCGAGGGGGAAAAAGCCGCGGGGGAAGAAGCCGTCATTTCCGTGGAAATCGAAAGGCGCTGGCGGTTTCCTTTTGTCTGGTTCGCCGTGGAGGATGATATTTGCAATGAATCGCTGATGTCTCCGTCCACGATGACTTGCCGCAACGTGGCGATTCCGGGTTCGGAGGCATGCAGCGTCTTGACATACGAGCTTCCTCTTCGACACAGAGGCGTCTACGCATTCAGGAATATAACGGTTACCGTCGGCGATTGGCTGGGATTAACGGCTATTCGGACAACGCTGAACATACGCGATGAACTGAAGGTATGGCCGTCCTTGCCGGAGGGCACCGGATTATCGATGCCGCCCGTAACAGGGGCAATCGGCGACGAACCAGCCTATGATTCGGAAGCTTCCGCGGAATGGGGCGGCAGGATTGGCGACCGAGACATGAGCAAAAGAGCTGTATCCGGTTCCGGACCGGACAGCAGGCCTTACCGCGAGGGAGACTCCATTCGCCATCTTGACTACCGGGCCGCTGCCAGGGGCAGAGGGCTGCGCGTCAAATCGGCCATACTGGAGCAGTATCCGTCCTCGACCATGTACATTGATACGTTGGCGGAGTCTTATGGAGGTCAAGATGCCAGATTCGAGTCTTGTCTCTCTTGGGCTGCCTTCGAAGCCAAAACGTTATTCCACGCCGGAGCGCATGTCAGAATCGTAACGCCCGGCTGGACGTTCGAAATGGAGGGGACTTCCGCCAAGTCGAACCAGCTGCAGGAGTTGTTTGGCTTGCTGGCAGGCTTGCGGGCCGAGACGGAAGGAAGCGGGCGGGATTGGCTCGACCATGCTTCGCTGCCGGCGAGAGGGGCGGTGCATGTGTTCAGCGGCAATTGGAAGGAAGCTCATCGATGGCTGCCTCTGCCGATCGATTCCGCCGAGGAAGCCGGAAGACCGGCCCTCCATCTGGTTATGGAGGGCACTGATGTGACGAGCGAGATGCGGAGCAGCCAGAGGGAACTGGAGAAGCTTGGCGTACGTGTCCGCTGGCTTCCTCCGGCAGAAGCCGGAGCGGCATGGCTCAAGGCCGGGAAGGGGGCGGATCGTTATGCCCTCGGATAATGTTCATGATCGGCATTCGGAAGGAACGCTGATGTACAGGCTGTTGACCAGCCTCCTCCTTTTCGGTCTGCTGGCGGAATGGCTGCTGCCTTGGACGGGGGCGAGCGAATGGGCGGTCATCTATCATCCCATGCCTCTGTTGGCTATTATAGGCTGCATGCTCGCCGCGGGGCTTATCCGCATGCCATGGATGATATCCGTGCTGCTGCATGCTTGTATATGCCTTTTTTGCATCATGTGGTTGTACAAGGGACAGGATCAAAGTCCGGCGGAATGGTTCCTGGCTTTCCCTGGACTGATCGGAGAAAATATCGGGCTAATGGCACAAGGCGGGCTCTGGGCCATGTCGGGCGAGCTCCGGACGCTTATGCTGTTCGCGGGCTGGGCCATGCTGGCGCCGGCGCTGCAGGCGCTTGTCTGGGTCAGGCAGGCGGCGCTTGGCATTGCGGCGGCAACGCTGCTGTACCTGGGCATTTTGCACATCTGGCTCGGCATGGACGTTCTTGCCGGTTTTTTGCGCACGACGGCCGAAGGACTGTTGCTGGCCGCGATCGTGGCTGTGCCGAGAGTTCGGCGCGTGCTGGACATCGGCGAGAAGCGACTGAAGGATATCGACAAAAGCTGGCTTGCCGGCGCGCTTTTTGTCACGCTGGTTATCGCAGGCGGCGCGCTTCTGGCGACCGTGGACAGGGAGAGCGAGCTGGCTCCCGCGAAGTGGACGACGGCCATGACGGACCGGCTGCAGCAGAGTTTTCAATCCATCGGGGGCGACGGCAAAGCCGTGGCGACGATGAGAAGCTGGAACGGCGGACAGCTTGGCAGAGCGTTGACCGGGTACGGTTTTGACGACAGCGAGTTAGGGATGCCGCTCAGCAGCGACGATAGCATCATGTTTAAAGGATTATCGCCCGTACGCGCGTATTGGCGCGGCGAATCCAAATCCACGTACGACGGCAGGGGCTGGATCAGCGATGACAGGGCGCTTACCCTGAAGCCTGTTTTGGGGACGGACAAAGGTGCGGAGTCGACAGGAACGGCGAGCAACGCAAGTGGAGACGGTGCTGCTGTCTTGCTTGGCCGGCCCATTCGCCAAACGTTAGTGTGGGAAAACCCGGCGGCGGAGATGCCGATTATTGCGTCTGGCTTGAACGGGAAAGTGACGGAGCTCATCGCGGCCGATCCAAGGCGGAAGCTGGGCAGCTATTTGGTTAACGAGGCGGCGGACGCGCTGTACGCGGCTTCCGAGACGGCGAAGCTGGAGCGTTATTCCGTTACAAGCTATATGCCGGTGACGGAGGAGAAGGCGTTGCGTTCGCTGGGGAGCGGCGGCGCCGTCCAAGCAGTCGATGATGGCGGAAGGCCAAGCGCAAAATCGCGGGAGACAAACGCGGCCCTTTCAAGCGGCGCGCTGACGGAGGCGGAGCTTAAGCCGTACCTCCAGCTGCCGGCATCGCTGCCAGGCCGGGTGTCCGCGCTGGCGGCCGAGGTGGCTGGAGCGGGCATGACATCCCTCTACGACCGCGTGAAGGCGGTGGAGCTCTACCTGGAGACCACGTATGGCTACACGAAGTCGGGCAGCGAGCTGCCGCCGGAGGGAGACGACTTCGTCGACCACTTCCTGTTCGAGCAGCGTCAAGGTTACTGCGTCCATTTCTCCACGGCAATGGTCGTCATGCTGCGTTCGCAAGGTATTCCGGCGCGCTGGGTCAAGGGTTTCACGCCAGGCGATGCGACGGGCGAGATCGCATTGACGGGCAGCGGAGGGAGCGCGGGAGCGGCGGCCGAGCGCGTCTATGAAGTGCGCGGATCGGATGCGCATGCCTGGGTTGAGGTTTATTTTCCCGGGGCGGGATGGGTGCCGTTCGACCCGACCCCCGGCTATGGCGGCGCAACGGAGATCGCTTCGGCAGCCGCAGGCGATGGCACGGGAGCGTCGGCGGACGCGGACGGCTCTGTGCCGGCCGGGCTAGCCGGAGGCGCGACCGGCCTTGCGAGGTTCGAGGCGGCGGCTGAGGAGGCCGCCTCTGCGGTGGCGCGAGCGGCCGCAGGGCTCGCGAGCGCGGCGCGCAGCGCCTGGGACGCTGCGGCGGCGTCGCCGGGCGCAGCAGCCGCCGCAGG
>NZ_MXQD01000026.1:0-9635 GCF_002165585.1 Paenibacillus sp. MY03 | reverse complement strand
GCGACGGGTTCATTCTTAAAATCTCGAAATTTCGCTTTCCAGGCATGTAACGTCTTCGCGGGAATATCTAGTTCGAGGGCGATGTCCTCCACCGATTTCGTCTGCCCTTGCAGATACTTTACCGTCTGTTTCTTAAACTCTTCATTGTATCGATTCCGCTGTTCACCCATTGTGAACACCTCCTATTTCATTCATTATCGAATTCTCTTAACGAGGTGTCCACTATTTATTCTACTTACAAAGCTCCCTATAATCGCGTGGGTTCTGTACGAATGCGCTGATTCGGCCTGAATTAGAGGGAGGATTTCCCTCTAAAGCTCCCACGATGGTGAGGATGGGGAAATTAAGGGGCATTTTTCCCCTTACCCATAAAGTGCGATGATGACCTTCAAAAGGGGGAAAATCGCTATTGCAGGAAGCGTGATTTTGTGTCGAACAGCCAGCTTTTCTAGATTCGAATGAGCAGAATAATCCATAAAAGTGAGCTTGAATATCCATGTTTTATGAGAGGGATGAGGAGTAAACTTAATGCAATAGCAAAGAAAATAGGGGGCATGACGGTGAAGTCCAAGCCATTGTTCAAAGAACATCTGATGAATCACAAAATGCAATACGTCTTTGGCGCGGTATTATTGTCCATATCATGTCTGCTGCAGCTTGTCATTCCGCAGCTGCTTGGAAGCTTCGCCGACCTCGTGCAAGAGGGCATCACGGCGGGTCAAATCCTGTCTATCGCCTTGTGGATTGTCGTCGTCGGATTTCTGGCGGCGTTTTTCCGTTCGACAGGGCGGATCTACTTGTTCCGGCTGGCGAGATTGCTGGAGAAGCATATCCGGAAGAGATTGTTTATGAAGTGGGAGAGCCTGCCCAGCGAATACTTTGGCAAGCAGCGGATCGGCGACCTCATGAGTCATGCCGTGAACGACATTAACATTATGCGCGAGGTAGGCATGATGGGCGTTTTCTCCACCATCGAGGCGGCCGTGCTGATCGGCGTCGCCATCGCCGCGATGGCGGGCACCGTCCATATCGGTCTAACGCTGCTGGTGCTGCTGCCGCTTCCCGCGCTGACCTATCTTGCGTACCGGTTCCGGGGGGAGATCGAGCAGCGAACGACGCTTGTGCAGGAAGCGGTTGGTCAATTGACGAGCCGCGTGCAGGAATTTGTTGCCGGCATTCGGGTCGTGAAGGGTTACGTTCAGGAGCAGCCCGAGATGAATAAGTTTAAGGAAGACAACCGGAACAATCTGGAGACGAACTGCAAGCTCAACAAATCCAATTCGTTTTTTACGGCCATAAGCTCGGCGATTGTAGGGGTCAGTTATTTGCTGTCCGTCGTATTCGGAGGCTTGCTCGTGATGAGAGGAAGCATCGGCATGGGCGATTTCGTCGCTTTCAACACGTACCTTACCATGCTTGTCGCACCGGTCGAGAACCTTGGCAAGGTCATTAACATCTTGCAGCGGGGCAAAGCGGTCGACGTGAGGCTGCGGCACATACTCGATACGGAGCCTGCAGTGGCCGATGCAAAGGATGTTCATTCCGTAGATGACATGCGAGGCGCCATAAACGTGAAGGGATTGACCTTCCATTACCCTGGACAGAAGCGGGCAGCGCTCGACAACATTCATCTGAACGTGCCGGAAGGAAGCAGTCTTGCCATCGTAGGCAAGGTAGGAAGCGGCAAGACGACTCTCGTCAATCTGCTGCTACGGCTTTATAACCCGCCAAGAGGCACAATCGTGATCGACGGTCACGATATCATGGATATTCCATTGCGGCAATTGAGAGAGTCCGTCGGCTTCGTGCCGCAGGAGCATATGCTGTTCTCGACGACAATCGGCAAGAATATTGCTTTCCATCCTGGAGGTTACGGACAGGAGCACATTCAGGAAGCGGCAAAGGTCGCGCAGGTCTATGACAATATCGTGGAATTTCCCGGGAAATTTGACACCTCCCTTGGAGAGCGCGGCGTATCGTTGTCCGGCGGTCAACGCCAGCGTGTCAGTATTGCCCGGGCGCTAATCAAGGAGCCGGCCATATTGGTGTTCGACGACAGCTTGTCGGCGGTGGATGCCGAGACCGAGGAGCGGATTCTGGAAGGGCTAAAGAAAGCGATGAAGGGACGCACAACCATCATTACGAGTCATCGCCTCTCGGCTATCCGTCATGCGGATCAGATCGTCGTTATGGATCAGGGACGTATTGTGGAGCGCGGCGATCATGCCTCTCTCATGAGGCGCGGGGGACTCTACGCTTCGACTTACAATAAGCAGACAATGAAGACCGGAATGGAGGGTTCGTTTGGATATTCATAATGAACGACGGTTAACCGGCGTGAAGGACGGATTGTTATGGCGCAAAATGATGGCCTTCGCCGTCCCGTATTGGCGAAGCCTCGCCGTCTCGCTGCTGTTCGCTCTTCTTGTCGCAGGCGCGGCCGTCACACAGCCGTTGCTCGTAAAGTCGGCCATTGACGACCGGATTAACGGGCTTATGAAGCCGATGGTTTATGTAGCGGATGCCGCTTCGCTGGCTCGATTGGCAGGGGATGAGCGCACGCAGGGCAAGCCGATCGTACTGGGAGAACGGACGTATTACCGCGTAAGTCAGAGCGGGGAAACTTGGCCGGAGGGCATTTATCCCGCCAGCATCTCTCAGCTCGACGGCGCTTATTATTTGCAAGAAGGCCGGAGCGGGGAGTCGGGTTCTGCTGCAGGAGGAGAGGGCTATGCGCTTTCCAAGGAAGAGATTGCGGCGTTCCGCCAGCAGGACTATTCCGGCCTGATCATCCTTGCGATGCTCTTTGTGCTGAATGTGGCGGTAACGGGCATCTTTACGTATTGGCAGTCCGTCATTTTGTCGAATACGGGGCAAAAAATTATTTTCGACATGCGCAATGTAATGTTCAGCCACTTGTCGAAGCTGCAAACCTCCTACTTCGATCGCAACCCCGTCGGACGGCTGGTGACAAGGGTGGCGCATGACGTGGAAGCCGTCAATCAGCTGTATTCCCAGGTCATCGTCAATCTGGCCAAGGAGGTTCTGATGCTGGTCGGCATCGCTTCCATTATGCTGGTGCTTAACGTCAAGCTGGCGTTGGTATCGTTCGCCGTTATTCCTTTGCTGGTTTTGGTAACCTTCTACTTCAAGGGGATCATCAGGGAAGCTCAGCGCGTATCGCGGCTCATGCTGTCGAGATTGAATTCCTTCCTTGCGGAGAGCCTCAGCGGCATGACGATTGTCCAAATGTTCACCCGGGAGAAGCAGCAGCTCGACGAATTCGTGAAACTGAATGACGAGCATTATCGCGCCGGGATGCGGGGCAGCGTCAATAACTCCATCTTTAACCCTATGATCGGCTTCGTCGGAAATCTGGCCCTTGCGCTTGTTGTCTGGTACGGAGGCCATTCCGTACTGGCTGCCGGAGTCACGTTCGGCGTCGTGTACGCGTTCACGACTTACGTTAGACAGTTTTTCCAGCCTTTGACGGCGCTGGCCGACCGTTACACGCAGATTCAGACGGCGCTGGCTTCGGCAGAGAGAATTTTCGAGATGTTGGAGGAACGCCCTGACATCGTGGACAGAGAGAACGCGAAGGAGATCGAACGGCCGCTTAAAGGAGCCATTCGACTGGAGCGCGCCTGGTTCGCCTATAATAAGGAGGAGTGGGTGCTGAAGGATATCAACATCTCCATTAAGCCGGGCGAGACGGTAGCCTTCGTTGGCGCGACGGGAGCGGGCAAAAGCTCCATTATCGGGCTCATTAACCGGTTCTACGATATTCAGAGGGGCAGTCTGATGATCGACGGCGTAGAGGTGAAGGACTACAAGCTGGATCAACTGAGGCAATCCGTCGGCGTTATCCAGCAGGATCCCTTCGTCTTCACGGGCAACATCTACGACAATATCCGGATGAACCGGGCGGACTTGAGCGACGAAGACATTCGCAACGCGGCAAGGGAGCTGGAAATGGACGAATTTATCGAACGGCTGCCGCAAGGGTATGAGACGCCCGTAGGCGAACGAGGCGTCAAGCTGTCCTCCGGACAGCAGCAGCTGCTGGCCTTCCTTCGCGTCTACGTAAGCGACCCCGACATTCTTATCCTGGACGAAGCGACCTCGCATATCGACACGGAGACGGAGGAGACGCTGCAGCGCGGGCTCTTGCGTTTGTCGAAGGGCAAGACGACGCTGATCGTGGCGCATAGGCTGTCGACGATTCGACATGCGGACAACATTATCGTCCTGGACAAGGGACGCGTGCAGGAGATGGGCGATCACGATACGCTGATGAGACGCGACGGGCATTATCGCAAGCTTTACGAGCTGCAGAACGATGAAGGGCCGAAGGAGCAGCGGGGCGCGGCTGCAAGAGCTGGCGGAGCGTTAGCCGCGACGATCGCGAAGTAGCGATTAGTCCAGGCGGAGAGCAAGCAGCGACAATCGCGATGGAGCGATGGGTCCAGGAGGAGCGTTAGCCGCGACGATTGCGATGGAGCGATGAGTCCAGGGGGAGCGTTAGCCGCGATGAGAGCCGCGAAGTAGCGATGGGCCCAGGGGGAGCGTTAGCCGTGACAATCCCCGCGAAGTATCGATAATCACCCTTACAGGCAATTCGATCGCTCCGTTGTGCGAGGCTGTCCTTCTAACGGACAGGAACGTCGCTATTCTTCGATTTGATGATGTTTCTAGAATCTAACGGACACAGACGACCTTATCTGCATCATCCGCACAACTTTCGGCTATATTTGGCCAAATAATGTCGCTCCTGTCCGTTAGCATTTGATCTAGGAGTAAAACGGGCTAATAGTGTCGCGTGAGTCCGTTAGATTCCCAATCGCTTGGTCTGTCCTATACGTGAACAAAGCCGTACCGGCAGCGGATCAGCTGTTCGGTGCGGCTTTGTGCGTCTTGGCATATTGCGAGGGCGATTGCCCCGTAAATTTCTTGAACAAGCGGCTGAAGTACAGCTCGTCCTCGTATCCGATGCTTTGGGCGACGGCCTTCAGCTTGTAATCCGACAGAATGAGAAGCTCCTTAGCCCGGTCCATGCGCAGCTGGGTCAAATAATGAATGGGGCTCGCGCTGACGTATTTCTTGAACAGCCGGGAGTAATGGCTGCTGCTCATCCCCGCCATGGCGGCCAGCTCCTCTACGGTCATGTTCTCGGCATAATGATTAACCATGTAATCGATGGTCGACTCGATCATCGTATTCGTATGTCCCGTCACGGCCTGCGAGCGCAAATCCGAGATGATCTGGGTCAAGATCTCGAGAAACAGGATACGCTGACGCATTTGGACGATCTGGCCGCGATGTTTCATCAGCTTCATAATCCCTTCGAACGAATTGAGGAGCGGAGGGATATTCGTGATGGCATAGCTTCCGGACAAGGGGAACGGCAGCTCTCTGTCACTAGCCAACGTCCAGCTCCCATCCTCCTCGTAGGCGGCAACGGCGTAAGAGAAGCGAACGAAAAAAAATTCGATGGGCACTTCGCCTTCATTGATCCGCTCGACGACCATTCCGGGGGGAAGAGAAAACAGCTTGCCCGGCTCGGCCGTATAGGAGGAGCCATTGAGCACAAAGGTTGCTTTTCCTTTTGTAATCAGCCACAGGCTGTGAAAGCGATGCGTGTAGGGGCCGTTTCGCCAGCCCGCCGGCTTCTGGGAATGTCCGGCCAGCATAACTTTGAAGTTCATTCGGTTCATGTCCCGCATCATTTCCCATGGTTTCATTATGAAGGAAACCTCCAATCGAATGAATGTATGATACCGAATACTAACATAAGCCTCTTGCCACTAGCGCAGACAACTTATTTTCCGGAACGCTTTTCCGGAAATCTCTTTTGAAATGAAAGGCTTCCACTTCAACGTAAAAGACAAAATCTTTGGTAAGTGGCGAAATCTCTCCCCAATTGATTCTGTTAAGCTGTTGGGCCGCTTCGTGCCAAAATTTTTTGGACTCCCTCCACCAATCCCGGTTTATTTGCCAATATTGCACCAAGATGGAGAACTGTTCGAACAAAAATTTATTTTGTAATTGCATCTGATATTCCGTTGGATGTTCCCCGGAATACCACAAATATTCCTTGTCTGTATTTTCCTGCAGCTGCTCTTCTCTAGTCTCCTCCGAACCTAATTGAACGATCGGATTGCACACGCCCATTGGAGCGTCGTGGAGATAGATGGCCGCAAAGCATAGGTCTGGTTCCGGGTTGTTGTCACAATATTTTAATAGCTCTTTTCTCCATTCCAATACGAGGGTATCAAGTACTTGTGTGCGTAAGATAGCCGCTTCGGATTTTTTTAAATGGGCATAGATCGTGAAGTCGTCTTGATCCTTAATATGTGAAAGTTTCCCCTTGTCATCGTAAGCGAGCTGATAAAGGTAATGCCGGTCACCGACATGCCAATACTCGTCCCGTACAATGGAGGTTATTCTCCCGTGAGCGCCTTCATATTGGTATGCTTCCTCGAAATACCAGGACTGCATGCTCGAAATGCCTTGTCTGACGATAAATTCAACATAATGGATTGGCAAGTCGGCTTCCAAAAAAATGATTTCGATGCTGTCCAACTTATCGTTCTCATATTTTCTGGTTATTCTGCGATCATGGGATATAGATTGGCAAGTGAAGTGACCCTGCGAGATGATTTTGGATACGAGCACATTTCCCTCCGCATCAAGTCCATATACGAGATCAGTTTCGTTTTTACTTACCCGGGCTCTTTTCTCGCAATTCCTTTCAAAGTAAAAAGGCATGACCTCGTACCTGCTCCATTCCGCATACTCCCACTTCACAACCTGACGTTCTGATTCAGCCAGATACATATTTCTATTCGCTTGAGCATCTTCACATAGTGCGATGCAATATTGTCGCTCAATACCCATTGTTTTTCTACTCCCTTGTAATAATATCAATAGCTTGTGAGCGTATCTTTATTGTTTATTCGGCCCTCTCTTCCGATAAGCTGAGGGCGGCATGCCGGCATATTTGGCAAACGCTCTGCTGAAAGCGAAAGGATTGCCGTAACCAAGCGAGTAGGCAATTTCGGTGACCGAGGCGGCGGTGCTGTCCAGCAGCTCCGCCGCCTTGTCCATGCGCACCTTGCTTATATATTGAAGAGGAGACAGGCCGACTTGCTCCGCGAATGCCGTCGAAAAATAATTGCGGTTCATGCCGGTGAGCGCCGCCAATTGCTCCACGGACAACCCCTCAGCCGCATGAAGCTCGATGTAGCGGATGCTCTGGCGTACCCATTCCATAGTAGACGGGGCAGGCTGTTTCTCCAGCGTAGTTCGGTTAAGGCTTGCGAAAAACTTAAGCAGCAAGCTTTGCATTTCGAGCGCATAAGGCAGACTGTCGCTGCCCGGCGTGTTCCGGATCAGCTGAAACAGCTCCGTTAGCGCCGATTGCAAAGCGGCGCCGATCCGGCCTCGCAAATACGGAACGCTCGGCGTGATGCCGGAAGATCCTAGCAAGGACTCTGCGCCGGGTCCGTCGAAAGCGAGCCAGGACAATGTTAATCTTTTGCAATGAGGATCACGATGATAGGTGTAGGATCGCCCTTTGAACTTGCAGAACAAGTCCCCTCCCAGCAGTTGAATCTCACGCTCGGCTTCCCGCAGAATAAGCCGCCCTTCCGTCACGAGATGGAGACTGTAGCAGTCCATGCGCCTCGGACCGGCCTGATAACCGGGTTTGGTTACGCTTTGCCCGCCTCGCACGACCCATACCGATTGTTCTTGCTCCCAGCTGCCGGGCGTATGATAAAGAAACTCCGCATGCTCATGGCCGTAATCCTTCCAGTACAAGCGAATCCTCCTCCTCCAACAATCTGAGAAATTGATAGGTTTCCCCAACATCGAGACATGGTCATCACCGTTGATTCTTATTTATAATCTTAGCATAAGAGGAGGGTGAGCGATGAAAAAACCTAACATTCTGTTGATTACGAGCGATCAACAGCATTGGAATACGATCGGCGCGTTTAATAGAGAGCTTCATACGCCTAATCTCGATCGGCTGACGCGGGAAGGCACGACTTTTACGAGGGCATACTGTCCCAACCCGACCTGTACGCCGACGCGCGCCTCCATTATTACCGGGAAGTATCCCAGCCAGCACGGAGCCTGGACGTTAGGCACGAAGCTGATGGAGGACCGCCATACGGTGGGAGAAGATTTCCAGAAGGCGGGCTATCGGACCTCCTTGATCGGCAAAGCCCACTTCCAGCCGTTGAAATCGACGGAGGAATATCCATCGCTGGAAGCCTATCCCGTGCTGCAGGATCTGGACATGTGGAGAACATTCGACGAGCCGTTCTACGGCTTTGAGCATGCGGAGCTGGCGCGCAATCATACCAACGAGGCGCATGTCGGGCAGCATTACGCCTTATGGATGGAAGAGAAGGGCTGCGCCAATTGGCGTGACTATTTCCTGCCGCCGACGGGAAATATGGATCCTAACCAGACCTACAAGTGGCCTATTCCTGAGGAATATCATTATAATACCTGGATTGCGGAACGGAGCAATGCCATGCTGGAGCAATACGCGAAGGAAGACGAGCCCTTTTTCCTCTGGTCCAGCTTCTTCGATCCGCATCCGGAATATCTGGTGCCGGAGCCTTGGGATACAATGTACGACCCGGACAGCTTGACGATTCCAAGCGCGATTCCTGGCGAGCATGACAACAACCCGCCGCACTTCCGCATGACGCAAGAGGAGAACCCGGACTTCACCGCCTGGATGGAGACGGGAAGAGGCATTCATGGCTACGGCTCCCATCATTACTCTATCTACGGTGACAAGAAGAGACTGACGGAAGAGGACCGAAAGAAGCTGGTGGCCGTCTACTACGGCATGATCAGCATGATGGACAAATATATCGGTTCCATCTTGGATAAGCTCGACGAGCTTGGCTTGGCCGACAATACCGTCGTCGTGTTCACGACGGATCATGGCCATTTCTTCGGACAGCACGGCCTGCAGCAGAAGGGCGGCTTCCATTACGAGGATCTCATCAAGCTGCCGTTCATCGTGCGGTATCCGGGACAAGTGCCGGCGGGCGCTCAATCGTCCGCGATCCAATCCCTGATCGACCTGGCGCCGACTTTTCTGTCACTCTGCGGCATTTCGGTTCCGCACGCCATGACGGGCGTCGATCAGAAGGATGTCTGGCTCGGCCGCCAAGGAAGCGCCAGGGATCACGCGCTCTGCGAGTTCCGGCACGAGCCGACGACGATTCACCAGAAGACGTACGTGGACGAACGTTACAAGATCACCGTCTACTACAATCAAACCTATGGAGAAATCTTCGACCTGCAGGAGGATCCCGGAGAGCTTCGAAACTTATGGGACGATCCCGCCAGCGCCGGACTTAAGTCGGAGCTTTTGCTTCGGTATGCTTGGGCGGAGCTGGGCAAGGAGTCCATGCCGATGCCGCGTATTTGGCATGCTTAATATTTGACGGGTTTAATTGAATGAAGGGCGCTTCCGACCGAAAGTTTCGGTTAACGGAGCGCCTATTTTTTGTTGAGGAAATTATGCGACTTACCGGACTGTGGATAATGAGCCTGCAGCTATATGGAACTGAAACGAAAGTGCGGATGGCTCGGAAAGTAACTCA